>JBCDJC010000263.1:0-6609 GCA_038748225.1 Cyanobacteria bacterium P01_H01_bin.26 | reverse complement strand
TGCGATCTCAACGTCACACACCTAAAACGGCACCACCATATCCCGCACCGCAATAAACCACAGCCCCAACCGTGCCGCCAGCAAATGCGGCTCATCCACCGTATTATCTTTTCAAAAGGGTCTGCAGACCCCTCATCTAGCCGTTAACTCAGAAACTGATCTCGAAAAAATTCGGCGACTGTCAACGCCACGCTGGAACCACTCACATCTAGCAGCATCGAGTGCCCAGAATCGTCAAACCAAGCTATTTCGAGCTGAGCTGGAATATATTTTTCCATCAATCCCAAGACAATAGGCGGCACAGTTAAATCATTGTGGGAGTGTACGCCTAATACCGGACATTGCACCTGTGGTAACTGATAACGGGCATGGCGACCCAACTGCCAAAGGGCTCTCAGCGCCCAGGAATGATGAAACTCATAGACAGGCAAATAAAACGGTTCCTGGGGAGGCGCTTCTAGCGTAAAGCTAGCCCAACTTAATAGCGGAATCAAGAGTTCCGCTTTGCGCGATAGGCGCAGCGCTGGAGCGGCCACGGCACAGGCGTCTAGTAAGCCTTCAGCCGCCATCGTCAGTGCGATCGCACCGCCCATGGAAAATCCAAACATCCCAACACGAGAATACTGCTCTCTTGCCCGAGCAATTTCTTGCCGAGCGGCAGCGAGCATTCTCTCTTTTGTGATACGTGCAAATTCTCGCTCCTGCTCATCACGGTCTCGATACCCATGGCCCGGCAACAAGGGAGAAACGGCTGGTAGGCTCATATTAGAAATCGCACGCATCGCCGGAGCCACTTCATAGGGAGTTCCAGTAAAGCCATGAACACAGATAACCAAAGCATCGGCACTGCCGTTAGCGTTCAGATACTGAGGCTTGGCTTCAGGCATCAATCGTGCCTCGACATTTGACGGCAGAGTAGCAAAGCCTGAAAAATATGTCGCCCCTCCCTCTACCATTCCATCAACCTCGGATCAAAATCACTACTATCCATCGCCTCTGCCGGACTGCCCACATCGCCTACGTCCTGCACCCATGCCTCAAACCGCGCCGCCTGTCTCAGTGCTACGTGGTACGGCAAGGGCCGAAAATACTTCAGCTTGCCTGTCGCTGGCCGCGATTTCGGCAACGAGGCGACTACTTGACTAGCAATTAGCTGTTTCGGTCGGCGCATCAGGGCTTACCCTACGATTGAACGGTTCGATTCTAAACGGATAGCGTTGCCGCTCGCGGTGATATTAGCCACAACACGCCATAGAGGTATCTCACTGATAGGCAAGGATAACAGAGACAAATAACAACGTTACCGTTTGTATCAGAGAAGAGATTTTTAAGCACTACGGGAATATGCTATGCACATGAGTTGAAAAGCTCATAGCCACATCACAAGGAGGTCTAACGATAGATATTTCGATAGAATCATCCAACAGTTCAAAGACAGCACCCAAACATATCACTGATATTTCTTCTTACTTGCACTAGAGAGCCCTGTTTATAATAGGTTTGCCTGATATACAACAACTCTGAGCAGTCTTGTTTAACGTAGAAGAGTCCCTCAGTTGGTTGTTCTGGGTGCTGTTGTACTTTAAAGCTGCGCTCTACCCACCGTTACACCTTACGGAGTTATCGCAGATAATGCACCGTTAATCCTTTGTAATACCAAACTCCCAGAGGACACCCTATCCCTATGACTATGCAACTCAAAATTCCTTCCATCGTCTGTGATGGTTGTGCTGACACTATAACCGAGGCGATCACCGCGCTGGACTCCGGTGCAACGGTCAACGTCAATGTTGAGACGAAGGAGGTATCTACTGAAACCAGCGCCTCTGAAAGTGCTGTGCGGGAAGCAATTACTGCAAAAGGTCATACGGTCGAGTAAGAGTTCCTATCCTGCTTAACAGTTAATCACGAGGTGATTCGCCTAGCTAACCCAAACACCCCTCCCACCCTTGTGACCCCCATCACCCAACTTCCTCAGCCAATCTCAGAAACCCCTTAAGCAACCCTCAGTTGCCGGTCAGATGACGTTCAGCTAGCTCCTGCATTCTTGTAATCAATGAAGCAAACACACTTCACTGATTCACCAAGGAGCTTTAACCATGAAACGCACACTTCTTTCCGCTTTAACTGTCCTCGTTGCTTCCGCTGCCGTTGCCCCCATCGCCGCCGCCGCTGAGCCCGCTAGCTTTAACATCCAATCCGCTCGCCTCGAAGAACTCGACAGCCGCACTAAGAATTCCGTCCACAAACTGCGCATCGAGCACCTCAACAATCAAACCAAGGCCATCGAAGATATCCAAGCCACTCGGCTAGAGGCCTTAGACGCTCGCACTAAAGCCGTCGATAACATCCAGGCTGAGCGCCTAAACGCCCTAGATGCTCGCACCAAAAACAGTGTTCATAAGCTACGGATTGAGCACCTCAACAACCAGACTAAGGCTGTTGACAACATCCAAGAAGCCCGCCTCGATGCGCTCGATGCTCGTACCAAGTCCATCGTCCGCTGACAGCGCGGGGCGCGCTTAGGCTAACCAAGTTTGGGTGCCTGGTGCGTCTCCGTACATCTGTGAAGCTTCATTATCTTTCATGAGGCACCCTTCTCTCTTCTAACTCTCCCTACACATACCACATAGAGCCTCTGCCGATACGGCAGGGGCTTTTTTGTGGGTTGAAGGTGGAGAATCATCAACCACAGCTGACTTTTGCGCCGGTGCTACTTATCCCCTCAGCTAACAGGTAAAAAAAGCCGATTAATCATAGATTTAATTTATGTATTTTCGTCTTCCTATTTTCACAGCTTATACTTAAACCATGAACAGTTCACATCAAATGCTTTTCTCACCATGGCTTACACCACTATTGCGGCTGCGACTACTCTTTCCCTCTCTACGTCGTTAGAGAAGCCATCTGCTGAATCAACGTTTGAAACCCGACTGAAGGCTGCCCTAGAACATGCCCGTCGCCTCACTGAGATGCATGCCCCAGGAGCATTGATGCTGCCATTGCCTGGGAGACTGTTGAAGAACTACAAACAGCTCAGGCTCGTCAGCGGCGAGTCACCCCTGCAGCCGCCTTTGTCCGCTACTGTGCTGAGAATCCCCACGCCCGCGAATCTCGCCTGTATGACGTTTAAGGCCCTAGACGCTCCTACTCAGGCACGAGCTCTCTTATCTACCTACTGCACCTACTCTCAGTCTCTGCCAATTTGGTAGAGACTTTTTATTGCCAAACAAGGGGCCGAAGCCCCAACCCACTAACGCACCACCCTCACGCGCCCCCCAAGCTGACCACCGCGTAGCACCACCTGCCCCTCGGGCACCACCACTGGCACCGACACCGCAAATCGACCAGGCCCCGCTGACACACACACCGCACCCGCACCTGATAACCCACCACCACCGCCCATTCTGACCAGCCGATACCATCTTCATCCATGACTAACGGTATCGGCATCTGCCATACCAGTTTTGATATCAAAAGACTGGAAAATGGCGCTTACCGTTAGCAGGCAGCTTGCGATAGCACTTGGCGCAGGTCAAACCGTCGTCATGGGTGGGGAACTCCCAGCCCATGCGATCTCGCTGGGGCGGCGTTGCGCCACACAGCGCAGCAGTACGCCACTCACCAATTTTGTCTTTGCCTAAAACCGCATGAACCACTGAACCTTGCTTAGTTTTAACGTGGGTGCAGAGCTGCTGGCGGCGCTTGGTCTTCCTTTCCGTTTGGGCAGCTGCAGCTGGCTTTGGCTTGGCAGCGGATACGATGACGCTGCTCGCAGGGATGAGCGCATTGTCTGCCCTCGAGACCGCATCCACTTCCCCGACCTCCAGAACCGCGACCGGAATCTCATCAGCTTGTTTCAGCGATGAGATCGCCCGCATCCGCTGAGAGATTTTGTCTCGGCGCTGAAGCGAGCTGAGCACCTCCAGGTATTTCTTACTGCCAACTCGACCACAGGCGCTCAGCTCACGGCCGTTACGCAGACGAGCATACTTATAGCCTGACTTTAAATGGGTCGAAACATCCAGCCGCGCATCCGCATCAGCAACCGGACCAGAGGATTGAATCTGGGCAATCAACTGCTCTAGTTGTGCAATAACAGTAGAATGCATGTTGCATTTTCATAGCTTATTTTACGGCTACCTGCAGAGGTCGCCCAACTTCACCTGGATGATAAGCGACCTTTCAGAACATATACAACTAGCCGGATTTACCATGTTCTCTGTCTGCTTTCTTCCCACTGACTAAGGAATAAAGCGTAGAGCTGAAGCTACGAATTCCTCGAAACTTGCGCAGTGAGTTCAAATCCATTTGTGCTAACAGGGATGAAAATATGAAAGATGTGCTGGTTGCCTATATGCGGAAATATATAGAGCAACACAAGGCAGAAAAGAGTGAGTAAGGCATTTTCTGAATACAGAACATATTGAGGCAGGAGCCTGCATGAAAAACTTGGATATGTTTTCTACTTAGAATTTTATGAAATCCGTTTGAAAAGACACATTTCTAGATCGCTCTACAATAAGTGGCCTCTATGGTCTAATATGAGCTGTCTTACAACGACTTGAACTGCTTTAAGCTTGCCTACTATGAACAAAGGTGAATTGATTGATGCGATCGCATCTTCTACCGAACTACCTAAAAATGTGATCGATAACGTGGTATCAGCCACGATTGATACGGTGATGGAGACCGTTTCGGAAGGGGAAAAGGTAACTCTGATCGGCTTTGGTAGTTTTGAACCACGGGGCCGTAAGGCCCGAGATGGGCGTAATCCTAAAACGGGTGAAGTGATTAAAATTCCAGCGACGACTGTTCCTGCATTTTCTGCTGGGAAGGCATTCAAAGAACGGGTCAAAGATGCATAACGCTCTAGATATAGCCAACGTCCTGACGCCTTAGGACGTTGGTGTGTCACATTGGCTTTGTACCTTAACGCCCCAATGGATAAGGTTTGTCCTAACCAATGAAACCAACGATATCGGTAACGATTCATTAATATAGATGCTCACCATGGGCACCTATATTTCAAACTTAGTTCTAGCTAAATAATTTTAGCAGGCAGCTAGAACATATCGATGAGTCGAAAATACTGTCCGTTTAGTTTTTCCTGTGAGGCAATTACTCAAATACCGGGGTTATTGGCGGCTCAGTGTCCTAATTTAGCGGCTTGTTCAGAACTTGCGAAATCAGATGTAGAGGGTGCAACAGTTAATCTGCAGGTAAATCATGAAGCAGAGACTCAGCACTCGATATCAATGTCGGCTAGCTCGGCAGCCACACTAATGTTAGGACAGCGGGGCAACCCTCAAGACCTGGATTCGCTGGGAATTGCCTCGCTGATGGAAAAGCTCCAGGATGCCACGGCTAAGTTAGAAATACAGTTAGCTCAGTTAGAACCGGACAGCAGACAGTATATTGCTCCTGAGGGAACGGAAGTGCATGCCTATGCTGTTAAGCGACCTTACGGTACGTATTGGTACAACAAACTGGCGGCACATAGGGAAATGTTTCATCCCCAGGCACAGCAACGATTGGTGCGGCACATCCATTTGGGTAAAACGGGCGAGCCACGCCATCGGGAAGCACAGGCGGGAATTGAGCGACGCAATCAGTTGGTCAAAACTCGGACACAGCTGATGACGGCGGCCAAGGCATTGGAAGAGGCGCTCTCGATCCTGCAAAATCCACGTTCCGAAAACTCTGTTCAGCCGCAGGATTATCAGGAAAATCTTTGATACCCTTGTACCATTATTGCAGCACCCCATGACTAAATGCGATCCACAACCCACATTTATTGAGTTCCAAGATGGCAGGCATAAAAAGCCTGTAGCCCCTCAGGTAACTCGTGAGCACGATTGGGTGGATCGGTTTCTTGAAGATCGGGAGTTAAGACCCAGTACAAAGAAAACTTACACTCGGCAGCTGCGTCAATTTCAGCGGTGGCTAGCGGGAAAGGGATGGCCAGAGGTTACAGAGCAGGATTTAACTCGCTATAAGACTCATCTAAAAACCACACCTAAGGCCAATTCATTAGACGAAACACTATCCCCAGCTAGTATCAACCAGGCGCTGGCGTCTATTCAGAGTTTCTTTAGGTGGCTTACGGCCAAACGACTGATTCAGTACAACCCGACCTTGAGCCTTGAGAAAGTGACGGATGCACCAAGTCAAGTGAAGGATTTAGAGGTATCCATCATCCAAACGTTGGAAGAGGTGCTGCCGTTTCGGGGTGAACGGTACAACCGTGATCGAGCCATATTTGAACTACTCAAGCATGGGTTGCGAGCGAATGAAGTAGCTGCGCGTAATGTGGGTGACTATGGAAATCAATCCATCACCATTCAAGGGGCTAAATGGGGCAGTGATGGCATTGTGCCGCTATCGGCTCAGGCCTGCGGAGCATTGGATAGCTACCTGGGATGGTGTCTAAGTGAGGGGCTTGATACAAGTGCTGATGCGCCTTTGTTTATTAGCCTTTCTAACCGGAATCGCGGTCAGCGGATGGGCTACAAGGGTGTGTACAACTGCATCAAGGAGTTGGCCGAGTTAGCGGAACTGGATACACAGATTCATCCTCACCAGCTGCGTCATACGTTTGGGACTCAG
>JBCDJC010000262.1:0-6645 GCA_038748225.1 Cyanobacteria bacterium P01_H01_bin.26 | reverse complement strand
GGCTCACTCCCCCAGTTCCGGTGCCTCCAATAAAATCGGATTCACATCAAACCAGGACTCCCCCCGATTGCGATATTCAAACACCAGTCGGCTGCGAATCAAGGTTTGATAGTCCCGGTCGCCGCTTACTTTTTTCCGAATCCGCACCTGGCGCAGCAGCTCCCATTCTTCATCGTCAATGTGCATTGTCATTTCATTGCGCCGCGACCGAATCACGGCTTCGAGCTTTTCCAGTGTGAGGGGCAGCTGACGACATTTCATAATCCAGTCATTGAGCAACCTCAGCAGATCGCGCACGTGGCCACCGCTGACCAGACATAGGCGTTCTAGGGCTTCGGGTTGATTGAATAGTTGTGAGATTGCCGCTTGCCGCTCCGCATCACTGGCATCGGGCAAGGCCCGCACCAAAATCATCTGTCGCAGCAGCTCCAGCCCCGCTTCACAGCGCTGCCCGTCCTGCAGCTGCACGGGCACCATGGGCAACACCTTGGGTTCCTGGGGAAACCGCTGGGTGAGCAGCCCATACTCACTGGAAAACTTCAGCGCTAGCGGTAGCGTATACACCTTATGGCAGGCCAGCTTGAGCAAACATTCGTGCTGATCGATAAATAAATATTCCTGCTGGGGGCGACCAAAGGCTCTCTGCCGACTGTCCACCCGGTCCAGGTTATCGACAATCACCACCAATCCTTGTTTTCCTTGGGCTTTCAGCTGCTCAATGGCGGGCTCGATTAGCTCAGTGTTAATGGCATCGAGCAGCTGATTTTTTTGGGGGCCGAGAAACTGATTTAGCCGATCCCGCAGGGTGGCGTCGTTTTTGGCCCGCGCGGTAATTTTGCCAATCCCGGCGGATAGCGACATCTCCCCATCAGTGCTACCGGCCACCCCCATGCCAAATAGTTCAGCCTCCGCCTTGACCTCCACTTCGGTCATTAAGATCTTGGCGGCTCCCTGTAAAAGTCGCTTCAGGCCCGTGGCGTTGCTCAGGTTCAGCTGCTCCAGGCTATTGCTCACCCGTTTGGCAATGGCCAGCAGCACATCGCCAATATCCACATCCGCCATTTCCAGATCTTCACTGGACTCAAAGTAGACCACATAAAAGCCGTCAGCCTCCAGGTCAGATTTAAGCCTTAGCAGCTCAGTCGATTTTCCACAGCCGATATGCCCGGTAAACAAGGTGCATGTGGGCTCATCCGGCGAAAAGAACGTAATCTGACTTTTCAGTTCATCAATGATGTCTTCACCGCGCACCGCTGAAAAATCGATGTAGAGCGTCTGATCGTCCGGCTTACTCAAATCCAGCGTGCGGCTCGGATTAGTCATCTGAAAAAACTGACGAATATCTATCACACCACTGCACCTTGCGACAAAGGGTACTATCCGCCAGTGTATAGAGGACTCAGCCTGATTTCAGCGAATCGCTATGAATTATTAACGGTTACGGGGAGGATGTTGCTCTAACACATGCTTTAGATAATGTCCGGTGTAGGACCCCTCCACCTGGGCCACCTCTTCCGGTGTGCCCTCGGCAATAATCTGGCCACCGCGATCGCCCCCCTCAGGCCCCAGGTCAATAATCCAATCACAGCAGCGAATTACATCCAGGTTGTGCTCGATCATCACCACCGAATTACCCTTGTCCACCAGGCGTTGTACCACATCCAGCAGCTTGTGAACATCGTAAAACGATAGCCCCGTCGTCGGTTCATCAATCAGGTACATGGTCTTTCCCGTTGAGCGACGTGCCAGCTCAGAGGCTAGTTTCATGCGCTGGGCTTCACCACCGGAGAGCGTAGGGGCCGTTTGCCCCAGGCGAATATAGCCTAGCCCCACGTCTACCATGGTCTGGAGTCTCGTCGCAGCCTTGTGAATGTTCTCAAAAAAGTGCAGGGCTTCTTCGGCGGTCATGTTGAGCACGTCCGAAATCGTCTTGCCCTTATACTTTACCTGCAGCGTCTCGCGGTTGTAGCGGGCACCTTTGCACACTTCGCACTGGACATACACATCGGGGAGAAAGTTCATAGCAATAACGTTCACCCCCTGACCGCCGCAGGCTTCACAGCGACCGCCCTTAACGTTAAAGGAAAACTGTCCCCGCTTGTAGCCCCGGGCTTTGGCTTCGATGGTCTCAGCAAACAAATCGCGAATCACATCAAATACGCCGGTGTACGTGGCCGGGTTGGAGCGGGGCGTACGACCAATGGGCGACTGGTCGATCACGATGGCTTTGTCCAGAGCCTTGAGACCCTTGATCGGCTCCATCTCGTTGGGTTCAGGAATTTTGCTGCCAAAGTTGTGTTGCAGGGCCGGGTATAGCAGCTCGTTGATCAGGGTGGATTTGCCGGAGCCGGAGACGCCGGTAATGCAGACAAACTTACCCAGGGGAATATCAACATCGATATTTCTTAAGTTGTTGCGGTGGGCATTGCGAATGAGCAACTTACGGTTGTTGCCGGGTCGACGCTCCGCCGGTGTGTCAATCCCTTCTCGCCCCGACAGATAGGCTCCGGTAAGGGAAGCTTTACTCTTTAGTAAAGCCTTCATATCGCCTTGAACCACAATGTCACCGCCATGAACACCGGCCTTTGGCCCAATATCCACAATGTGGTCAGCGGCACGAATGGTATCTTCATCGTGTTCTACCACAATGAGGGTATTGCCTAAGCTGCGTAGACGATTGAGGGTTTTTAGCAACCGTTCATTGTCTCGCTGGTGTAGGCCAATACTGGGTTCATCTAGAACGTACAGCACCCCCGTAAGCCCCGCACCAATTTGAGTGGCCAGGCGAATACGCTGGGCTTCCCCACCTGAAAGGGTCATGGCGGTACGGTCCAGGGTGAGATAGTCCAGCCCCACATCCAGTAGAAATGTTAGGCGGGCCTTAATTTCTTTGAGTACCAGTTCACCAATGGCGAGCTGTTTCTTACTGAGGAGGGGAGTGCCGCCGTTCTCACCCATGAGATCTTCAATGTTGTACAGACAGTCACGGATGGAAACACTGGTGAAGTCAAGAATGTTGTACGGCCCCATTCTGACCGCCAGGGACTCGGGCCGGAGTCTGGCACCATTGCAGGTTTCACACACCTGATCGATCAGATACTTGTCGAGCTTTTGCTTGTAGAGATCCGATGTGCTCTCGCGATACTGACGGTCGAGAATCGGTAGCACCCCTTCATATTTACGGTGGTAGCCTTTTTTGTCGCGGTAGCGGGAGTCAGTTTCAATGTAGATTTTTTCGGGTGAGCCGTGGAGGATGACATGCTGTTGTTTCTCCGTCAGGTTAGCCCAGGGGGTCTGAATTTCAAACCCGTAAGCTTGGCCAACGCTGTAGAGTAGCGAGAAATAATAGGTGTTGTCCTTGTCGGACCAGGGTGCGATCGCAGCGTACACCGGCAGGCTCGGATCCGGCACCACCAGGTCCGCCGCAAACCGCCGATGGCTCCCCAACCCGTGACAGTCGGGGCAGGCACCGTAGGGCGAGTTAAACGAAAACAGCCGGGGTGAGAGTTCATCCATTACCGCGCCGTGTTCCGGGCAGGCAAAGTTCTCAGAAAATACCAGCTCTGAAGGTAGTTCATCACCGTACTTCCCTTCCATCTCAGCTGCCATCGGCACATCGCCCTTGCCCCCACTCTTGGCTTTGAGCGGCACCACGTCGGCCTTTTTGCGGTCTTCGAGGATGTCAATAATGGCAATACCCTCGGCCCGCTTGAGACAGGTCGCCAGGGAATCCGCCAGACGCTCCTGGATATCGTCCTTTTTCACCAGGCGATCCACCACCACCTCAATGTCGTGGGTTTTAGTCTTCGCCAGCTCAATATTGTCGCTGAGTTCACGAATCTCGCCATCGATGCGCACCCGCACAAACCCTTCCGCCGCCAGCCCCGACAGCAGTTTGGCATGGGTTCCCTTTTTACCCCGCACCACCGGCGCCAAAATCTGAAACCGGGTGCGATCCGGCAGCGCCATGACCTGGTCTAGCATCTGGTCGATGGCCTGGGGGGCAATGGAGCGATCGCACTTGGGGCAGTGGGGCTCACCAGCCCGCCCAAAGAGCAGCCGCAGATAGTCGTAAATTTCAGTCACTGTCCCCACCGTGGAGCGCGGGTTGTGGGACGTAGACTTTTGATCGATGGAAATCGCCGGACTCAGCCCCTCGATGGAGTCCACATCGGGCTTGTCCACCTGGCCCAAAAACTGCCGGGCATAGGCGCTGAGGGACTCCACATAGCGCCGCTGGCCCTCAGCAAAAATCGTATCAAAGGCCAGGGACGACTTTCCCGAGCCGGAAACCCCGGTAAAGACAATCATCTGGTTGCGAGGCAGATCCAGATCGATATCTTTAAGGTTGTGCTGCCGGGCACCGCGAATCCGGATCAGGTCGTCCGACAGGTCTGTAAGCTTGGCCTTTGCCGCCTTGCCATTGCTAGCCGCGCTGCCATTACTGCTCGTTTTGCGGGTCGTCTTGGCCGGTTTAGAGGTCTTTGACTGGGGCATGGTGGCAAACAAGGTAATGGCGGGTTTGAGCCTACCGGTAATAGTACTAATAAATCAGTACTATTACGGGAAAACATTTCTTTATAGTAAGCCATATAACTTAGCCGTGCCGTGATCAAGATGGCAAATGGTTAGTAAGGCGTTGTTCCCGGTACATGGGCATTGACCCACGCCAGGTTATAAATGGGTGGGTTCGCAACGTAAGCCGGATCGCACTAATCAAACAGTGCGCCAACCCCACAGCTAAAGCCAGGCAGCAAAGGGCTTATCAAGCTATCGTCAGCGTAGAGCGTCAGCGATTTGACTAAAACACCGTTTTCCCGCCGGAACACCTCTACCATCTGCTGTTCGCGGTCAAAGATCCAATATTCCTGCACACCTTCTACCGAGTAAAGTTTTAGCTTGTAGATGCGGTCACGGTCCTTATCCGTTTGTGCCCTAGACAGCACCTCGATCACAAGTTCTGGAGCCCCAACCAGATGACCGGCTTCATCCATGGCCGTTTCTAGTCGCCCGTTACTAACCCAAATTAGGTCAGGTATGACTGCATTGGTAGGAGAAAAAATAACGCCTGGAGTGAGTACAGGTTTGCCCAGTTTGGTTTGCTTAGACCAAGCCAAAAGCTCTGCATACACCTCACCTGCAACGTCCTGATGCTTCCAATGGGGTGCTCTGGTTACATGCAGGTCTCCGTCAATAATTTCAAAGCGATCGCTACTGTCAGGCAGGCTTTCTAGATCATCCACCGTCCAGAGCACTTTATTGGCTGCTGTCATCGACCCAGCTCCACAGAATGAGGTACTTCAATGATAAACGCTTCCATCAGGGTAGCCGCTGGCCAGTTAGCCCATATGCCGGTGCCACCTGACCTTAGGGGTCGTTGTCTCTGCTAATAACTGTCCGCGGGAAATGACGTAGCTGACGATGGGGCGACGGCGGATGGCTTCATATTTGCTGTTGCAGTCCAACACAATCAGGTTAGCGGGTTTGCCTACTGCAATACCGTAGGCGTCTTGCACATTTAGCGTACGGGCACCGTGGACCGTGGCCATGTCGTAACAGGCGTCGATTTCCTTAAGGCCGGTCATCTGACACCCATGGACGGCCATGGATACTACATCAAGCATATTACCGGTGCCGAGACCGTACCAGGGATCTTGAATGCAGTCGTTGCCGAGACTGACGTTTAGACCCGCCTGCCAGAGTTCTTTTACACGGGTGAGACCGCGTCGTTTGGGGTAGGTGTCGGTGCGGCCCTGGAGGGTAATGTTGATCAGCGGGTTGGCGATAAAGTTAATGTCAGACTGTTTGAGAAAGCTCATCAGCTTGAGGGCGTAGGCGTCGTTGTAGGAGCCAAAGGCGGTGGTGTGGCTGGCGGTGACCTGTGCTTTTAGACCCGTGCGCAGGGCACAGGCAGAAACAACTTCGAGAAAGCGGGAATGGTCGTCGTCAATTTCATCGCAGTGGATGTCGATCAGGCGATTATATGTTTGGGCCAGCTCAAAAATACGATGAACCGAGCGGACGCCGTCTTCACGGGTGAGTTCGTAGTGGGGAATGCCGCCGACGGCATCGGCCCCCTGTTTGATGGCTTCTTCGATCAGGTCGTCATTTTTGGGGCCACCGTAGATGCCATCCTGGGGAAAGGCAACCACCTGAACGGTGATCCAGTCTTTGACGGCGTCGCGGACTTCGAGCAACCCCTGCAACGCGGTCAAACTCGGCTCGCTGACGTCGGCGTGGGTGCGGACAAAGAGGGTGCCCTGGCTGGCCATCAGTTTGAGGGCCTGGGTGGCGCGCTGCTTGACGTCGTCGAGGGTGAGGGTGCGTTTGCGATCGCGCCAAATCTCGATCCCTTCAAACAGGGTGCCGCTTTGGTTATACCGGGGCTGTCCCGCGGTCAGGGCGGAGTCCAGGTGAATGTGGGATTCGACAAAGGGCGGGCTGACTAGCCTGCCTGCGACGTCGATTTCGGTGGGGGCGGTGAGGTCTAGGCGGGGGGCAATGGCGGTGATGGTGGAGTTTGCGATCGCGATATCTGCGGAGGTATCGTCAACGGTGCAGTTTCTAAGGATGAGGCTGGGGGGCATGGGTCAGACAGTCAATATTCTGGCAGTGCAATTAGAGCAGATATAGCCTGATATCTGT
>JBCDJC010000261.1:0-6671 GCA_038748225.1 Cyanobacteria bacterium P01_H01_bin.26 | reverse complement strand
GAACCGCTTCTAATTTTGACCAAAGGGGTTGCTTAAACACAGCTTCAAGTTCTTCAGTAGAATCCTTGTAGTAAAGTGCTACAAACAGAAAGTCAGCATCCCAATCGAGCAAAGACTCAATACTCATGTTACGTAGCACATCATTTTTGAGTTCTTTATAAGCCTGAATAAATTGTATGCCTGCATCACTCATAACCTCACCTATAGAAAGAAGTTCTGGTCCATACACATGAAAGCTAGATTCAAAGAACCAAATAAAAGAGACTGTCTTACCTCTCAGTTTGTTCTCAAACTGCTGTCGGAACTTTTGAATTCGCTCATTGTAATCAGATAAAATATCCTCAGCTCGGTCGCTCTCACCTAGTATTTCAGCGAGTTGTCTAAAATTTCTTTTGAAATCATTTCCTCCAGTATGGGGATCTACTATTACTGTGGGAGCAATTTTAGAGAGTTGTGGATAGAACGATTTTTGCCACGCATATCCTAATATTAGGTCAGGTTTAAGGCTGAGAACCTTCTCTAAAGAGGGTTGCTCTTCAGTCCCTACAGAGGGAACCTCCCCTAAAATGTCATTAAAGGGATCTGAAGCTATACAACTAGAACAGCGAGCTAAACCAATTGGCTTCATTCCTAGTGCCAATACCCCATCCAAGAGAAACTCCCTATTAGCATCCAGGACAACAATGCGCTGGGGGTGAAGTGGAATTTCGGTTTGGCCCAGGATGTGGTTGACAGTTTTTGTCGCAACTGGGCGTTGTTCTATGCTCATGGAAGGAGCTTGACCAGGGGTTGAATGAATTGTCCCCTGGTCACCCCTCGGCATTCTACTGTCGCAGGCTGTTATTGTACAGACAACAGTAGCTATGAGTAATAGGAAAAATAAAATGATTTTCCGAGTCACTTTTTTTCGCATCGTAAAGGGTGCTTCTTCCAACAGCTAAACTACCAATCAAAGCTCCCAGCTAACAGAACCAACAATTGTAAAGGGTTCCCCCCGTTCGACTTGTAGTCGGTTCCCAAAACTGACTGAGCTGATGTAGTCGATGTCGAAAAGATTACGGAAGTTTAGTGCCGCATTAAAACCATTTCGGCGGTAGTACAGTGCCGCATCAGTCCGGAGATAGTCATCGACTTGGAATGAGTTGGCTAAGTCCCCTTGCCGCTCACCCACATAAAATAACCCCAAGCCAAATCCCAATCCTTCCAAATCCCCCTCCTGGATTTCATAGGTTGTCCAAAGACTGGCCTGATGTTCTGGCACATTTGCAAAGCGATTCCCTTCGTTGCTAGGGTCGGAGTTATCTTCGGTGACTTCCGTATCGGTCAAGGCGTAGGAGACGATAATATTCCAGCCGGGTAAAATCTCGCCGGTTACATCCAGCTCCACACCGCGACTGCGTTGCTCCCCAACTTGTTCGCTGAAGCCTCGCTGCGCTAGCAGCGGGTCAGAATCGGGAGTCAGGACGTTGGTCTTTGTAAGGTCGTAAGCAGCTAACGTCGCTGAAAGCCTGCTATCCAGAAAATCAGTTTTGATGCCAACCTCATATTGCGTTCCTCGGGTAGGCTCGAATGGTTCGTCATCTGGGTTTTGTCCAAATGTAGGGTTAAATGATCGGGTGTAGCTCGTATAAAGTGAGACGGTTTCGCTTGGCTGATAGACGAGACCAACCCGAGGGCTGAAGGCTCCATCACTTTGTGAGGGAACATCTTCGTCGCTACCAGGAAGAATAAAGCCGCTTTCCTGAGTTATCCAGTCGTAGCGCCCGCCAATCAGTAGTTTGAGGTCATCGCTGAAGGCAATTTGATCTTGCAGGTAAATACCATATGAGCTTGTATCATTCACTGATGTGCCATCGGGAAAGACTTCTGGTTTTTCCGTCAAGGCATCGTAATCTGGGTCAAAAATATCCAAAGGAGGAATGATGGTCGAATCATAATTGCCAGCCTGTTCGTAATCATTATCATTGTTTCCAAAATCAAAGCCAGCCAGAAGCTGATGCGAAATAGAACCGGTGTCAAATTCACCAACCACATTTACACCTGCAGTATAGTTATAGTCAGTGATATCGCCATCAAAGGTTGCCAGATTTAGAAAACGATCGTCTGTGAGTGAGGTTACAAAAAGTTCTCGTCGCTTGTCCTCGCTGTAGGAAAAAGAAAAGTTATTGCGGAGTTGCCAGTTCTCGTTAAACTCATGGCTTAAGTCGTAGCCAACTCTCTGAGTATTAAGTTCAACTTCCAGAAAGTCGGGATAGATCGGATAAAAGTCTCGAGGAGACAAACTGCCATCATCCAATAACAGAGCATAACCTTGAGGAGGATCCCCGGAGTACTGACTGTATTCGTAGTAAACATTTAGATTTGTCCGGTCCCCAAATCTAAATGCAACAGAAGGCGCGATCGCAATTGTTTCTGAATTGGCAAAGTCTTGATAACTATCGCGACTTTCATAATCGGCAATGAAACGGTAGAGTACACTTTCATCTACCGTTAATGGCCCTGTTAGGTCGATACTGGGTTGGAAATGACCATAATTTCCAACTTCAACCCCCAGCTCGTAAAACGGCTCACTTAAAGGCTGTTTAGTGACGTAGTTGATGATTCCACCGGGTTCTAGCGCACCAGTAATCACTGAGGCAGGTCCCTTCAGAACTTCTACCTGCTCCACTATTGCCAGAGGTTGACTGTTAGCGTTGTCACGAAACCCATTTCGAAGTGTGTCAAAGGTCTGAAAACCTCTGATTCTTCGAGCACCCGTAGTGCCGTTGAAATACCGAAAGTCTTCAACCACGCCACTGACGGTTTCCAATGCCTCTGTGAGCGTTCTGACATTGCGGTCTTCTAATACCTGTTGCGGCACCACTTGAATCGAGAAGGGAGTATCGCGTATTGGCGTATCCGTTCGGGTTGCTGTTGACGCATTGGATGGGTTGTAGCCCTCATCTTCTTCGCCGGTAACAACAATTCTCAATGCTTCATCGGCTTCACCCACTTGGGCGATCCCAGGGGCCACACTGAGGGTCAGACCCACAGCATCCGCAGTAACATCGGCTGTAGGGACAGCATCTGCCCCAGTAATCGTTATCTGTACGCGATCCCCAGCCATAGCCGACACCTGCACCACAGCAATACCCTCGGCAGGCCCAAATTGCTCAAACGCTTCGCCCACTAGTACGGCATTGGGTATCTCTAAAATCAGCGCATCACCCGATGTTGACGTTACAGGCGCAGGCAGCTCCCCGGTTGTTTCTAGCACTATCTGCAGACCCATTTCGGTTTCTGATAGCCGCACATCGGTAATCTCGACCAGTGACGCCTGGGCTAGTCCATCGGTCGCCGTGGCAGGTTGAGCAACGGTCTCACGAGCCTGGGTGGGCAACCCGGTTAGAGCTACGACTATACCCGCTAGCAGGAGGTGCGATCGCAACCCCAAAGCCCACGCCCTGATCATCCAACCCGTCTGATAACCCTTGTGCAGCTTTAACAACCCCATATCCAAACACCTCACACCAATCAAGAAACATTCTTAATAGGCTTGAGAATACAGGGCCAACCAGTTCAACAAGTGTCGCAAACGGATTTTTATGTGCCCGATTGGGATATTTCTACCTTTTTAAAAGATTAAGCCCCATAAGTTAATGGTCAAACTGACGCCGGTATTCCAAAGGTGTCAGGCCCACATAGCGCTTAAACGCATGACTAAACCGACTGCGACTGGCATACCCAACCCGATGGGCAATGGCCGCAACTGTCAACTCGCGGTCCTGTAATAATCGCTGTGCATGTTCCATTCGACAGGTTTGCACATAGCCAAATACCGTGGTGCCAAAGAGCTGCCGAAAGCCCCGCTTTAGCTTAAAGTCATTGATTCCTACCTGCTGGGCCAGCGCCTGCAGCGACGGCGGCTGTTCAAACTGTTGGCGTAAAATATCCCTTGCCTGGTGCAGCCGTTCCCGGTCTGCCAGACGCAGGGAAGGTCGGGTCGGGTCCGGTTGCTCAGTTAGCTGATGAAACTGCATAGCCATCAACTCCAGCGCCTTAGCCTCCAGATACATGCGCTGGGTAGTGCCAGAGTACGGACTTTCTAAGATCTGCCGCAATACCATTGGCATTGCCGCTGTCGAATTCAAAGACTGATGAAACCGATTGGCAGACTTGCCCTTTACCAAGGAGCCAATCAAAGGAGACGGACTCTCTTCCGCTGGTCCGAAGGTGCGGAGCTGCTCGCAATCCAACATGATTGACACAGACTGAAGCGGCTGATCGGCGGGTCGATATTCCAGACATCGCGCCCCCGCCAGATAGCAGAGACAGTTTTCCCCAGCGGTTTCTTCACGATCTTCTTCGAGCTTAATACCGGGATTGATCATGCGGCGATTGCCCAACAGATAAAAACTAGAAGATAGCCCGGCTGAAGAATCAAAACAAAAGTCGAGGTAGAGCGATCGCCAAAACACGCTTGTCTCAATCACAATCTCAAGACCTGGTCGTAGCTCGATCTCTCTTATTTCCCCCTGACCTAGCTGTGGCGGGATCGTCTGTCGAGATTCGATACCGTGCTGCCGCCAGAGACTTTCGCCCCGATCCTGGGCTGCCTCCCAGATATCGTCATACTCAGATTGAACAATGGTGCGGCTATGGTCAAGGGGCATGGGTCTGAATCTCAGGCTAGAAATGGTTGCATTAGCGATCTTTCCAGAAAAGTTTCTAGCTAGCAGTTGAGAGCTATTCTTATCTAGATCAGATAGGGAGTCAAGTCAGCCCGGTGTCACATTTACTGGGTTGGATTGTGATTTTTCAAGGGCAACAGCAGTATTGCTGCATTTAAGGCTGCAAGAATCAGGCATAAGAGATTGTATAAGATCCAAGAATTGCGTCTGCAGAGGTTGCTATGGCAACCTCTGCAGCAAGAAGTAGGACCTAATTAAATTCTCAATCCTAAGTCGTTTAATGCGCTGGGCCTCGCTATTGCAAGCTTTTCCTATTAATATAGCTAAAAGCCTTTTTATCCCCCATGGCTCTTGAACTCAGTCAAAGCGCAAACGATGCTCTATGGACGGAGAATCGTCAGCAGGTTAAGCCGCTCACCTCTGCCGATGGTCTAGAAACGATTTGTAAGGTCTCGCCACAGCTGGGAAAAGGATATGAGCGGGAAGTGTTTCTACAGCCCGGTGTAGAACTGTGCATATTTGATCGCACCTACCAGGATGTGGCTATCGACATTCCTGAAAACCAGCATCCGGTGCAGTTTATGGTGTATTTATCGGGCGTTGCAAACAGCGGTGATTTTATTTATCAGGATGCTAACTGGGGCTATGTGGGTGGCAGCGGCATCCAGAGACCGGTGCAAACGGTTTTTCCAGGGGGTCAGCATCAGGTGGGTGTGATGGTCCACGTGCAGCCCCACCTACTAGCACAGTTTTTGGGGGGCGCAGACGATAATCTGGAGCCAACGATTGAGGCCCTGGTTCCTGGTGATGATCAACCACAGCGGGCGTTTTCAGCTCCTACCACCGCAGGGATTCGGACAGTGGTGCAGCAGATTATTAACTGTCCGTTTTCTGGGATGACTAAGCGGCTTTATCTGCAGGGTAAAGTGTTGGAGCTGATGGCCCTGCAGATAGAAGGGATCAGCGCACCAGTTCATCAAAACCGGGCGCTAAAGCCGGAGACCGTGGCGCGGGTGCAGCAGGCGGCGATGATTTTGCGATCGCACCTGGAATCCCCCCCCTGCCAAACCACCCTGGCACGTCAGGTGGGCGTTAGCGATCGCACCCTGCGCCGAGGCTTCAAACAGCTATTTGGCACCACCGTTTTAGGCTACCTGACCGAACAGCGGCTGCTCTATGCCGAGCAGTTGCTGCGCGATACGTCCCTGAGCGTTACCGAAGTCGTTTACCGCTGCGGTTACAGCAACCAAGGACACTTTGCCGCTGCCTTTAAGCGCCGGTTTGGCATCACCCCAAAACAGTGCGCCATGGGCTGTAAAGGAGTCAATTAAGGGTTTGCTACACTAGCGACAGCTCAATCCAGAGGTTTCTGACCATGACGCCAGCTGTTGCACCTCGGGTAATGACCATGGACGAGTACTTAGCCCATGACGAAGGCACCGATACTCGCTACGAGCTAGTCAATGGAGAGCTAGTGGAAATGCCCGTTGAAAGCCAGATGAACGCCTTGATTGCCAGGTTTCTACTCCTGGAATTACTCAAGCATTTTTCAATGGAAATGCTGGCTTACAAAGATACAGAAATTGAGGTCGCCGGTAGACGCGCTAAATCGCGACTACCCGATCTGATGGTGCATTCCGAGGAATCTCATGCTGCACTGGTAGGAGCCAAGCGAGCTATTTTGCTACGAGATATGCCGCCACCGGCCCTGGTGATTGAGGTGGTTTCTCCTGGTCAGGAAAATCGAGACCGTGACTATCGCCACAAGCGCACCGAATATGCCGCACGGGGAATTGAGGAATACTGGATCATCGACCCGGAAACGCAGCAAGTTACCGTTTGTCTATGGGTCAATGGCCAGTACGAAGACACGGTTTATGCTGGCGAAACCCCGATCAAATCCACCATCGTCCCAGAGTTTAACCTCAGTCCTGTTCAGATTTTAGAATTTGGCCAAAAATAAGCCCCTAACTCGGTCCGGATTCGGATCAAAGGCCGGAT
>JBCDJC010000260.1:0-6674 GCA_038748225.1 Cyanobacteria bacterium P01_H01_bin.26 | reverse complement strand
TCGAGGGTTTCAGGGGCTGTCTCGAAACCAGTCGGCGGTATTTCATCTTCTTCAAAAACGGCTTCAGGGGCCTGGGTCGTGGCTAGCTCCGCTGTCGGCCTGTAGTAGAGATAGGCTGTGGTCACACCGACAGCAACTAGCAGAGAAGCCGCTGCAGACCCCGTCCACCAGTGAGTTCGCCGTCGCCCTGTCACCGGCAGGGTGATTTGGCCCCGCTCGGAGGCGCTGAGCACCTCGGCCAGGTCAAAGAGCTGCAGCGTGCTAAATTCTAGCTCCTGGTCCAAAAGCTTTAAACCGTGGGTTTGGGGCCAGGCCTGCTGGGTCAGGTGTGTTTGCACATAGGACTCCACAGCCTGTCTGAGGGTGACCAGCTGGGTCTGATCGCCCGCCGCCAGCCGCTGCCGGTTTGGTTGCTCCAGCCATAGGCTAAACCGCAGCCGCCGCACGACGGGGCGATCGCTCCACTGGGACAGCGATGAACGGTGTGCCGTCACCTCCAAAGTACAGCTGCCAGACTGATAGCGCTGGGTATCGATGGGTAAAACCGGGGACATGGACAGCGTGAGCGCTACCGTTATAGCTTACTAGCCCAGGCTGATAGGCACTAGGTCAGTTACCCATAATGCAACCAATCGGGCTGGGTGGATTAGGCCCGATCGTCCTTGGCATCATAGGGGGGGATGATGACCCGGTAGCTGGCGTCGTACACATCGTCCGATGACTCCGGCGGCTCCGATTCTGCAGAGACCGGCGGCTCCGCTGGAGGTTCACTACCGTAGAGCCAGCCCTCATCGTGGGTACGGGGCGACTGCGCGCTTTCCCAGCCTGTATCGGCGCTTTCTCCGTAGGCCGGGGGTGGCGGGGGCACATAGTCATCTTGCCCCCAGCCAGATTCAATGTCCCTAACCGTATTGTCGATCGGATCGCCAGGGTCTGTGGACGGGGCTCTGGACGGGGCTCTGGGGGAGTCCCGAAAGGCATCCGCCCGCTGCTGCCCCCAGTCGTCCCACTGTTCGGGAGCCTTAAACGTTTCCCAATCGCTGTCGTAGGGAGCTGGGCCTTCATTGCGGGGAGGCATCTCGTCCCGGGGCTGGCCGCGCTCGGTTGTGGGTGGATTAGCTCCGGGCATATCGACAAACCGATTGGCCGGTTCCGGGGGGGCATTGTTACCTATGCGCTTGCCCATGGGCCGGTAGGGACGCTTCTGGGGAACCAGCTGATAGATCACTAAAGTACACAGACTGCCAACCGCGATCGCAATCAGCAGCCACAGGGACAGCGGTAGCGTCCCGGTCGAGCGTCCCAGTACCACCAGCGGCAGGGAGGGGCTCAGGTTTTGCAGCACGAGGATCAGCAGCGCCGCGACCACCACAAAAAATATAGTCAGTTGTACCATTGCCGTCTCCTGAACCTCAGCCCTCTAAACCTCAGCTTCCATGGCCATCCCAGCGGTTTAACGGCACACAGTCAATATCCAACTGGTCTAAAGCACGTGCCACCACAAAGTCCACCAGATCGTCAATAGTTTGAGGCCGATGATACCAAGCTGGAATCGCTGGCACAATTCTAGCGCCTGCTTCCGCCAGGGTAGTCAAGTTGCGGAGATGAATCAAACTAAACGGTGTTTCCCGAGGAACCAGCACCAGGGGTTTGCCCTCCTTAAGCTGCACATCGGCGGCCCGCTCCAATAGGTCGGAACTTAGACCAGCGGCCAGTTTACCCACCGTACTCATGCTACAGGGCATAATCACCATTCCCAGGGTCTTAAATGAGCCGCTGGCAATGGTCGCTCCCACATTGCTCCAGGTATGACAGCGGAGGGTTCCCTCGTCGCCGATGGCGGCCTGCTCTCGCCAGAACCGAGCCTGCCGATTGAGATCGCCGGGCAGCTGCACCTGCTGCTCGGCCTGCCAGACCGTATAAACGGCTTTAGATGCGACCAGATCTACCTGGTAGCCCGCCGTCAGCAGATGCTTTAACGCACGCACCGCGTAGATCAGACCGGAGGCTCCGGTAATACCTAGGACCAGGGGACGGGATACCGAGCTATTCTTCCCCATCATCGAAGGGTCCGTCGCCATTTTCCCTGCTGGTGGATTCGCCGTTAAAGCCCTCGCCGTCGTCGCCCTCATCGTCATCGTCGAGGGCTTCACTACCGCCGCCTACAGCCACAAGATCAATCTGCTGGCGGTAGTAGTCAACACTTTTGACCTGTACTTCCACCCGGTCACCCAGGCGATACTGCTGGCGGTTTTTGCGCCCCATCAGCTTTTGCTGACGAGAACGATATTCGTACCAGTCGTCCTTGAGGGAGCTGACATGGACTAACCCTTCCACCAGCAGCTCTTCAAGTTCTACAAAAAATCCATAGGACTGCACACCGGTAATCAACCCATGGAAGACCTCACCCGTGTGGGCTTGCATAAAGGCGGCCTTTTTTAAACCCTCTAAATCCGATTCAGCTTCCTGGGCCAGCCGCTCCCGTTCGGTCAGGTGGGTGGTCACATGGCTAAAGCGCTCTTCAAATTCGCTGTTGATGTCTGGGGGCAGTACGCTCCAGTTAATGTTTCCGTGGCTGCTATCGCTACGCAAATCAACTCGATCTTTGGAACGGGTAGTTTTGCGATCGCGACCCTCATCAAAGACGGCATGTAGCACCCGGTGTACTAACAGATCAGGATACCGCCTGACGGGAGAAGCAAAGTGAGTATAGCCATCCTCCAGGGCTAGCCCAAAATGGCCGTCGGGATGACTGCTGTAGGAGGCGGGTTTGAGGGTAGACAACAACAGATAGGTGAGGACTTTTTCAGCCTTAGACTGGCTGAATTGCTCAACAAATCCAAGGTAGTCCTTGGGTAGCACAGCATCTTCACTTTCTAGCTGCAAATTTAGCCCCATATTGTTGGCCAGCTTGATCAGCTCTTGCACATCGCCGGGGTCAGGCGTGCCGTGCAGACGATAGATGGCCGGTACCTCCAATGCCTTAAGGTGCTTGGCCACCAGCTGGTTAGCCAACAGCATACATTCAGTCACAATCCGCCGGGCTGGGAGCAGGTCCGAAACCACCATTACCCCCAGACCGCCCTCATCATCGTGTTGAAACTTAGGAGAGAGATAATGGGACAGCTCTTCTCCCGCTTCTTCTGGAAACACATGATCCGGCAGATTTAAGTCAAATGACCCCCGCTGATTGCGCTGTTGCTGCAGCAGCTCGCTGACCTCAAATAGCTGATCGAGCAGCTCAAAGCTATCTTTAAACTTGGTTAAATCCCGTTTCTTAAACGACAGCGCCTCCAGGGCCGCCTTGTCCTCACGGGCCAGCACCGCCTGAGCCTGGTGGTAGTTAAGCTGCTGGTCATTACGAATCACCGAGGGCTGCACCTCATAGGAAAGCACCTCCCCCTCCGGCGAGAGACTGACTATCACCGAAATGGTCAGCCGCTCTTTGTCGGCTAGCAGCGCACACAAAGAAGTGGACAACGGCGGCGGCAGCAGCGGCACGGGGGAATCCGCCAGGTAGACGGAGGTGCCTCGACGGTGGGCTTCCTGGTCAATGGGGCTGTCGGCTGGCACATAGTAGGAGACATCCGCCACATGAATTCCCAACTGCCAGCTACCGTCATCCATGCGCTCCAGCGTCAGGGCATCGTCAATCACCTGGGCACCATCAGCGTCAATGCTGATGGTGGGCTGCTCCCGCAGATCCAAACGTTTTTTCATGTCGGCCTTGCGGACGCGATTGGGCAGGGCCTTAGCCGCCATCATCACCTCTTCTGGAAAGGCACGGGGCAGATCGTGCTTGCAATAAACAATATCAATGTCAGCGGCAGCCTCTGCGTCGCTGCCTAGGATCTGGGCCACCCTGCCGTGGGGTAGGTGCTGACCGATGGGATAGCGCAGAATTTCAACATGGACCAGGTGATCGATGGCCGCCTGCAGGTCTGCCTGGCTCAGGTCATCATCATCTTTGTTTTTGAGGTCAAGCTTAAACAGCAACCGATCGTCTAGGGGGACGGCCTGCAGACTCTTGTCTGTTTCGGCTTCTTTGATTCGGGCGAGCACCGATGAATTGGCCCGTTCTAAAATCAGCTGAACTTCCCCCTCTGGGCTGCGCCGCCGATTACCGTCCTTAGTTACTTTTACCAGTACCCGATCGCCGTTCCAGGCATGGTTGAGGTGGGCTTCTCTGACATAGATGTCGTCAGCTTCTTCCTCATCTTGAATGGCAAAACAAAACCCTTTGCTAGAGCAGCGCAGCTTACCCTCGATCACCCCATCCCCGTGGATGCGGCGATACTTACCCCGTTCTTTTTCCAAGACGCCGATGCGTTCTAGGGCATCCAACGCAATCCCCAAGTCATTAATTTGGTCATCATCGGAACAGTTGAGCTTTTTTTCTAGCGTCTTGGTCGTAACGAGCTTATCGTTTGAAAAGTTCGTCAACAGGGAAGCAATTGAAAAATTCATGTAGCGATGAATCCTATGCGTTAATGAAATAATGCCACTGGTTTCTTGGTCAGAGGCCGGGCATAGAACGCGCTACTTCCGTTAAGAAAACGGACAAGAACTGCTTCCTTAGCAAATCCCAAAGCCCATGGCAGACGTTGCTCTACGAACCGCCGATACAACCGCCACACTATTTAGCAACAAGTAAGCCCGCAAGGTACGAGGGCAATCCCCCAAGACGCATCCTTGAAAACCAACCCTAAACTACCGCTGCACAGTGTGGAATGTCGTTGGCGCGGCCCTTAGCTGAGCACACTCAAGAAAATTAGCACATGAACAGCATAAGTGTTCCTTAAAGTGGCCACTATGTCAAATAGCTTTCAAATAATTTATTCTAAAGTCGCTCGCCGGTCACCACAAAAACCACCCGTCGACCAATATTAGTGGCATGGTCGGCTATGCGCTCTAGATAGCGAATAGCCAGTACCAGGAGGACGGTGGGTTCTACACTGCTAGAGATGGGAGCCTGTACTAAAAGGGTGTAGAGACGCTCGTAGTCATCGTCGACAACGTCATCTTTTTGCTTAATTTCTAAACCAGCTTCCACATCTAGCTCGGAGAGAGAAAGCAGGCTGAGGGCCACCATAGACCGGCATCGATCAAGCATGATCTGCACTTGATCCATGGCATCGTAGACCGGATATGGAAATAGCTTGATGGCGACTTCACCAATATCTTTGGAGTAGTCACCAATACGTTCTAAGTCGCGAATCATCTGCATCAGAGCGCTGACAAGACGCAGGTCCTGCATGACCGGGGCCTCTAGGGTGATCAGGTTGATGCAGTCCACCTCAATCTGCCGGTAGAGCCGATCGATATGCTTATCGTGTTTTTTAAGCTGTCTGGCGGCATCCAGGTTGCGATCGCAAAGGGCCTCCCTGGCCATCAGGCAGGAGTTTTCAACCAGAGCACCCATGCGCAGCACGTCCCGCTGAATACGAGTCAGCTTCAGATCTAAAACCGAACGAACTGTTGAATTAGCATCTGAGGACCCACCATTTTCACTGACTACAGCATTGCCACTGCCGTCGGAGGAAGCTGTGTTCATAAAAGTAACTGCCATAGGACAGTTGTTAACAAGTGAGTCTTAATGCAAGTGAGTCTTAATGACGTACATATATTTTGATATACATATCTTAGTACCGCATTTCCTGTCAATGTGTATGTGGTCGAAGCTACATTCCCACCCAGCGCTGCCCCCCGGAGATACGTCCAGGCAAACTGACGGCCATGTTGTTAAAGTCTGTAACAGATTGACTGTGAAACGGCTGATTGAGTCAATTTTGGTCAACAATTTCCTAAGAGGATAGCAATTTAGTAAGGAAATCAGCACCCCATGGCTTTATCAGATACTCAGATTATTATTGCTTTGCTGACTGCTTTGATTCCCGGCGTTTTGGCCCTGCGGCTTGGTACCGAGCTCTACAAATAGGGCCCCAGAGCCAGAGCTCCAGAGCCAGAGCTCCAAAACATATGGAGAAACGGCCCCAGGTTCGCTCGAACCTGGGGCCGTTTTTGAAGAATGGCCGGACCTAATCCGACTGGGGAATAGAATTTTCTAAAAATGAGGGAATTCTCAGCACAAATGGGGCAATAGGCTCCATAATAATGGCGGGCTATACCAGCCTTAACCGACGTGCTGAGGACTTCCGTTAATGACTCGAAAAGCCGCGATGTTCGTCCCGAGAGGCAAAGCTCGCCAATCGTTGGTTCTAGAGTCTAGCGTCAAACTTATTGTCAACGTGCTGCTGACGGTGGTGGCCACCTCAACCATTGCTAAGCTCTTGCCCTACTACCATCAACAAAAGGCGGAACTAGAGCAGCTCGATCGCTCCATTCTCTCTTTGGAGCGTGAGCATGACGGCGTTTGGCAGGATTTTAGCGACAACTTTGATCCAGAGCAGTCTAGCCGCATTATGCGTGAGCAGAGCGGACAGGGAGACCCCAAGCGGCATCCGATTGTTCTGATTGACCCCTTACAAAGTTCCCCACCTCCGTCTCCTTAGTCCCTATCCATCGGCCTGTTATCTGCAATTACGGGGATATCACATTACAATCGATTGGCAGTCAATTGACAGTCAGTAGGTAGGGAGTTGTGGTTGCCAACGTTAATCCATCATCTCTATCATCCGGGTCAAATACCCATCAGAAGATAGAGGGAAAACTGG
>JBCDJC010000259.1:0-6675 GCA_038748225.1 Cyanobacteria bacterium P01_H01_bin.26 | reverse complement strand
TTCATGACCATCGGCATCGCGGTAACCTCAGTGATTACGGTGCCGCTCACCTTATCGATTCCGCTGCCGGGAATTCGTACGGTGGTCTGGGCTCCCTTTGCGGGCATTTTTCTGACGCTAGGAATGGCCCGACTACGGCGATCCGGCAGCGTCGCTCTGATGATTGGCGTCTTAGCGTTGGTTCTGAGCCGCATCTCTTGGATTATTGCGGCTTTTCTAATAATTGCCCTATTGGTAACAGAGGGGATTATGTTGTTTCGGGGTGGCTTCTACGGCAAAGCTAATCGCCTGGTGGGAAATGTGCTGTTTTTCAGTAGCGCTACTGTAGCAGGCACGTTGGTGGGTGCTTACGCTGCTGGCGATGTCTTTACTGCCTGGGTGGGGCAGGTTTGGGTACTGATTTTGATGACCGTTGTTTCTGGCTTGTCAGGTGCGCTCGGGTGGTGGTTAGGAGAACGAGTTGTTAAGCAGCTGCAGCGGGCAGGCAAACTGGATGTTAGCTGATAGGGTTGGCCTGCGGGACTGGCTGTGGCGGGTGAATCCGCTACTGAAAATTGTTCTGAGTATTGTAGCGGTGAGTATCGCGTTCGCGCTGCAGAATTTGGCGGCGGCGGGATTACTGGTGGGAGTACTGCTGATATTGTTGGCAATGGTGAAGATGCCGTGGCGGATATGGCTGGGGGGTGCGATCGCACTCCTGCTGTTCACTGCCTTAACCTGGCTGCTGCGGGACTGGCCCTCTGCTATTTTGAATACTCTACGACTGCTAGCAATTTTACTCCCCGGCCCGATCTTTTCCCTAACCACCTCACCAGCAGAATTAACTCGCGCCCTACAAGCGGCAAAAATGCCTTCTTTTCTGGTGCTAAGCCTGACCCTGGTGTGGCGGTTTTTGCCCGTCGTGCAGCAGGAAGCTCAGCGCATTATTGAAGCCAACCAGCTGCGGGGAGTCGATCTCAGACGCCGCCCTGGACAGTGGTTTCCGGGACTGTTTGTGCCGCTGATTTTTCGCATCGTTAGCTACGCCGATGAGGTCACGGTCGGGTTGGAGACCCGCAGCTATGACCCTAGCGCCCGCCGCAGTCTGGGCCAACCGCTACGATGGCGAAGATTGGATACGGGAGTTGCGATCGCAGCTACCGCCATAGTTGGGGCCGTTGGGTATCTACAATGGCGTCAGTAATTCAGATTGAAAATCTCAGCTTTACCTACGCCAATGCCACCCAGTCTGTGCTGAGTGACATCAGCCTGACTCTTAAGCCTGGAGAGATTGTTGTGGTAGCAGGTGCCACCGGCAGCGGTAAAAGTACCCTGTTGAGTTGCATCGCGGGCATTACCCCTAACCATATCGGCGGCACTCTCACCGGAACTATTCGCTGTCAGGGGCAAGACATCGAAACCTGGAGCGTCTGCCAGCGTTCTCACCGTATTGGTACTCTCTTGCAGAATGTGGAAACTCAGATTTTTACCGATAATGTCTACGACGAAGTTGTTTTTGGTCTAGAAAATCTCGCCACGCCTACCCAGCGCATTCCTGCTTTAACCCAGGCCATTTTGCAAGAATTTGACCTGCAGGCCGACTGGCCCATCGCTCGCCTCTCCGCTGGCCAAAAACAACGGCTCGTCATTGCCTGCGTCCTGGCCATGGGCCAACCTGCCCTCCTCCTCGACGAACCCTTTGCCTATCTGGATCAAACCACATCCCAACTGTTGCTCACCCTACTCAAACAGCGAGCCGCCCAGGGACAAGCCATCCTTATTGTTGAACACCGTCTGGATCTGGTGCAAACGATCTGCGATCGCACCCTCCATATCCACAAAACCCACCTCCACCTTGGCCCGCCTGCCTTACCCACTCCATCCGTAAAACCCACTCCATCTAACAAACCCACTCCATCCGTCAAACCCACACATCCGCCCCGATTCCCCATCCTCCAAACTGATTCCCTCACCCTCCACCCCTATCCCCCCTATCCCGATCTCGCCCTATACCCTGGCGAAACCGTTCTACTCAAAGGCGACAACGGCAGCGGCAAAACAACTCTCCTACGGATGATCAGCGGCCTGGTGAAACCCACTGCGGGCAGTATTGAATTACTTGAATGCAGCATTGCAGGGAAGCGAATTGTAGAAATCGCTCAAATGGTAGGCTTTGTGCTGCAAAACCCCAGCCACCAACTCTTTGCCGATACCGTACAGCAAGAAGTACAACAGCCCGGCATCCTTGCCTCAACGGCTGATGGCATCTTGGCTCAACTCAACCTCAAGGAACGCGCCGAGCAGCATCCCCAGTCTCTGTCCCAGGGGCAAAAGCGTCGCCTTGCCCTAGGAGCTGTTCTCGCCAGGCAGCCAAGGCTATGTCTTCTAGATGAGATTACCGTTGGTCAGGATACTCAATCTCTAAAGCTAATGCTGAATTTACTGCAAACGTTCACGCAATCCGGAGGCACGCTTTTACTTACAAGTCACGACCCGGCTGTGGCCAAGGTATTAAACGCGAAAATTATGGACGTCGGGGAGAACGGAAGATAGCTTTTGGATACTGACATACTTTATTGACAGAAAATTTCACAACCCTTATCCGGCCCATGCTCAAGCCTTCTATTGGCAGGATGAACTCAGACAAATTGAGTCGTTAGTAGAATCACTCAAACACCCTAAGATTAATCAATGAACTTACCGAACAGCAAACAACAACTCTTTGATCGCTGGGCACCCTTTTATGACTTCTGGTTTCCCTCGCTTTTATACCAAGCCACTCATCAGCGACTGTTAGAGTATGTCAAACTTCCCGAAGACCCGAACGTCCTTGATATTAGCTGTGGTACCGGGCGTTTGCTCAATCGCCTGGCAGCTGCATATCCCAGCTTACAAGGCACCGGGCTAGATTTTTCGGCTGCGATGCTGCGTCAGGCACGACGCTCCAATCGCCATCGACCCCGCCTTATATTTTTAGAGGGCGATGCCGCATCTTTAAGATTCACAGATCAGCAGTTTGATTCAATCTTCAACACATTTAGTTTTCTCCACTACCCTGAACCCCAGCGGGTCTTGGTTGAGATTTGTCGAGTTTTGCGACCGGGTGGTACTTTTTACTGGGTTGACCCAACCACCAATGCCTCGACAGGGGTGGGGTACTCGCCAGTCACTCCCAATGGAATGAGAGTTTATAGTCCAGAGGTTCGGCAGCAAATGGGTACACAGGCAGGCTTTAAATACCTCGGACATCAGTATCTTGTAGGCAATAACGTATTAAGCATTTTTGGCAAAGTCTGTTGAAACGACTGCTTGTTTTGGGTCAAAACTGATGTCCAATCAGCTATTGAGCCAACGATTAAAGCTTTAGTGTAACCGTCCCAGAGACTATGCTGGCTGAGCGAAGTCGTATAGCCCTGGGGCATGGGCAAGCCTAACGCGAAGCGTCTACTTCTGAGTTAGCCAAAACCCAACCAGAATATCTCCTTCGACTCCGCTCAGGGGACGATTACGCTTTAGTTTGGGGTCAACCACCTGACAACTGTTTGCTTTGTAAGGATTTCAACCATTCTTGCGAAGAGTAGCTGCTTGAGAGGACATGTCGCGTTGGGGAGCTGCCAAAAAATAAAATCTCCGGAGTGGAGTGGGGAAGGGTTAAAGGGGAAGGGTTAAAGGGAAAGGAGCTATGGTTGGGTACCTTATTTACCAGCAAGTCTTTTGGCTGAAAGGCTTATTTTCTTGGCAATAAATTAGGGTCTTGTATTGTGTTGTCCCAAATCCTAGCAGCCGATGTTTTCGGTCGAGCCTGATAGGAAGTTGGTCGCTCAGAATCGAGATTTATGAGGCGCTCAAGACCATTCTGTTGACAAATGCGCTTTAGCAGTGGCGTATTGTGGCTAATGGCGATGATGCCAACCTGATATTGGCGGGCAAACTCTAAAACCACCTGCCAAATTAATGCCTGGGTGTTGGCATCGAGCATAGCTGTCATTTCGTCCGCAATCAGATAGCGGGTGTTGCGATTAAGAACGCGGGCGATCGCAACTCGCTGCAGTTCTCCGCCGCTCAATTCATGGGGATAGCGGGTCATCCAACCGGGATGAATGCCGAGGCCATCCAGTATGTGGGGCTGGGGCGGATGTTTTTCTCGTAGGATGCGGTCGATGCGCCAACGCGGGTTGACCGACAATTCAGGATTTTGAAAGACCAGCTGTACGGGACAATAGCCTCCCGGCAGCGGTTGTTCATCTAACGTGACGCGCCCGTGGCTGGGTCTTAGATACCCTGCAAGGAGTTTACCGAGGGTGGTTTTGCCATAGCCGGACGGAGCGACGAGACCCACGACTTCTCCTGGTGCGATCGCAAGCGACCGATCGCGCACTACCCACGGCAGCTTAGCGCCGTAACGAAACCACAGACCTTCACCCTTCAGCATGGATACACCTCACCCAACCTTGACGAATAAATTGCAGTTCTGGTCTCGCCTGTTTACACTCAGCCGTGCTCCAGGCACAGCGATCGCCGTACAGACAGCCCACCGGCAGCTGGTCAGGACTCGGCTGATTCCCCGACACTGGCATAAAGTCGTTTTGAGGTAGCGATCGCCAGAGAGCCTGGGTGTAGGGATGGCGCAGATTGCCAGTTGTGAAATCCTGGACGTTGGCAATTTCAACCGTGGTGCCCGCATAGAAAACCGCCACCCGATCGGCGACCTGTAGGGCCGCTTCAATATCGTGGGTAATCAGAATCACACCTCGACCCTCCTGGGCCAGTTCGCGCAGGTGGTTGAGGGTTTCAGTCACCACGTCAGGGTGCAGACCCGGTGTGGGTTCATCGGCAATTACGAGCTGAGCCTGGGTCATGACGGCGGTTGAGACGAGCACTCGCCGCGCCATGCCGCCCGAGAGCTGAAACGGGTAGCGCTTTGGCGTATGGGCAGGCAACTCATAGCGGGCAAAGGTGCGCTCTCTTAATGTCTTTGCCGATCTCGAAGGGAGACCATTAAGCTGCCCCACCCGCTGCACCTGCCGCCCGACGGTCATTAACGGGTCAAGGTAACCAACCGATTGGGGAATCAGGGCGATTGCCTTCCCCCGCAAGGTTTCGCATCGCTTTTGGGTTAGAGTCTCCCCTTGAAATTCCATCGTCCCAGAGAGCTGAGCGTTCTCCGGCAAGATCCCCAACAGAGCATGGGCCAAAAGACTTTTTCCAGAGCCGCTAGCTCCCACCACGGCGACTAGTTCTCCTGGTTGGACGGTTAAATCTAAATCAGTAATCACCGTTAGCTGCTTGCGGTGCAGTCCTTGATCGTATTGGGTAAACGTAATCCCCAGGTTTGAGATGGTGAGCATGGTTACCCCTGACTTGTTTTTGGATCGAGCAACGCGCGCATATTTTCTCCTAGCCAGTCAAACGATTTGACCGACAGCAACAGCAGCAGCCCTGGCATGACGCCCAGCCACCAGTAGCCCGTAGACAGGTGGCGCATGGATTCCGCCAAAATAATGCCGATCGCCGGAATATGGGGCGACAGACCAATGCCAATAAATGACAGGGCTGCTTCGTGCAAAATGGCGTGGGGGAAGAGCAAAATCAGCCCCACGATCAGCTGTGGAATGATGTGGGGCACCATGTGATGCCGGGCAATCCAGAGGGGAGAGCGGCCAAAGCGGCGAGAGATTTTTACATAGTCAGCGCTATTCACCTGCAAGACTTCCGCCCGAATCACCCGCGCTAAGCTTGTCCAGTGGGTGAGTGCCACGGCAATGATCACCCCACGGGTGCCCCCACCAGCGGCAAAGGCAATCAAGATTAGCAGAACCAGGTGGGGCAGGCTAAAAAAGACATCAATAATCCAGGTGATCACGGCATCGACCCAGCCGCCCAGTGTGCCTGCCGCTAAGCCTAGGCTGGTGCCGATCAGTGCGCTGATGGCGGCGGCAAGGAGGCCGATTCGCAAGCTGAGGGACATGCCGTGGAGAGAGCGGCTGAGCATGTCTCTTCCCAGCCAATCGGTGCCAAAGGGGTGGGCCAGAGAGGGAGACTGATTACGCTGGGCAAGCACAGGGCCAAGGCCGCCATCGCCAATCACCCAGGTGCTGACAATGACTGCTAGGAGAAACAACATACACAGGGCAATCCCCCAAAGCGTGCGCTGTCGCCGGTTATTGCGAAGACTGCGGGAGACAGGGTCAAAAGGAACCGTAATCGTCATGACTGTGAACTCCCCAGTGAACTTTCCAGCCGAATGCGCGGATCAACGATGGGATAGGCCAAGTCAGCTATCGTATTGCCGGTGTAAACAAACAGCGCACTGAAAAACACAATGCCGACGAGCAACGGAATGTCACTCCGCAGGGCGGCCTGTACGGTGGCTTCGCCCAAGCCAGGGTAGGCAAACACCTGTTCCACGAGCACCGACCCGCCAAATAGCTCACTTAGGGAAGCAAATTGCAGGGTCAATGCAGGCAGGATTAGGTTGCGAAATCCGTGGTAGCGAATGACGCCCCAGAGGGGTTCACCCTGGGCACGGGCAAACAGAATGTAGTCGCTGTGCAGCACATCAATCAGCTTTTGTCGGGTATGTAGGGCAATATTGGCAATGCCAATGATGCTGAGGGTAATGGCAGGCAGCAGCAGGTGGTGCAGGTGTTGCCAGATAGTGACGTCACCCGCCAAAACACCGGGGGGTGCGGCACA
>JBCDJC010000258.1:0-6795 GCA_038748225.1 Cyanobacteria bacterium P01_H01_bin.26 | reverse complement strand
CTTGGCCACGCTTGAAAAGGTGGAGTCCAGGGTGGACCCGGCACTGGTGAGCATGATGGCATTAAACACCAGCAGCATGGGCAACCCAAACAGGGCGGGCACCTGCAGCACGGGCGATCCCTCTACGCCAAAGGCGCGGGCGTACAGCCCCACAAAGCTAAAGAGAAAGATAAAACCGCCACTAATCACCCCGGCGAGGACAAACCCTTTAAACATCACCTTGGGGGAGGTGATAAAGGCGCGGTCGGTCATCACCGGGTCGTGGAAGGGATAGCTAAAAATTTGTACAAAGGCCAGACCGCAAAAGGTTAGCCCCGCTAGCCGGGTGTCTGGATCCACCGTGGGCAGCCCCTGGGTGGCCAGCCCCGGCCCCAGCACCACCAAAATGACCACCAGCAGCACGGCCCCCAGCAGCATTTGTGCCCCATCGGTCAACAGACTGCTGCGCAAACCCCCCAGCAGACTGTAATACACCGTAAACACGGTCACCAACAGCGCGGCAAACCAATAGCCGCCGCTGCCCTCCGGGCCAAAGTACAGTGAAAAGACTTTGGTATTGGACCACACTTCATTTAGCAGGCGAATGGCAATGGCCAACAAAAACAGTCGGGAGCACACCTTGCCATACTTGCTCACCAAAAATTCTGAAATTGAGCGGTGGCCGCCCCGCGTACGGATCAGATATAGGGCAACCGCTGCGGTTACAAAGCTTAGGTAGTAGATGGCATAGCCGATGCCGCCGGTAATACCAAAGGCGTTGCTCAGGCTGGCTGCGTTATCAATGGATTTGGCAAAAATCCAGGAGATGGCCGCACTGGAAACCAATAGCCACAGACCAGGAGCCTGCCCCTGGCGTGACTGTCCTTGAAAAAACTCGGAGGCCGACACTTTTCCCGGCGTCGTGGTTTGAACAATGCGGTAGATAAACAGGCCATACCCGGCCAGCAAAGCCCAGGTGAGGGTTACGGTGAACATATTTCAGATTATTGCTAGTTGTTGTTGGTTGATTACAGATCAGACGTGGTTAACAGGTTGCCATCATCAGCAAAACCGTTTGGTAGTCGGGTAAAAATAAGCAGCAGTTGATTTAATCACACATCCCCTGAGCTAGAGATGAGTTTTTAATAAGAAATGTGCAACTCGATGCTTGACTGGGGTCCTATGCCCCGGCTGTAGAAGGGGTTACGTGGCTATGGCTGCTTCACAATTGTCAGCTCTCGATATCCTGTGAGTGGGTCGGTCTCTCGCTTAAATACGGTGTTTGGCACGATGCCCAAAACAATCTCTGCGGTTGTGTAAATGAGTGAGCTATCCATCAGGTGCCCCCCGGTTACCTGGCCCCCACTATCGGATACGGCCATGTGTAAATGGGCGCCATGCTGCGACAGGGTGCCCGCCAGGGAAAGGATCTCCAGGGTGTGCTCTAGCACCGTGCCGTCAGGCTGGTTGGAAAATCGGAGCACCGCCCGACGCAGACTGCCCACACAGCTGAGAATATAGGCGGCCTCAATCTTGCGATCGCAACAGTACCGCAACAGAGACTGTTTAAGATCCTCTCCAGGATTTAGGCGCAGGGCAACTATGTTCATTGTTCATTGAAAGGATCGAACTGACTGATTTTAGCTAACCATGGCCGTCGCTAGCCGGTTACAGGTTTCCACCAGCGTTTCCATCTCGACCGTGACCAACCGCCCCTGGTCGATCACCTTTTTACCATTGATAAAACTGTAGTCCACCCTCAGCGGCTGACAAAAAATCAGGGCCGCCACCGCATCGTGATGGCTGCCAACAAAGGCGGGGGTATCGAGATTAAAGGCAATAAAGTCCGCTGACATACCGGGGGCGAGGTGACCAATGTCGTCTCGTCCGAGCACCTTGGCCCCACCCCGCGTTGCGATTTCTAGGGTTTCACGGGCGGTGATGGCGGCGGCGGACTGTTCTCGCACCCGAGCCAACAAAAACGCTGTTCGGGCTTCTTGCAACAGGTGGGTGGCATCGTTGGAGGCGGCCCCATCGACGCCAATGCTGACAGCAACCCCCGCCGTTAGCATTTTGCGAATGGGGGCAATACCGCTAGCAAGACGCAGATTGCTACAGGGGCAGTGGGCTACCCCCGTGCGGGTCTGGGCAAATTTTTGGATGGCGTCATCGTTGAGCTGCACACAGTGGGCATGCCACACGTCTTCCCCAAGCCAGCCTAGGGATGCGGCATAGTCCCCCGGTCGCAGACCAAATTTTTCCAGGCTGTAGGCCACGTCGCTTTTGTTTTCGGCCAGGTGGGTGTGTAGCCGCACGCCAGGGTAGGTGCGGGCCAGGGCCGCCGACTCGCGCATCAGGTCCGGGGAGACTGAAAAGGGGGAGCAGGGGGCTAGCACCAGCCGCAGCATGGAATGGCGACGGTTGTCGTGGTAGGTCTCGATCAGCCGCTGGGAGTCTTTGAGAATATGGGCTTCTGGCTCGACCAGGCTGTCGGGGGGCAGCCCCCCCTGGCTTTCGCCAACGCTCATGCTGCCTCGGCTGGCGTGAAACCGCAGCCCAATCTCCTGGATCCCTCGAATTTCGTCATCCAGGGTGCAGTTGTTGGGAAAAACATAGAGGTGATCGCTAGCGGTGGTGCAGCCGGAGAGCATCAGCTCGGCGGCGGCCATTTGGGCGCTGGCGTGGATCGCCTCGCTGGTCAGGTTGGCCCAAATCGGGTACAGGGTTTGCAGCCAGGTAAACAGATCGCAGTTTTGGGCCGCAGGAACCGCTCGGGTTAGGGTTTGGTAAAAGTGATGGTGGGTGTTGACTAGCCCCGGCAGCACCAAATATCGACCTTGAAAATCCAACACCTCATCGGCGGTGGCGGGTAAGGTGTCGGTCGGTCCCACTTGCTGAATAATATTGTCTTGAATAAATAGGCCTCCGTCGCGGATCTCCTGTCGCTGGTCATCCATGGTGACTAGCGTATGACTGTGTTTGATCAGTAGGGTGCTCATCTCATCGGCCCTTGCAAAATTGTCTCGGAGATGGCGTTCATAATGTTGGTGCCGTCTTCAGCGGCCAGCTCGGTATACCACTGTTGGGTCTTTTCGGGGACCTTGCCGTGGATCATGTTGGCGCGTTTGCGAGCCTTTAGCACCAGCTGGCTCACCCGGTCTAGACGGCTGTCCTGGTAGCGTTTGAGGGCATCTGCCACGCTGATATTGGTGGTGGATAAATAGTTGGCGAGGGTCCAGGCGTCTTCCATGGCCTGGCAGCCGCCCTGGCCCAGGTCAGGTGTGGTGCTGTGGGCCGCGTCACCAATCAGGGCAACCCGATCTTTGACTAATGTTTTCAGCGGTTCAATATCATGGATTTCCACCCGGTTTGTCTGGCTAGGGTCGAGCCGCTGGATGAGATTTTGGACCGGGGCGGCCCACCCTTGAAAATGGTCGAGTAGCTCCTGGCGATAGTTGTCAGGGTTGTTTTCGGTGCCCTTGGGGAGGGGGACATCTAAAAAGAAGTAAAAGCGGTTGTCACCAACGGGCATAACCGAGGCTCGCTGACCGTTGGCTACATAGATATCCCAGCTGTTGGGGGGGGCTAGTTCCTCGCTGATGGGAACCAATCCATTCCAGTTGACATAGCCAGCGTAGCGCCGTTCGGTGGGCTGACCCAGGACATGGCTACGAATAGTGGAATGAGTGCCATCCGCGCCGACAACGACATCGCCGGTGGCTCGATGGCCGTCTTCAAAAATGGCGGTGGCGCTATCTGGGGTTTGCTCGATGGCGACGCAGCGTTTGTTTAGCTGCACCCGATCCACTCCGACAGCCTCTAGCAGCATATTCTGCAGATCGGTGCGGGAGACCGGATAGGGGGCCTGACCAACCCGGTCGATCAGGGGCGACAGGCTAAACCCGGTGAGCAGATCGCCGGTTTTGCCATCGTAGTAGGCCATGTGCTCCATGGGGCCGCCGATGGCTGCGATCGCAGCCCCCAACCCCAGCCGGTTCAGTACCTTTACCCCATTTGACCACAGGGAAATCCCCGCCCCAGCCGGTCGTAGGGCTTTTACCCGATCGTAAACATCCACCTCGTACCCAGCCTGCCTCATCGCCAGGGCCGTGGTGAGGCCCCCCATGCCAGCACCCACAACAATGATCTTTAGCTTTTCCATAGAACAGTTAGAGCCGCTACAGCCAGATGATTTCTCTGGAACTAAATTACACGATCCCCATCGGATTTACCCAAATCCCCCAAGGGACTCACCGTCAAAACAAGCCCCCTTTTCCTTTCCCCCTTTCTCCTTTTCCCTCCACCAGCTAACAACATTGACCCAACCCCCTTAAAAAGAAAACTGCGTCTGTAAATTGAAGACATAGATATCCGAGTTATCACCAAAGTTATTAGCATTACCAATCCAATAAACAGAGGGAACAATGGCAATATTGTTGGTGAGCGGATAGCGATAGGAAACCTCAATCTCTTCTTGTACAGCCCCATCGCCCCCACCCGAGACCAAAAAGCTACGACCATCGGTGACATCAAAGGGTCTGAGATAGGAGATGGTGGCCAGGGCCCCTGGTTTAAACAAGTCAGGAAACGCCAAGCCAAACTGGAGAGATTGGGCATTGACATCTCCATCGGCGAGCCCCGCCGTCAGCGGAGAGATATGGGTGCTGCCATAGCTGTAGCGGCCAAACAGACCGAGCCAATCCGCCGGCTGCCAGTCAAAGTTAAACAAAAAGGTATCGGCTGTGGCATCATCCACCGGTCCGCCAAAGCCATCATCGGCAAAGCCGTAGAGAGGTTCCCCGTTGGTGCCGCCGACAAACCCACTGGCATTGGCTTCTAGCTCGCTACGCGTGTAAAGAAACCTAAGATTTAAATTGTCGGTTGGATAAACTTCAAGTTGGGCGGTCAGCGTATTGGTTCCACCAAATAATCCTCGCGAGGCATCACTCGATGAATTTGACGGATTGGTTAAAAACTCCGTTGCTTCTGCTAAATAACCCACGCTTAGTTCAACGCTATCAAAGACATCCCACTCAACAACCACACCAGCCCCCCGGTCCACCGCATTCACCTGGGTGCCACCGCTGGAGTTAAAGCTGTTGGCCCCCGTGACCAAAAAGGTATATCTGTTGTTGTCAAAGTGCCTGTACCAGTTGACCTTAGGGCCTGCTGTGACAAACACCTTATCGCCGATGGGAAACGAGTAAAACGCTTCTCGGAGGATAATATCATCCTCCAGGCGACCCCCCTGCTGTGCGGTAAACGGGGTACCAAAGGTATTAAACAAACCCGCCGATGCAAAATCGTTGGCCGGGGACACGCCATCGCCCACCGCTAGCTGTAGTATCAGCCTGTCTTCTCCCGTAAATGAGGTCAGCAGGTTGAGCCAGGTCAGGTAGCTAAAGGTGATTTCAGGATCGTCGGTAATTGTTCGCACTAGGGGATCGCCGTTGGCATCCCTTCCTGCGGCAAATACATTGATGCCCTCTGCTTGAATATCACCGCTAGCGGTGACACCGGTAAGGTGGCTAAAGACCCTACCCTGAAGTTTTGTAGTGGTGGAAAACTGATTGGCCTCCAGCTCAGCGACATCCGCCTCCAGGGTGTCCACACGACCGCGAATCGATGCTAGCTCAGTCGCAAATTCCTCCTGTAGCCGTTGGACAGTTTCTAGCTCGGTGTCGTCCAAGCTATCCGTTAGCAGCAGTATGGTAGCCAGACAGGATTCCAGACCGGCTGCAAACTCATAGCGAGACACCGCCTGACTACCGCGAAAGGAGCGGTCGGGGTAGCCCTCAATACAGCCATACTCCTCCACCAGCTGGGTCAGGGCGATGTAGGCCCAGTCTGTTGTGAGGACATCATCCAGCTCACTAACGTTGGTGACCTGGGCCAGCTCAACGGCGAGCGCGTCTGTTGAATGGGTGGAATAGATGAGATGGGTGGGTGCGATCGCACCTCCATCATCTCCGGTCTCGGTGGGGACAACCTCCGCATCCGGCGTCAGATTTACCCCAGGCGACTCCTCCCCGAGCGGCCCATCCGTTGGCTCGCTGGCGAGAGCATTCCCACCTACAACGCCTACCCAAGCCACCGCCAACAACAACCTATACAAAAACGAAGAACTTACTGAAGTCCCTGCACCCTGCCTTACTGTAAGCATCTCGCTAATTCCCCACACCATGGAATTTTATTGTGGGCCTACGCTACCAGCAAGAAATAGATGCTTACTGTATACAATGAAACATTCCTTGCGGAGGGCCATGGAGATAGGCAAACCGCCAGCCAGGCAGCGCTGCCTGGCTGGCGGTTTAGGCAGCCCAAGGGCGAACTGCGTTAGGGGCCAGCCGGTTTGATCTACTTCGGCAGGTTTTCTGGCTGTAGGGTCACCGTCTGTAATCCATTATCCCGCTGCACCTCGATCGTCAGCTCCTGACCCACTTTGCCTGCAGCCACCAGCTGCTGCACCTCAGCCGCATCGGCCACATCGGTGCCATCAATCGCTGTGATCACATCCCCCGCCTGCAGGCCGCCCTTGGCCGCTGGTGAGTTTGGCATCACCCGAGCGATCAGGATGCCAGAGTCGTTACTCACCGTAAGACCGCTGTTGGGGTTGTTGTTAATTTCCTCCCTTACGGTCGGACTTAGAGTCACCATTTGAATCCCCACAAAGGGATGTTCCACCGTACCCGTCTCAGCTAGCTCAGTGGCAATTCGCTCCACCATGTTGATGGGAATTGAAAATCCCAGTCCCTGGGCACCGCTAATAATGGCCGTGTTTACACCAATCACCTCGCCCTGCTGGTTGAGTAAAGG
>JBCDJC010000257.1:0-6801 GCA_038748225.1 Cyanobacteria bacterium P01_H01_bin.26 | reverse complement strand
GCTCCAATCAGTATTTCAGATCAGAAGTATCCGTGGCTATCGAGGGCCGCCTTTAGTCGGGCGATGATAGCAGGAACTGCGATCGCACCGAGATCTCCTTCCTGCCGTGTCCGAATGCTAAGGCTATTGGACTCAACTTCCTTAGCACCGATTACTGCCATCACAGGGATCTTGGCTTTCTCGGAGTTGCGCACCATTTTACCCAGGCGCTCGCCGCTGCGGTCAACGATGACGCGCACCCCAATCGACAGCATTTGCTCGGCAACCTGTTCCGCAAAGGGGAGCTGCTCGGCGGTGACCGGCATCAGGCGGACCTGTTCGGGGGCCAGCCAGAGGGGAAACAGGCCAGCATACTCCTCAATGAGAATGCCAATTAGGCGTTCTAAAGAACCAAAGGGGGCACGGTGGATCATGACGGGACGCTGGCGGGTGCCATCGTCGGCAACATATTCCAGCTTGAAGCGCTCAGGCAGGTTGTAGTCTACTTGAACCGTGCCCAGCTGCCATTCGCGACCGAGCACATCGGTAAAGATAAAATCTAGTTTTGGTCCGTAGAATGCAGCTTCGCCAATGCCCTCAAAGTGTTCCATCCCCAGGGCTTCCACGGCGCGGCGGATAGCCCCCTGGGATTTTTCCCAGACGTCGTCGGAGCCAATGTATTTGTCCGAGTCGGGATCGCGGAAACTCAGTCGGGCCTTGAAATTTGTCAGCTGGAGACTGTTAAAAACGGCCAGGGTGAGGTCTACCACCTTGAGAAACTCATCATCGAGCTGTTCTGGCGTTACAAATAGGTGGGCGTCGTCTACGGTAAATCCGCGCACGCGGGTGAGACCGCCTAACTCACCAGACTGCTCGTAGCGATAGACGGTGCCAAATTCGGCCAGCCGCATGGGCAGCTCCCTGTAAGAGCGCAGCTCATTTTTGTAAATCTGGATATGGAACGGGCAATTCATGGGCTTCATTACAAAGCCCAGCTCGTGGGTGCGGTCATCATCGGTTTCCGCCATCATCGGAAACATGTCTTCGCTGTATTTTTGCCAGTGGCCTGAGGTTTTAAACAGATCAATCCGGGCAATGTGAGGTGTGACAACCGGTAAATAGCCTCGCTTTACCTGCTCGTGCTTGAGGAAGTCCTCTAAGGTGGAGCGCAGGGTTGTCCCCTTGGGGGTCCAGAGGGGCAAACCGGGTCCCACGTCTTCAGAAAATAAAAAGAGCCCCAGCTCTTTGCCCAGCTTGCGGTGGTCTCGCTTTTTAGCTTCTTCGCGACGACGTTTGTATTCCTGTAGCTGCTCCGGTGTTTCCCAGGCGGTTCCATAGATGCGCTGGAGCTGGGCCTTAGTTTCATCACCGCGCCAGTAGGCTCCGGCGACGCTTTCCAGGTCAAAGGCCTTGGGATGTAGGGCCCGGGTGCTTTCAACATGGGGGCCAGCACAGAGGTCCCACCACTGGTCACCCAGGTGATAGAGGGTGATTGGTTCTTCCAGACCGTCTAGAATTTCTAGCTTGTAGGGTTCTCCGAGGGCCTCAATTCGCTGTTTGGCCTCGGCCCGGGAAACCGTTTCGCACTTTACCGGGTAGTCCTTTTTGATGATTTTGATCATCTCCTTTTTGATCGTTTTGAGATCCTTGTCGGAGAATGCGTCAGGGCTATCAAAATCGTAGTAAAAACCATAGTCGGTACAAGGACCAATGGTGACCTGAGCCTTGGGAAATAACCGCTGTACGGCCATTGCCATGACGTGGGAAAAGGTATGACGAATGCGTTTGAGGCTATCAGACTCATCCGTTTTGGGAAGGTGTATAGTTGACTCAGCCATGGGAACTGTCCAGCGTTATGGATTGTGCTAGGGTCCTTTGCAGGCCCAACTGTGGCACCTGCATAGTGCGATATTAGCGAGAACCGCCGCATATTAGCTTAGACAGGCGCTATAGCTTTGGCAATATATCTAGTTTAGATGCCGTAATCAGGGTCGGTTAGACTGTATAGTCTTGGGAAGTACCATGACCTGAGTCTGTTTTTTCACAATCTTTCTAAAGGGTTATGTTGAAACTGAGACCGGTGTGGTATGTTGTACCCCGGTGAAATTTAGTGCCTGTGCACTTGGTTATTTTCAGGATAAGGTCTCGGGTTTTCCCTTTACGAAAGCCTGGGCGTCTGAATATTAGAAGTGCTTTAGTCTGGGTACTGTTTCTTTTGATGTAGAACAAAGTTTTTCAGAAAACTAAATCTTTTCGTATATGGCTAAAACTGCAACTGCTGATCCATTGGTGTTACATCCAATGGCAAAATTTCAGCGCCAGGTAAAATCCCTTGTAGAGTCTGATGTGATCAAGTCCACCGATAAGCTGTGGAAGATTGCTTTCCTGTTTCAAGACAGCTGGGGCTATTGGAAGCAAGAGCTTGAAGACTTTGACTTTTCGATGCGAGATCCAATTAGCGATCTGCTAGCGGTGGAAAACTGGGAGGAAGACGCCTAGGGTAGGCGCTTCTAGACCATGGGTGCCCATCAATATTGCCGATAGCGTCAGGGCTAGAAACGGTAATACGAAAAACATGCCGATTACATAGGCAATGGCGACCAGTCGGTACTGTCGAGTGGCCTGGGCAAGGGTCTTCGCCATGGTAAGAGGGAGCGATCGCAACACCGGTAGACCGTAGATCAACAGCACGGCTAGCAGGTTATAGGCCAGGTGTACCAGCGCCAGCTGTAGGGCCACGGAACTATTGAGGGACAAGGTGGCCAGCAGGGCTGTAATACAGGTGCCAATGTTGGCCCCCAGTACAAAAGGATAAATATCCGTTAGGGTTACCAGGCCAGAGCCCGCCAGTGGAACCGCCAGGCTAGTGGTCATGGAGGACGACTGCACCATGGCGGTCACGCCAGCGCCGGTGACCAATCCAAGGCTAGAGCCACGACCCATGGCCCAGCGGATGGCGGCTTGAGCCGGGGCGTCTAACCAACGCTTGAGCAGCCAGCCCAGGGTAGTTACGCACACCATCAAACCGCCTACGCTGACACCAAACAGCAGTAGCGCATCCCAGGGGCCGGACAGGCTGTTGATGCCATAGGCCATTAGCCCACCCACGGGCTGCAGGAGCCAGTCGACGGGAGAGCCCACCGGGATCGCTGGCAGCCCAGTGCTGTGGCTGAGCAGCCACAGGCTCAGGCGCTCTAGCGGATGTAGCAGCAGCTCTAGGGGAAAGAAAATTAACAGCGCTATCAGATTAAAACAATCATGAATAGTGGCGGCAGCAAATCCTCGCTCAAAGCTGTCGTCATCGCCAATGTAGCCGAGGCTGACGAGGGTATTGGTAATGGTGGTGCCCAAATTTGCCCCCATCACCATGGGAATGGCCGTTGCAATCGGTAGTCCCCCGGCTACCAGGGTGACCAGCAGGGTTGTGACAATGCTGGATGACTGGATCAAGGCGGTGGCTAAAATGCCCAGCAGCAGCCCCAACCAAGGGTTGGTTGCCAGGGCTAACAGCTCTTCTGCCTCGGGTCCCAGAATAGATTGAAACCCAAGATTTAGGAAACTGATCGAGGCGAATAGGCCATAGATAGCGAGCAAGGTACCCCCGGCATACAGCCAGGATTGCCCTAAACTGGTTGTCTCGGTACCGTCGCTTGAAGTCTGTGTCTCGGGGGCGAGGGCCGGCGATGCTTCAGCGGTGGTTTCGTTGGTAGCCGGGTCGTTGGTAGCCGGGTCGTTGGTAGCCGGGTCGCTTTGGGAAGCAGGAGTTGAAGGAGTCACCATGGACGTTGATGCGCTGATTAACTGGGTTGAAGCCTGGGCTCCCCCAGCCTGGCAGGAGTCGTGGGACAACTGCGGCTGGCAGATTGAGCCTGGGATTGGTTCCCAACCGGCGGGGGTGCTTGTGTGTTTGACACCGACGCTAGCGGTAATGACCGAAGCGATTCGGCTCAAAGAGGAGGGTGCCCCGGTGAACGTTATCTTCGCGCACCATCCGCTGATTTTTAGTCCACTAAAATCGGTGGCGGCGGGGGACCCTGTGGCGGACATGGTGCGGCTGGGCATCACCCACGACATTGGGGTATACAGCGCCCACACCAACTTTGACCAGGTGGCTGACGGTACGGCGGATGTATTGGCGCAGCTTTTAAGGTTGCAAGGTTCGGTGCCTATCGTGCCTACCCACGATGGATTAGGCTATGGCCGGGTGGGGGATTTACCCAGCCCTCAACCGCTGGATAGCCTGTTAGCAACCATTCAAACCCAGCTGAACCCACCCAGGTTGATGCGCTCTCCCTCGGCAAATTTACAGCAGCTGATTGGGCGAGTCGCTGTACTAGGGGGGGCGGGGGCAAGCTTTTTGTCAGCGGTGGCCCAAACGGGTGCCCAGGCTTATCTGACGTCCGATTGCAAGTTTCATCAGTTTCAAGAGAGTCGCGATCGCAACTTGGTCTTAATCGATGCTGGCCACTACGCCACCGAACGTCCCGCCTGCGCCCGCCTGGTCGAAAAATTTAAGCACCAGGGTGTGATGTGGACCCAGCTCAGTACGGCGGATGAAGACTTTCGCCAGTTTGGGTAGGTCCCTGTCAGCTGGCTCACTTGCCTGAGCCGGTTTTTTGCATCTGTTTGTGTTTCTCTGCTCCCCCCACCCGATGCACATCGAGTTCCAGCATGGTAGCGGCCCGATCTTTTAGCTCCTCTTCCATTGCCCTATTAAGATAGCTAATGTAGTACGGCATACCGTGATCGTCAATCAGATCAAATCCTGACTCAAACAGGCTCTTGCCAAACCCTAAAAGACTGTCCAAAGCGCGGTTAATCGCCTTGTAATTGGCCACTAAAAGACCCTTTGAATTGAAATATTTCACCGAACCTAAATGGCCGTAGAGCCGCAGGGGATTCCGTAACGAAAACGGTGGGGGAATATGGGGAACAACATCGTTGTTGTTTACAAAGCGAAAGACTTTGCCCTCTAGATTGCGATTGAGCTGACGGGTAAATCGTAGATCGCCCACCCGGGGCTGACCAAATGTGTATAGACCCGCCACGTCAATCCCATTTTCATGGAGGGATGCGGCCGCCATGGTGGCTAGCGCTCCTCCCAGGCTATGTCCTGTGATCACCAGGGGGGGAAGCGGCTGCTGATTTTTGAGGGCTTCTGTTTGCCAGCGCTCAATTTGGGCGAGTACCGCCCGCTCAATGCTGGCCCACCCTAGAAAAAAGCCGGTGTGGACGTTGCCCTTATAGGATGACAGCGTAGTTTTTCCTGCCCGCCGAATCGTGAAGTTACGCAGCTGGGTATTAAAGTTGGTGTACCAGTCGCGAATTTCTTGACTGCCGCGAAAGGCCAGGACCATGCAGGCATCGGTACGAAAAATAACGGCCTGGGTATCGCGCTGTTTGTTGTTGAAATATCGAAAATTTCTGCGGATATCCACACCCCATAAATCAGAAATTTCAGCTACGTAGCGCATATCTTGATAGATCAGGCGTGACGCTTTTGCCAGGCTGAGGGCAAGTTTTGTGCTGTACTGTCTGACATCTCCCAATTTTTGAAAGTCGTCTGCCTGATAGGGAGACTGCAAAATCCGATAGCCAAACTTGTCGAACAGACGTTTTACACCATCAAAACCTTCATCATAAATGTAGTTGTAGAGCTGATCATAGACCCGTGAGTTGTGGTTACGGCGATAGTTCTCATCGGCAATGAGTCTGACCCAGTAGTTCAACCAAGGTTTGATCTCGTACACGCTAAACGCTTTAGAATCCACCAGGTAGCCAAAGTGCTCAAGCCCATTGAGCATCTGGTTAAACCAGTCGCGTACGGAGGTTTCAGCGTAGTAGCGATGCATGGCAGAGTCATGATTCTCCGCCTCGGGTGAGAGACTGTCGAGATGCAGCTTTTGACCTTTTCGAGCTTTATTACTGCCCAGGGCCTGATTTAGAAGCTCATTTGTGACCTTAAAGGTGGTGTGCTCTATGTCATTTCCATGGGAGACGCTGATGGGGTAGTCTCGATAGTCTTCAAAGTCCAGAATACTCAGGGCTTTAGCAACACCGGGATCGTTCTCAAACTCTTGTGTTGCCCGTCGTAGAAACTCAATGCGTTGCCACTGATGCTGTTTGGCATAGCTGCGCACACCGTAGGCCAATGCCAAGGCGCTGACGCCAACGGCTGTTGCAAAAACACCTTGGATGAGTAAAAACCAATGTCGTTGCTGGTTGACGTTCGCATCTGGTGGCGGCAAAGCCGTATCTTCAATCTGTTCAGGTTGATTGATGGCAACCTTTGGTTCGAGGGTGAACTCCTGTACCGGTGAAGCTGCCCCCATGAGAAGTACGCTACCGATAAGCAAAAGCGCTACGTTAATATTGGCCGAGAGACGACGCGCCATAGTCTATGTCTGATGAACCCATTTTTTTTGATGTTATCGAAGCATACCCCGTTTGCTACCGAGAATCATGAAAATTGCCTTTCCTGAGGTCTGGCCGACCGATGCGGCTGGTGCGATCGCGCTTCAAAATCAGCTCCGAACCCAGGTAAGCACCACTGACCAGTTGGGGGAGATTACCACCGTAGCGGGCGTTGACGCTGGTTTCGAGCAGCAGGGCACCGTCACCCGTGCGGCTGTTGTAGTGCTACGGCTACCGGCGTTAACCCTACTAGAGCAGGCAGTTGCCCGTCGCCCCACCACCTTTCCCTATGTGCCCAGCCTGCTGTCATTTCGTGAACTACCCACGGTGCTAGACGCGCTGGGGCAGCTGACCCTAGAGCCCGATTTGATATTGTGCGACGGGGCGGGCATTGCCCATCCTCGGCGG
>JBCDJC010000256.1:0-6876 GCA_038748225.1 Cyanobacteria bacterium P01_H01_bin.26 | reverse complement strand
ACGCGTCATATCCCCTGATAAGACGATTTGGGATGCTGAAGCAGAGGAAGTTGTGCTGCCTAGCACAACCGGACAGTTGGGTATTTTGAGCGGTCACGCACCGTTGCTAACCGCTTTGGATATTGGCGTACTTAGGGTACGTGCTGACAAAGACTGGGTTGCGATCGCACTTATGGGTGGGTTTGCCGAGATAGAAGACAACGAAGTCACTATCCTAGTCAACGGTGCCGAACGGGGTGACGGTATTGATCTCCCGAAAGCTCAGACTGAATACACATCTGCCAAGTCAACCGTGGACCAGGTTTCTGCCGATGACAAACAGGCCGTTATCAGAGCACGGAAGTCCTTAAAGAAAGCACGGGCGCGGGTGCAAGCGGCGGGCGGCAGCATTTAAGCCAATCAAAATTTCTCCCAAAAAAAGGCCCGCTTTTCCCATGGGAAAAGCGGGCCTTTTTGGTGTCTAAAGCTAGCTCACGAACTACCGGTAAACGCTACGTTAGGAAATTTGTCAGCCGCTTTTTGCATCGACTGGGTTTTACCCCCTTCCTGCCAGTAGTTGATAATTTCAGTGGCCTGGTTTAAGAGATCGATGCGCTCTTCTTCAACAATCCAAGTTTTGGATTCCAGCTCTGCCTTCATCTGATCCCAGGCATCATTACGGGGCCAGAAAAAGTAAGAGGTCAGCGGACTCGATCCCTTGCCCACTACCTGGTCTACGGCGAGCGCCACGTCTTTGTCGAGCCAGAGAACCTTTAAGATAAATCGAGACAATGCAAACCTCCGCTGTACGCCACTTGGCTTCAAAACTGTACGGTCTATAATTCTAGCGCATTCGCTGTCGCCAGCACGTCAAAAATTAGTTTCTCCACCTTTGATAATGCCTAACCCCATTGCCCTAGCTGTCTTTGATATTGATGGTGTTGTTCGAGATGTGAGCGGTTCCTACCGTCGAGCCATCGCAGACACAGTTGAACACTTTACCCAGGGTCACTATCGACCCACCCCCACAGACATTGACCAGCTCAAAAGCGAAGGCATCTGGAATAACGATTGGCAGGCTTCCCAAGAACTGGTGCAGCGACACGCCCGGCTCTCGAGTCAACGCTACAACACGGACTATGGGGCCATTGTCGAATACTTTCAAGAACGCTATCGCGGCCGGGGGGATGACCCCAACCAGTGGACCGGCTACATCACCCAAGAGCCCGTCCTAATGAGCGCCCAATATTTGGCCAATCTGTCCGCCGACGGCGTACCCTGGGCTTTTTTTAGCGGCGCTACCCGAGGGTCGGCCACCTATATTTTGCAACAGCGGATTGGTTTAGCTCAGCCCATTTTAGTTGCCATGGAAGATGCCCCTAGCAAACCGGATCCCGCTGGCCTCTACCAGGCAATTGCTCGGCTCGAAGCCGCTGTACCGGCAGGACTACCTGTACTTTATGCCGGAGACACCGTAGCTGATATGGCAACGGTTCAAGCAGCCCGAGCCCAATTTCCCGAGCGGCGGTGGCTGGGGGTGGGTGTGCTTCCTCCCCACGTACAAACGGATAGTGACTATCAGCACCGCTACGGCGACCAGCTCAAAGATGCGGGCGCCGTTCTGATTGTCAACCATATTGAGCAGTTAACCGCTGAGACAGTCCGAGGGCTGGTGGCCTAGGCTGAGCTTCCCGATGAATATCCCAAAAAACACCTGACGAGCCAACTCACACCTGGTATTATCAGCTACCGAACCCACTGAATCGTCAGAGTCCAACCAGCCTATGAGCCGTTTGCTGTTTTTGCTCGCCCTGTTTTCGGGTGCCTTTTTGGGTGCTCCATCGCTGGCCCAAGCCGAGCCGGAACCGGCCCCAACCTCCCCCGACAGCGGCCTGACTCCACAGGTGATCCCCCGCATCCAGGAGGTGCGTCCGCTACCAGGTCAGCTGGATAATGTACCTGTATTTAACAGCAACAGTCCCGAGATTATTGCAAGGGAAGGGATTCTGCTCTCTACGTTTCCAGCTCGGGGCAAAGCTCATCCGTCCGCCCATTTAGACTATGCCTTTGAGGGCCGCTTTGATATTTTCGCCCACCATGTTGTTAGGGCCAGGGATGAGCGGGACACCCGCACCCGCTACCTGGGCATTGTGGTCCATAACCCCAGTCGAAAACCGGTCACCCTAAACTTTCGCGAAGCGGCGAGCTACCTGAGCCAAGAGGCCCCCTGGTACGGCCGCAGCGACGTGGAATATAACCTGGCCAGCACCCAATTTTCGGGCCCCGGTAGCCGCTTGATGAATGAAATTTTGCGCGATCGCAGACAGACCCACTGGCCGACCAGCCTCACCATTCCCCCCCGCACCAGCCATGTACTCATGAGTGCGCCGCTGCCGGTGCGTCGTCTCACGGTTGCCACCGATGGCACCCTGGCCCCCGGTAGCGAACTTTTGCCTGAGCTACCCAGCCGACTAGAAGGAAGGCGCAGCAACGGTCGCTCCACACTGATGCGGTTGGTGAGTGACGGCCCGCTCTATATTGCCAGCTTGGCAATGTATGCTCCAGCCACCGAGGCGGGTGAGCGCTCCCCCACCGAGTCTGAGTGGCTTCAGGTGTTAGCCAATGGTGAGCTGGCCACCCCCCGCGACCTGGGGCCAACTCGACCGGGTGGCAAGGGCGAGCCGTTTATCTATGGTCGGGTGGCTGGTGTGTCCCGAGGCTCCCGTTGGGAAACCACACTTACCGACCGGCGCTCAGAGCGGTTGACCATTCCCGATGTCGGTCAGCAAATTTCCTACGCCATCAGTACCGTTGAGCGCAACACCTTTGGTACTGGGCAAATCCAAAGCGCCCCGATGCTCAGACGCTACCCGGATACGGCCTACCGCGCCCACGGCAACTATGGCATTGAATATGCCCTGACGCTGCCGCTGCACAACCCAACGGAGCAACCTAAAACCATTGCCCTCTCAGTGCAGACCCCCTTGCAAAATGAAACCCTCAGGAATGCCCTAGCGTTTCTAACACCCTACGACTCACGTATCTTTTTTCGCGGTACCGTTTTGTTTTTGTACACCAGCGATCAGGGGGAGCGCCGGGCCGATTATATTCACCTTGTCCAGCGGCGGGGGCAGGAGGGTCTACCCCTGGTGGAGCTGAGCCTGGCACCTGGAGAAGAGCGCTCCGTGGAAGTTCATTTTCTCTATCCGCCCGATGCCACCCCACCCCAGGTGCTAACCCTGACGACAGCGTCGCCCGACGGTTAGTCAGGGTTAGCACCTGGCAGCCAGGTAGCAATAGGACTCGTGGACTGCACCAGGGTCATACCGGCGGTGGCAAACCGCTGGTAAGCAACGTTGGCAGCCTCAGAAAAGTCCACAACGCCCGGAACCACCACCGGAGAGCTACAGTCTTCCAGCAGATAAATTTTATGGGCCAGGGCCGGATCAAGCTGCTGGATTTCGTCTAGTAAATCGGCAACTGTCCAAGCTACACAGTGACTTTTGGCTTGACCTGCGATCGCAACCGCATCAAACGTCAGCAAATGTTGAATCAGCTCCGTATTTTTTTTAGCTATGGGCTCACCAGCGGGGTTATTTAAAACCTCTGGTCGCAGCACCGAATAGTTTTCTGTGAGAGTGTTGCTGCCCTTGAGTTCAAATCGGGTTTGACACTGGCGAGCCAAATTATGAAAAAAACAGGCTTCTTCAAAGGCCGATACCAAACTGTGGCCAATGCCCCCCAGCATCGAGTGGTAGGGCCAGACCGTCAGTGGATATTTGCCGTCGTCACTGAGCCGTTGCACATAGTGCAGGGCAAAGGCCTCCAGCTGCTCTAGTGGGACCCCCATACTCTCGGCGATGGCCGGATTGACCCGCCATCGGCCGTCGCGCACGGCCACCAGGTCCACCATGGTCATGGGGGTTGGCATTTGGCCGTCCCCATCCACCCAAAAGGCGGCATGGAAAATTTGAACCGCCCGGTGGGTGTCCATGGTCGGGACAATTTCTGTAATGTGTCCCAGGTTGCGGTAGATAAACTCACACAGTCGCCGGGTGTCGTCCACGGCCCCCTGCCCCGAGGTACCCCCTACAAACAGCTCAAACCCAGGAATACAGAAGGTATTCTGCACATCAATGGCCAGCAAGCACAGACGTGGACTGTCATTACGCGCTGGCTGAATGCCGTGGGTTTGGGACCAGGCTTGGGCTTGAACGGCCCGCTCCTCGTAGGGTACACGCCACACATCACCCACCCGATCGGCGGCAAAAAACTCAGGAACAGTTAGAGCAGAGGTCATTAACCCAGTAGCGAATAGATATTGCCATCAATGAGTAGATGCGTAATCCCCTTAGCCTGGAGGTAGTTTGTTGTTTTGGTAATCAGCTGCCCATCGGGTACCTTGATCACCCGCTGATTGCGTCGTGAAAACCGCCGTGCCACCCTGTGGTTGTCAAATATCGGCAAGGTTTGGGCAGATTCTTGCTGAGCTGGAATTTTTCCTAGCTCAGCAAACTCTTTGAGGGGATGGGTAATGAGTTCTGATAGACGGTCCACCACCAGATAACAGGTGCGTGGAAAGACCGCATCCGATAGGGGCATAATCTCTACCGCCGTGCCAAACAGGCCGGTATCATCGGATTCCTCAAACTCATCGTCGTCAAACTCGTCATCCAGCTCGCTGTCAAGCTCATCCTCGTCGAGGTCATCTAAGTCCCCATCGAGATCGTCTAGATCCCCATTGCTATCGTCGTCGTCACCATGGCGAGCGCTGGGGTCATTTAGCAGCTCGGTCGCCACCGCTGACATATCATCACTCTCAGCAGCCAGGCCGTCCTCCGGCTCGCTGGCCTCGGCGTTAGAATCTAGCAGTGTGAGCTGACTGTCGGTTTGGGCCTCAGCCACTGGATCAATTTTTTCCTTTGATGCTTGACGAGTGCGCACCCGGCGCACCGGCTTATCCGGCTTAGGTTTTTCCTCAGGCTGTTTTGGAGCAGGAATGGTAGGTTTCTCCGACGAGCCCGCCCGCTTTTGGGCAATCAGCGCTCGATGCTCCTCCTCGGGAAGCTGGGTTTTGAGGATACGGCTAATGGTACTAGTGCTGACCCCATAGCGTTTGGCAATGGTCGATGTGGTTTCCCCCGGTTGCCGATATATTTCAATTACATCGCGCTTATCAGCGTCAGACAGTTTTCGCGGTGCCATATCAACAACAAACCCTAGGGTCTGGTAAAAATGTTTCTATAGTATGCCAGGTTTAGGCATGCTCTCATGCCCGACGACGCGATCCTCGGCGTGAGCGTTTAGAAACGTCATATTCAATGGCGGCACCCATGCCAAAGAAAAGCGCTGACAGGGTCCAAAAAACCTCCCACAAGGCCCCCTCAGTATAGCTGTCACCAACCGCAGCAAAGGCCATGTCGGCAATGTATAGGCAGAAGGTTGCGATCGCAATCAGCTTCCACGATTGGGAAAAACGTCCGCCCCAAAATGCGACTAGCAGCGCAGCGGCAATCACCACCAAAAAACAATCCGCAATAACGTACATCAGAGTTACCGGATCCGCAAACCGCTCAAGCTGGCTATCTAACGCTAGGGCCCAGCCGGGGGCAGGTAGTAGACCTGCCACTATTTCTTCCTCCGATTCAGCGGTCCCTTCAGCCTCAACCGGGACTTCTACCGGGGCCACCACCGGCGGTTCAGCTGCAGGGGGGGCCTGGGCCAACTGCGGTGCAGCCGCCATGGCCGGTCTTGGTGATAGCTGGGCCGCTACTGACGGCCAGCCATAGTTCAGAACGCAAGCGAGCACAACACCCGCTATGCCAATCGCAAAGATCATGATCCACTGGGGCATGCTCAAATCGATGCGTCGCGGCAGGGCCGCTAGCAGCATACCCACGACCATAGCGATGTAGCTAATAAAATAAAATCCATCTCCCATTGACACAGATGGATCTAATCCCCAAACGGTGCCCCACAAAAAAAAGAAGACATTACCGGCCGCAAAGGCCACCATCCCGATTCCCAGCGCCAGCCAGACGGTTCGTCCACTAATAATTTGTGAGCTCCCGGAATTTCGAAAACAGAGAAAAGCTGCCAGGAGAAAGGCAAAAATCTCTAAAAAAGTAATCGATATCAAAAACCAGTCCGGGCGCGATTCTTCTCCGGGTGCGAGCGCTCCAAACAGTAAAAAGAAAAGGATAGATAACACGCCCCAGCCAATGCAAAGAATCAAACTAGACTGGCTTGAGCTGGCTTTAGAAGCACTGGAGGACTGAGTCAATGCTCTACTCCTTAACGATATGACACCAAAGATAGTACCTGGGGATAACTAAAATCATCCACCTGGGACTAGGGATAAACTTTCTGCATCCGCAGCATACCCACAATGTGGGGTAGAGATGGCGGTTCGCAAGAAAAAGCAATGCCGCCGCAGTGGGCGTAGCGCACTATAGCCAAAGCTCACCACTCGATAGCTGTTTTAACCAGGTCAGAAAAGTATCACGCTCCGTTGCAGATAGCTCATCCAAGGCTTCCAGGGTACGCTCCGTAAAGTTAGAACGCCCAAAATAGGTTCTGCCGATACGATGCAATTCCTTAAAAATTATATTGAGATGACTCGTCTGCCACGGCGGTAGTACCCCTGAGAATGGATCCAACTTCAATAAAGTATTTACAACTTCTGTAGAGGTCATCTGGGGTAGACCCATCTTTTTCCCAACGACGGCCAAGTCTTCCTCAAAGCGTTTAGCCTGCTTATCTCCCATCAAGTCCGCAATGTCCGCGTACATTGTCTGAATAATCAACAATCCTGATTTAATAAAAATGCTATCGCTGCCATTGGTCGAGGCCTTAGGCGCTGCCTTCTCCCCTGATGACTGGTCTAACTGAATCTTT
>JBCDJC010000255.1:0-6897 GCA_038748225.1 Cyanobacteria bacterium P01_H01_bin.26 | reverse complement strand
CTTTGGCATGAACAACCTGTTTGCCGACAACGGCCTAGAAGACAGCCACCCCACCAATATTTACTTCCCCGCCGACGCCAACCAAATGCGCGCCTGCGTTAAGTCTGTGTTTAACGCCCCCGGTCTGCGCTTTATTTTCTCCACCCGCTCCAAGGTGCCGATGATTCTCGACACGGCGGGCAAGGAGATGTTTGCTGGAGACTATACCTTTACCTCTGGTAAGGATGACATTGTCCGGGAGGGGACGGCGGGCTACGTTGTTGCCTTTGGTGCCGCCCTCTACCGCGCCCTGGATGCCGTTGAAAAACTCAAGGCAGAGGGCATCGATGTGGGGTTGATCAATAAAGGAACCCTCAACGTCATCGATGAAGACACCCTCGCCAAGATTGGTAGTTCCCCCATGGTGCTAGTGGTTGAGTCCTTTAATCGACGTACCGGTCTCGGTAGCCGCATGGGCTCCTGGCTGCTGGAGCGTGGCCTCACCCCCAAGTACGGCCACATTGGCACCCACATTGAAGGCGGGGGCGGTCTTTGGGAGCAGTTTCCCCACCAGGGCATCGATTCTACTGGCATCGTTGCCAAGGTAAAAGAGCTGCTGGGTTAAACGGGAATTTGATCCCTCGGCCTGGGCTGAGGAGACTTGGGTGCTAGTTTGAGATGCCAGTGTTTTTAGGATGCTGGCATCTTAAGTCTGAAGACGCCATTGATTGGCTAATTTGTTCTTTTGGCACCGCAGCCAAGATTACTTTTGTTAGCGATGCCCTCGTCGCTCTCGATGATTGAACGTTTCCATGGTGACCATGGGAGCGGAACTTTTTATCACCCCATAACAGTCTTTACTTAGAATGCCGACATCGGTGCGGTCATACACCCGCTTGATTAGAAATAGGGGAGTGAATGGTACAAAAAATCAGAGATCCGCATTTGGAGCGAATGCTGTTGATGCCTACCTAACGGGAACCCTGGGGAAGCCTGGTTTGACGATGACTTGTCCCGCCTGCTGACGCTGACCGGCTATCCGCAGAGAAGGACGTTTACAGACATGCCCTTAGATGGTGAGTATCGACCTAAAAAAGCTAGTTCTAAAAAAAGAATACTCCCTGATTCGGGCGGTTCTAGATGCGACGGCACCGGATGCTTGGATTGAAATGGCCGATGGTCGGCTGCTTTTAGGGAAGCAGACCCACAGCTGCCAGCTACTACGATGCCCCATTATGCTCAACGGGCAACTTTTGGGCTGGGTAACGGGGGAAAATGTAGAGGTGGTGGCTACCCTCATTTCCCAGCTCGCCTATCGGGAGTTTGAAAAACGCACCTTAGCCCAGGAGCTACTGAGCAAATATAAGGAAATTTCCCTCCTATTCAAACTGTCAGAAAAAATCATTGATAGTTTGGATATCCAGGAGGTGGCCTCCCTGGTTTTGGCGGAGGCTCGGCTGCTTTTGAGGTCGAGCCACGGGACTTTACTGCTTTTGCAGGATACAACCTATCTGCTTGAAAGTGTTGCCAGCTTTGGAGAAGGGGAACTGTTTTCGCCAACGGTGCCGCTCGATGACGGCATCATCGGTCAGATTGTCCAGGTGGGGCGCGGTGAGATTATCAATGATGCCTGTCTGTGTCCCCAAACCCAGCCGGTGGCCCTAATTTGTGTTCCCTTAAGAAGTAAAGAATCGACGATTGGTGCGATCGCCCTGAGCCGGAACAAGACCAGTCCCTACAGTGCCGAAGACCTAAAGCTGCTGACCACCATTGCCTTTCAAACCGCCGGGGTGATCAACGCCCTGCTCCACGAACGGCAGCTCCGGGAAAGTCGCCAAAACGATCTGATCTTTCGACTTTCTAGCCAGATTCGAGAATCCCTGGAGCTAGACGTCATTTTAGCCACGGCGGTCGGCGAAATTTACAGCGCCTTAAATTTAGATCGCTGCTGTTTTCTCTGGGTCAACGCGGCCGCCAGTCATATCACCAATAAATCCCTGGCCCTAGGAGAGCTGGTGATCGTGACCGAATCCAAGCGGCCCCACCTGTCGTCTTTGATCAGTGACTACGCCATAGAGGTCGTTGGCCGGTTGGTGCAGTGGTTTAGCCACCAGACGCTGGTGCGCATCAATGATGTACAGACCCTGCCCGATGGTAAAACCCGGCAGTTTTTGCAAACCCATGACTTTGCCGCCCTGCTAGCCATTCCCATCCAAACCCGCTCCGGACAGCTAGGGGCCATTTGCTGCGGCACCAGCCAGGAGCCTAGAAACTGGAGCGATAGTGAAGTCGCTCTGTTGCAGGCGGTTACCAACCAGCTGGCCATTGCCCTAGACCAGGCTGAACTGTATAAGCAGAGCCGTCATACGGCCCAGCTGGCCGAGGATAAAGCCCAGCAGCTGGCCGCTGCCCTAGAAACGCTGCAGCACACCCAGCTCCAGCTGGTGCAGAGCGAAAAGATGTCGGGCATTGGCCAAATGGTGGCAGGTGTAGCCCATGAAATCAATAACCCTGTCACCTTTATCCACGGAAACATTCAATATGTGCAGGAATATACCCAAAATTTGATCAACCTGCTGCAGCTTTACCAAACGGAATGGGACTCCCCGTCTGCGATGATCCAACAAACCATTGAGGAGATCGAGCTACCCTTTTTGCTTGAGGATTTACCCAAAACCTTGAGCAGTATGACCATTGGCACCGAGCGTATTCGCGATATTGTACTGTCCCTAAAAAACTTTTCCCGTTTAGACCAGGCTGCATCCAAATCTGTCGACATCCACGAAGGTATTGACAGTACCCTACTGCTGCTGCGTCACCGCCTTAAACCCCACAACAACTTTCCCGGTATCAAAGTTGTGCAAAACTATGGCGAGCTGCCCCTAGTCAACTGCTATCCCGGTCAGCTAAATCAGGTGTTTATGAATCTTTTGGCCAATGCCATTGATGTGCTAGAGGTGCCCCCCTTCTCCCTCTCCCCGACAATCACTATCCATACCCAGCAGCTCGCTCCCAATCGAATTCAAATTCGCATTGCCGATAACGGTCCTGGCATTATGGCTAAAATCCGAACCAAGCTGTTTGATCCCTTTTTTACCACCAAAGAGGTGGGTAAAGGCACAGGGCTCGGGCTTTCCATTAGCTATCAAATTATTACCGACCGCCACGGCGGTAGTCTGAACTGTTGGTCTACCCCAGGTCAGGGTACCGCGTTTGTGATTGAAATTCCGATTCAGCAGAGTTTGTCTGAAACCAATCGCTCTGGCAACAGGCGAACCGATCATGGATAGCACTCGGCCAGCTAAGAATTTCCCCGGTCGACAGCGACGTCTGCAGAACAAGGTCACAGCCTTGGCGATCGCCCTCGGCACCCTACCGGTCCTGGCAACCGGCAGCACCGCCTACCTGTTTGCCAGTCGCTCCATCGGCAACCAAATTGCCAAGGAACAGATTCAGCGGACGGAGATTATTGGCAAAAAGTTGGATGACTTTCTGGTCGATCGACAGCGAGAGGTGGAGTCGCTGGCCGCCAACCCGATGCTTATTGAAAAAGACCTGCGAGACAAGTTGTCTACGGCCCAAAAACACTCTCTCCTGGTCAGATTTTTCAATGCCCTCCAATACTTTGATGACATTATTCTTTTTGACCCAGAGGGTAATCCCATTGTTCAGGCGACCTATGGCGAGCGGTTTCGGGGCAACTATGGCGATCGCAGCTATTTTCAAGCGGCGTTAAAGACAGGAAAAACAACGATGAACGGTCCTGGGCTTTCCCCAAGCTCAGGCAAGCTTCGGGTTGAATATGCCGTTCCGGTGACAGATGCGGTTACAGGCGACATTGTTTATGTCATCAGAGCCCGCGTCCCAGGCAAGCAGATGAATCGACTGGTGGATGTGTTTGATGCCGAGAATAGTACATGGTTGCTGCTGGATGCAGACGGGATTATTTTTGCTGGTTCAAACTGGAAGTACCTGGCCAATTCTGTCTATAGCTATTACCCGGATCTAAGCCTGCCCACCCAGGGGAAGCAGGCTGGGTCCAACGTTTTTAACAACAGTCGGGAAAACGGTACCAGACAGCTAATTTCCTACACATCGGTGACCTTTAGCGCCAGCCTGGCAGACAGATCCTTCGGGGCTTTGATGGTTGCCGACACGGCCGTTGTGTTTGCCCCCCAGCATCATTTGCTACGTATTTTTGCCCTGGGTACCGGGATTGCCGCTGTCGTTATCGGTGCAATCGCAGCCCTCGTTGCCAATCGAGCTATCCGACCGATTCAGCAGGTGACCCAGGTGGCCCAGCAGGTGGCCCAGGGGGGCAATCTAGAGCTTAGGGCCCAGGTCAAAACCCAGGATGAAATTGGCCTGCTGGCGACCTCTCTCAACCAGCTGATTATTTGGATTGCTGAGCACACCCATGCCTTGGAACAGAGCCATAGCACCCTGGAGCAGCGAGTGCGAGAGCGCACCCAGCAGCTTAATGCCATCATCGACAACCTGGGCGACGGTCTGTTGGTAATTGATGCCACCGGCACCATTACCCACTGCAACCCGACGCTAATTAACATGTTTAACCTGCACACCCGAACCTTAGTAGGTCGCCCCTGTGATCAGATATTTAATGCCGATCTATCTGACTTAATTGCCCAAAACCAGCTAGTTCCCACCCAGCTGCTGAGCGCTGAGGTGACCCTGGCTGGCGGGGGGATCGGCCAGGCCCTGGCGACGGCCATTGCCAGTGACGACGCGGGTGATCGGTTTGGCTCCATTGTGTTGATTCGCGATATTACCGCCGAGAAAGAAGTCGATCAGATGAAAACAGACTTTTTATCAACGGTGTCCCACGAGCTACGGACACCGTTGACCTCGGTGCTGGGTTTTGCCAAACTGATCCAAAAAAAGCTGGACGATATAATTTTGCCCGCCGTTAATAGCGATACCAAAAAGATTCAGCGTACCACCCGTCAGGTGCGAGAGAATTTACACATTATTGTGTCCGAGGGGGAACGGCTAACCTCGCTGATTAATGATGTATTAGATATTGCCAAAATTGAGGCGGGCAAAATCGAGTGGATGATGCAATCGACTGCCGTTGCAGAGATTGTGGAGCGGGCCGTTGCAGCCATGTCCGTACTGGCGCAAAACAGCGGTCTAGAGATTGTTTGCGATCTTGAATCAGACCTGCCGGCGGTGGTTTGCGATCGCAACCGGCTGATCCAAGTCGTTATTAACCTATTGTCTAACGCGATCAAATTTACCGATAGTGGTACCATCACCTGTCGGGTTCGGGGTCAGGACACCCATATCACCATCAGCATCATTGACACCGGTATCGGCCTGTCGCCGACCGAGCTAGAAAGCGTGTTTGAAAAATTTAAACAGGTGGGTGAAATCATGACCAACAAGCCCAAGGGCACCGGCTTGGGGCTGTCTATTTGTAGACAGATTGTGGAGCACCACGGTGGGCGTATCTGGGCCGAGGGCCAGCCGGGACAGGGAAGTACCTTTGCCTTTACCCTGCCTCTGGAGGCCACCCCCAAACCCCAGGGAGCACAGCCCCATTTGCAAAGCCTGATGCAACAGTTAAAAACAACCGTAAACCAGTCTATTTCACTAACGGACAACGTCCAAAAGACAATTTTAGTGGTTGACGACGATCCCCACATTCGTCGGCTTTTACGCCAGGAGCTAGAAGCCGTGGGCTATCGAGTTCAGGTGGCAAGGGACGGTCTAGACGCCCTCAAACAGGTCAAAGCAGCACCGCCGGACCTGGTAATCATCGATGTGATGATGCCCAACATCAGCGGCCTGGATCTAGTAGCCGTACTCAAAAATAACTCCGTCACCATGGCGATTCCCACCATTGTGCTTTCCATCATTCAAGACCCAGAGCAGGGACACCGTCTGGGCGTAGATCGCTATCTCAGCAAACCCATCGATACGGATGTGTTGCTGCGCGATATTAAAACTTTGTTAGCCCAGGGGACATCCCATCGCAGGCTGCTAGTGGTGGATATGGATATCTCCACCAACAAAACTTTGACAAAAGTCTTGCTTTCAAGGGGATATACCATTACCGAATCGGTTACCGGTAGGGCTGGTATCGCTAAAGCACTGGCCCTCAAACCCGATATGCTAATCGTGGATGCCGCCATTGCCACCCCCCATGACCTGGTTAAAACCCTGCGCTTTAACAACGGCGTGGATACAATTTTTATCATTATGGTGGAACCGGCCTAGGGGTACCATAGCGGTAGGGGCACGGGCTAAAACTCCTGGCAAGAGCGGCTGAGGCCCCCAGGCCCCATCTTTATAAGCTCAGCTTTATGCATAAAACTATTTTGATTGTTGATGATGAAGCCCATATTCGGGTACTGATGGAACAAACCTTAGAAGATCTTGAAGACCATGGTGTGGAGCTGCTGCTGGCAGCCAACGGTGTAGAGGCGCTGGAACTGATCAAAAGCAGGCGGCCCGATCTCGTTTTTTTAGACGTCATGATGCCTAAGTTGAATGGCTTTGAAGTCTGTCAGGCCGTTAAAGAGAATGTCGCGACCCGGCACACATACATTATTATGCTGACGGCCAAGGGCCAGGCGTTAGATCAGCGCCAGGGTCGCGACGTGGGAGCCAACCTATACATGACCAAACCGTTTGATCCCGATGAGGTGTTGGCTAAGGCCAGAGAAATTTTAGCAATTGAGCACTAGTGCGATCGCGTCAGTCCTGGCAGACTGCTTTGCATCTGTTTTCCCAGCAAGACTGTTGTCATCGTCCGTTCGTGATACGGCACACTGGACTTATTGAGAAATTCAAGGTAAGAAGGTATTTCAATAGTTAGTGCGACTGTGCAACAGAGGTTTAATCCATATGCAACGAGGTAGACAAACACCTATCGAATTTCACCATGCCAGAGTG
>JBCDJC010000254.1:0-6975 GCA_038748225.1 Cyanobacteria bacterium P01_H01_bin.26 | reverse complement strand
GTAGCCAACGCTATGGGCGATTTCCTGAATGTTGAGGTTGCCCGTCTGTAGTAGCTGACAGGCTTGTTCCATCCGATAGTTGTGTAGATAGTTAAAGACAGTGGTATCAAACACCTGCCGAAAGCCACGGGTGAGTTTGACTGCACTCAGACCTACCTGCTGAGCAAGTTCCGTTAGGGAAGGCGGTGCGATCGCATTTTGAATCAAAATATCCCTAGCGGCATGGATGCGGTCCATATCCTTGATTGGGGTGGCGCGCTGGGACGAACTGCCCAGCACCTGATCGAGATGCAGCGCTATCAGCTCCAGGGTTTTGCTCTCAAGGTAAAGATGACGGGCCAGCCCCTGGTAGGGCCATTCAAAAATCTGCTGCAATACCTGTCTTTGGGCCGATGTAATGCGGCTGGGATGATAGAGAATTGTATTTTCTGGATGTTCTAGGGTATTTCTAAGGGCAGTGGGAAACTCGTCGATGCGCTCTCTAAACCCGTAAATCAGTTCCGGTGCCACCTGAATACGTAGACACTGATGTTTTCCTGCTGGGTGCTCTTCAATTTCTCCTGTGTTTGGCAGACGAAACAGATAGCTTTTACCGGCCACCTCTTCCACTTCACCTGCTAAACCATCATTATTCACTCGACAGCCACCGGCCAGGTAATAGTTAAACATCAGCGGCATGGAAGCTGGATGCTGTCGAATTTTATAAATATGGGTCTGGCGGTGCACAATATCATTTACATTCAGCGCCAGCCCCGTCCGCAGCTGAATTGCACGTTTACAGCCCCGACCTAGGGGGGTGGGCAGGCGCACAAAGTACTCTGATCTTTCCGTATATTCTGAAAGGTGGCCGCTGGCACGACACTCCTGCATGATCGCGTTTACTTCACACCGTGTCAGAATTTTAGCCATCACCAAACAGATATCGCACCTTCGCCTAGTATGACATTATTGGTAATGATTCTCAATATTCTGCACTGATGCATTAGTCAGTTTGCTTCGCCCCCCGCCGATTGCAAACAGGCTTCAATGTCCGTCAACACCTGGTTGGCCGCTAAAATGCTGCGTCCACCGGCCCAGAGCGCACCGGAAACTTCACAAACGGTACCTTGCCTAACGGCGTTGAGTGTTGACCATAAGGGGTCGCTGACAAAATCTTCTTTGGTAATGCTGCTGTCAAAGTCGGGCTCGTACATCAAAAATAAAACATCCCCGTCAATGGCGTCTAATTTTTCCTTTGATGGTTGGAGCGCATATTTTTTACTGTTGCGCTGAATTGGATTGCGGGCAAAGCCCAGATCCTGCAAAACCGCCCCTGAAAAGCTGCTAGTGGTATACGCTAAAACGCCACCGCTCCAGTGGGTAACCACCGATACTGTTGTGTTTTCAGGGACCTGACCAAACTGAGATTTCAACGTATCGACCCGCTGTTGATAATCGGCTAACAGTTCCTCCGCTTTTTTGAGCTGACCCAACGCGTCTGCATGGAGAAGGAAGTGCTCTTGCCAGTTGCCGTAACGCCCATTGTCTTGAGTAAATACAGTAGGCGCTATGCGCGATAGTTTTCGATAAGAGCCCCTCGCTACTACTTTGGACCCTAAAATCAGATCTGGCTCTAGATTGAAGATTGTTTCTAAATTAGGCTGAAAGCCTACACCCACCGATGTAATGTCCTGGTTTACCTTTGGATAGATGGGAGAAGTTGCATTTTCCGGTCTGCCAATGGGAATGACATCCAGGGAAAATGCAGTATTCAAAGGAGCAGAATCTAAAACAACAACTCGTTCCGGTGTCACCGGAATCTGGGTTGTGCCCATGGCATGTTCAATGGAGCGCGTGGGCACGTCAGAGATAGGCGGCGATACGGCTGGCTGACAGCTTGTCAACCAGCTGCATGTCATGACTCCGATTAACCCTTTGTAAACGATGCTGGCCATTGCTGTCCGGTTAAAATTCAACAGAGTATCGTACACTCATTGTCGTACCAGGGGCAGGAAAGCGTCGGGTCTCAAATACGCCAACCCGTTCTTGTGCCGTCAGTGAGAGATAATCATTATTTAAGAGATTTTCAACACCCAGGGTAAGACGACCCGGTCCGAGTTGCAAACTGCTGATCAAGTCTAGGGTAACGTAGCTGTCGATTTTGAACGGGTCAACGCCCTCATCAAAGGCGCGATCGCGATCGCCGATGAGCAGCAGCTGCAGTCGATTGTTCCACCGAGGCGTGGTCTGATTTTCCACATACAGCCCCAGCTTGTAGGGCGGGACGGTCAAGGAACCCAAGGGGTCAAAGTCTCCCGTGTCCCCCACATCGTTCTCACCTTCGGCCCAGCTAAAGTTGCCCCCCAGTCGCCAAACATCACTGGGCTGCCAATCAAGAGTGGTTTCTACGCCATAGTTTCGCTGCGGAGCCCGAACGGTTTCCGTAAAGCCAGTTTCAGGATTAAAGATAAACGAAGACCCGAGACTCGACTCGCTGTAGAATCCGGCAATGCTGGCCTGAATTGTGTCAAACTCGGCCCGCGCTCCAATCTCAAAGTTATCTACCGTCTGGGGCTGAAACAGTAAGTCGTTATCAATGTCAAAATCGGGGGCCGCCCCTGACAGCGCAAACCCAAAGTTCGGAATTGAAAATCCCTGGGAGAAGTTGGCAAATAGACCCACTTCTGGGATGGGCCGATAGAGCAGTCCGGCATTAAATGAAACATCATCATTGCTGCCGTTACCGCCCTCACGCTCACGGGGAAAGGTAAACGCGAGCTGATAGGGGTCTGCCGAGAAGCTAATATCGTCGTAGCGGACGCCGCCGCTAATTTGAAACTGGTCGCTAATATCCCACCGCGCCTGGGCAAAGAGTCCTAGGTTCTCAATGGTGTAGAGCGGAAACGAGGAAAACTCTTCAATAATGTTGAGTTCTCGATTGGCATCAAAGGCAACCGGATCGAGAAAGGCCGCGATATTTTCATTTTCTTCTTCAGAATAGTCCACCCCCCACAGCACATTGGCAGCATTACCCAGGGGCGTATCGATCTGCACACGGGTACCTATCTCTGAAAACTCATTAAAGTTCTGAAAAATATCAGGGAAGAATTCTGGAAAGTTTCGAGGTCTGATGTCGCCAAATTCTTGGATTACTTCCAGGTCATTTAAATAGAACTGGGCATCTAGCTGAGAGCCAAACACGTCCCCATGGCGATAGGTAAGATTGAGAATATGACTCGTTGTTTCGGGTGGTTTCTCGAAGTCAAACTCTCCTAGAAAGAGCGGTCTTGCTAACTGAGTGCCTGGAATCTCCAGAATAGACGAGTCTGTCGTGAACTCAGTGTCAGTCGTATCTTTGTAGAAGCTGTAGGTTAACCCAATCCGCTGGTTGTCATCGATGTCATATCCCAGCTTGGCCAGCACGCCCAAACGGTCGTACTCCCCCAAACCGATGACAGGAACAATGCGATTGCCATCTGGATCAAATTGAGCATTGCTGATGTCGTAGTTGATTGAAATGCGGGCGTCGCCACCCTCCCCGGCGGCGGCTACATCCAGCCCCCCCGTATAGCTAAAGCTACCGTCGTCACTCAAGTTAGTTAGACTCGCGCTCGCGCCCAAATCAGCACTGTAAACAATACCGTCTTCCACCGGAGCACGGGTAATCAAGTTAATGGTGCCGCCCGTCGCGCCATCACCATAAATAGCGCTGGCTCCAGGAACCACCTCGATGCGCTCCAGGGAGTCTGGGGAAATCGTATTCAGTTCAAAAAATAGGGGACCATTGGGGTTTTGAGGAACACCGTCAACTAATACTTGAATGTTACGACCGCGCAGGGTAAACCCACGGGTTCCTATTTGTAGAGGCGGTGGCGAAAACCCAGGCACCAGCTTGCCTAAAATATCAGGCAGATTATTGGTCAGCGCTGCCTGCTGCTGAATCTCTTCTCGCTTCACCACCCTGACAGAACGCGGCACGTCAGTGATGTTTTCTTCTGTACGTGTGGCTGTGACAACGATGCGCAACGTGTCCTCTTCAGCGGCGTCTGCTGCTTCCTCTTCATCCGCCTCGTCCACCTCTTCTGGCTCAGAAGCTTGTGCCTGTTGCCAATCGTAGTCAGCAATATTGGCACTATGCTGAAATTCGACTGGTTCTGCAGATACGCTTGATGGTGCTGCTAAAACAGACAAAATGCTGGCTAAAAAGCTGTAGCCAAGGAACTTGATTGCAGGATTCATGACTCTTTACACCTAACGAGTTGAAGCGATGTCTTGTACACAAGACAATCGATCATGGGGGCTAATTAAGAATTATTGCTAATACTAGAACGATGGCTCCCGGCCATGTGTCTTCTAGCCAGACTTTTTCTGTCTTCTAACCGGACTTTTGGGCAGAACCCGTCGCCACTTTTTAAGCGCATTTCCCCAAGGGTACGGATAACCATCACCATTACAGCGTTTGTTGACTCCATTTCCGGTAGAACCCAAAGCTGAGTTATTGAGATTGTTTAGTCAGACCTGCGGAAATGACTGGGCGAAACTTGAAATTTCTTTTTAAAGGCGGCGACAAATGAGCTGCGGCTAGCGTAGCCAACACACTGGGCGGCTTCTTGAATGTTAAACTGCCCAGTCTTTAACAGTTCTCTGGCTTGCTGCATGCGGTAGTGGTACAAACAACCAAACACCGTCGTCCCAAACACCTGCTGGAAGCCCTGTTTGAGTTTGCGTTCGTTTAGCTGTACGCGACGGGCTAACTCCGGTAAAGAGGGCGGATGCGTCATATTGCGAATCAGGATCTCTCGTGCTTGATAAATGCGATCCACATCGCTGTTAGCCAGATATTTGGCACTGTGATCATCTGCTATCAGCTGATTTAGCTGAAGTGCTATCAGCTCCAATACCTTGGCCTCTAAGTAAACCTGTCGAGTGATGCCTTGGAATGGACAGCGAAAAATTTGTTTTAGGGCCTGTTGTTGTTGAGGGGTGATCGTGCTGTTGTAGTGGAAGAGAGAGTTGCCCGGTTGTTCGATAGCTTGCCCGATATCAGAGGGTAGCTCTTGCAGGGAATCGCCAAAGGCTGGAATGCAGTCAGGTGAGATTTGTAAATGAACTTTACGGATACGCTGACGAGACTCGTACCGCTCAGTTTCTGCCGTATTAGGCAAACAATACCAGTAGCTTTTACCGGCCAACTCTTCAATTGAAGAGTTCAGACCGTCGTTGTTGAGGGTGCAGCCACCTGATAGGTAATAGCTCAGGGTAAGGGGCATGTTCTGGGGATGCTGCCGAACATGGTGAATATGCACCTGGCGCTTTTCTAGGTCTAATACTTGCAGCTGGATGCCAGGCCGAAGTTGAATCGTTCGCCAGTAGCCCTGCCCTAGTTTTGGCGGTAGTTCACAGAACTGTTCGGTCCCTTCGGTGTAGTCAACGACCTCCCCGTTAGCACGACATTCCCCTAAAATTTCAAAGAACTCATGATCTGTTAGGACGTTGACCATCGCACAGTAATATTCCTTGAATCTTAGTATGGCATTATTAGTAATAATTCTCAATATAAAAAATGCGTTTCGGGCCCAAAATGACTAGATAGGTGCGATCGCATTCTCCTACGCTAGTAAGGCTGGTTGCTTATAGCCGTTTTTGACTTTTAAGTTATTGCTCCATGGCTAATCATAATTTTCCCTTATCTGTTAGGCAAATACTCATGAAGTCCACTCAGGCGATAGTTCACAGGCATGTGTTCAATCGTCAGCGACGATTTTTTCTAATAGGGGCTGGCGCATTAGTTGCATCTGCCTGTGCGGGTACGGCTCAGACGGACACGCCGACCGATACACCGGCTAACACATCAGAAACAAAGCAAATTCAGCATGCCTTTGGAACAACCGAGGTAGTCGCTAATCCCAGCCGGATTGTGGTGTTGGATTATTTCACAGTTGAAGCCCTAATGGTACTGGGAGTACAGCCCATTGCGGCCCCAGCAATCATTGTGGATAACCTGCTGCATTTACCCCCAGCAGAGAATGAAATTGCCGATGCGGGGAACCCCAGGGAGCCTAGTATTGAGAGGTTGGCCGCCCTCAATCCGGACTTAATTCTAGCGACTAAGCTTGCCATTGAAGAGGATACCTATGGGTTACTCTCACAAGTTGCCCCCACGGTTGTGTTTGATAATGATGGTTTTACCGAATGGCAAGCGTTAACTCAGCTGTGCGCTGAAGTGATGGGTAAAGAAGCTGAGGCGGCTCGCCTAAAAACAGAGTACGAAACAAAGCTGCAGGCGTTCAAATCCCAACTAGACGCCAGTCAAATCCAGGTCTCGGTGGCCTCTTTCAGTAACGAGCAAATCTCAGCCTTTAGTAAAGAGACATTTATCGGCACAGTGCTTGAGGCCGCCGGATTCTCACGCCCCCCCAAGCAAATGGAAGATAGGGATACCCCAATGATCCCAACTTCACTAGAGCTGCTAAATGAGATTGATGGTGACGTGTTGTTTGTGATGAAGCCCCAGAGCCAAACCGACATTGCCGCTGATGTGCGGGCGGCTTTGGAAAAAATGAAGGCAAATCCGCTTTGGAATAAGCTGAGCGTGGTGCAGGCCAACCAGGTATATGAAGTGGATGCTTACTGGTTTGGCATGGGTTATATTGCGGCCAATTTAGTCTTAGACGATCTAACTAAGTACATCCTTAAAGACGCCTAGGGAGGATTTCTATGCTGACTCAAGACGCGCTTACGGACTGTCGATATTGTTCTGAAGTTTCCAAGGGAAATGGGGAAGACCCCATTGGAACAGCGAGAAATACCGATTACTGGCTGGTCATGGAATTTGCTCAGCCTTGGAAAGAGCAGATGTTCAAGGAAGATCCTAAAATTGTTCCGCTGATTGAGTTGTTCAAACAGCTGTTTATGAAGCACGGTATTATGCTGCAACCGGTGCTGATTGTGCCAGACCGAGAGTATTCGCGCCCTGGTGAAACACGAATGCTTTTT
>JBCDJC010000253.1:0-7120 GCA_038748225.1 Cyanobacteria bacterium P01_H01_bin.26 | reverse complement strand
CCTGTGGGCTGTGTGAAAACGTTATTGAACAGCAGACGCTACCCGATAAGCACAGCGTCTAGAACCATTAAGAATATGTTCGGTTCGCTCAACCTCGACATGCTCTCCTAATACAGCCTGAAAGACTTCTAATTCTCTAGCACATAACCCAGTACAGGTCTCTGCAACAGCACAAATGGGGCAGTGATTTTCAACGAGTAAGACCGAGCCATCGGCCTGGGGCAAAACCTCGGCCATGTATCCCTCGTCGGTGCGGATATCAGCCAGTGTTTCTAAGCGTTCTTGTAAGCCCTGATCTTTCATCTGGGAGTGATAGGCCTCAAGCTGCTGTTGGGTGCGAATATCCAGCAGACGGTTCAACCCCTCTTCGCCAAATGCCTCAGTCACAGATTGAATCAAGCTATGGGTGAGTTCAGCATAGCCTTCTGGGAAAAAACGATCGGCGGCGGCAGTCAAATGCCACAGTTTAGCCGGTCGCCCCATGGGTCGCGCTTCTTCTTCATAGGCCACCAGGGCTTCATCTTGCAGGGCATAGAGATGCTGCCTGATGGCCATGGCCGAGATACCCATCTGTTCAGCAATGGCGTGGGCATCCATCGCACCTGAGCGCTTCAGCAAATGGATAATCGCCCGTCTAGTGCGAGGCTGATCCTTTTTGCCGCGCTTTTTCCTAGGCGAACTGTTTTTTTTAGGTGATTTAGATGTCATGACTACATTCTAAAGAATTTACTTTACAAAGTCGAGCTGAGAAGCTAGATTACTTTCTAAAGAGTTTTCTTTACTAAGTTGATTCAGTCATTGATTACTAGGTCACAGGGAGACTACCGATGAAAAATATGCTGATTGTGGGAGCCAGTCGAGGCTTAGGGGATGCGCTCAGTCGAGGGCTACCCCAAGGCGGCGACACAGCCTGGTTGGTATCGAGAGGTAAACCGCCAAGCCTCACGCAACAGGATGGCGTAAACCGCATCTGGGTTGAAGCTGATATGTCCTCTGATGCGGCAAGTCATCAGATGGTGACGGCATTGGCAGGGCAGAGATTAGATGCGCTGATCTACAACGTGGGGATCTGGGAATCAACAGCGTTTAGTGATAACTATGATTTTGCGGCGATTGCCCCGACGGATCATGGGCGCATTTTGCAGGTTAACCTTCTGTCGGCAATCCACTGCATTCAGGCTGTTTTACCCAATCTCAAGCAGGCAAACCACGCCAAAGTGATTCTGATTGGTTCAATTTCGGGGGTCGAGAATACAAGCTCTCCGGAGATTGCCTATGTCGCGTCTAAGTTTGGTATACGGGGCATTGCCCACGCGCTGCGTGAAAATCTTCGGGCCGATGGCATTGCAGTCAGCTGTATCAATCCTGGCACGATTGCAACGGAGATTCCCTACGAAGCTGGGATCGATCAGGCATTAGCCCAATTTAGTGGGGCTCAAATCCCGGTGCAGGATGTAGTGACAATGGCTCGATGTATTTTATCTCTTTCACACGCTGCCTGTGTCAAAGAGATTATGATGCCTGCCCTAGCAGACACTTGGGCCTAAGTTCAGGAGATTGGAAAAGATGCGTCTTACCGCTTGGTGGCCTCAGCTGAGTCCGCAGGTTTGGATACTGGTAGCGGGGCGATTTCTCTCGCAAATTGGCTCCGGAATTGTGCTGTTTTACGTCCCTATTTATTTTGTTAATCAGGTGGGGCTATCAGCGGAAAAGGTTGGTATTGCCTTGAGCAGCGCGGCAATTGCCAGTGCAGTTGGATTTTTCTTGGCAGGTTCCATGACCGATTCCCCCAGGTGGGGTCGTCGCCGCACACTGATACTCTCCTGCGTCATTTCTATTCTGGCGGATGGCGTATTTTGGTCAGCTCACAATTTTTCGTTACTGGTTGTGGCAAACCTATGTATGGGTCTGGGCGACGGTCTCTACTGGCCCGCCTCAGGAGCTGCCATTGCCGATGACTCATCGGGCTCCGGGCGAGAAGAAGCCTTTGCGGTGTCAGGTTTAGCAGACTCGCTTGGGTCAGGTTTGGGCATTGTTTTAGGTGGGCTGCTCATTGCCTCTGCCAACTCCTACCGACTGTTATTTGTCGTGGATGGTTTAACATTTTTTGCTTTTTTGGGTGTGCTAACCACCATGCTCAAAGACAGCTATGCTCAATCGGCTGACGATTCTACTCCCATTGGGTTCAAAGCGTGGGGGGTGGCGCTACTGAATCCTACTTTTTTAGTATTTGCCATTGTTAACGTCTTATTTACTACTTACATCAATCTGATGGAAAGTACGCTGCCACTCTACTTCACAAACTTTATTCACCCATCTACATGGCTTAGCCCGGAGAATGTTGGCATTCTCTTTTCGGTATATGTGCTATTGGCTGCGTTGTTCCAGCTACCCGTAGTTCGCATAATGCAGAGATATCAGCGCGTTTCTGTATTGATGCTATCCATGGTGCTGTGGGGAACTGGCTTTTTGTTAGTCTGGCTGGTCGGGCTTTCAATGGGGGGACAGCTCGTGCTTAGCTTAATTGCGATCGCAACCCTAGCCATGGCCAATATCACCTACAATCCCTTTGCAGTCGCTCTAGTGGCAGAATTGGCCCCCAAGCCTTCCCTTGGAATTTATCTATCCCTAAATGCTCAATGTTGGACCGTTGGTTATCTACTTGGCCCTCTAGTGGGAGGGTGGTCACTGGCTCAAACTGAAAAAATTGCCCATGGACTTTGGGGGGTTGTGGCGCTCAGTACCCTAGCTGGCGTCCTTATTCTCAAGCAACTTACAAAGTTTAGAGCGAAGACACTATGATTCAGACGCAGGCGGGGGGAACACCCGTGGTTTTTGCCGGGATGCGGCTCAGGCTAATATCCTTAACTAAGCCTGCTGTACAGGCAGCTGGGCAAAGCCTAGGGGATCTGCCAAAAAATAAAATCCCCGGAGTAGAGTGGGGAAAGGGGAAAGGAGCTATTGGCGGGTACCTTATTTACCAGCCTGTTCCTAGGCAGACAGCCGCTCAAACTCTGAATGGCTCTGATTTTTCATCAAAGTGCAAGGGTAAGACACTTTCAATATTTTCAGTGGGGTGGGGCACGGTGTAGTGGGAGGTAACTTTCCCATTATTAGGGCAGTCGTTCGCCGCTGTTATCCCCGCCTCCATGGCCCTATTGACCTCACCCACACGCCCTCGAACCACTACAAATTGATGGCCACTATCGGCCTGATTAATCCCCAAAAGAGAAACCTGGCCTGCCTTAACCATGGCATCCGCCGCTGCCAGGGCCGCCGGATATCCATGGGTTTCAATTACACCCATAGCATAAAGCATAGGGAAATGGTCCTATTACGAAGCTTGCTTTCTCAATATACCTGAGACTCGCCCCCCAACACTCAACCCTTTTAATTGGTCTAAAAAAGGGCATAGCCTATTGAAAAGGCGTAAGGGATTTACCAAAAAATAAAATCCCCAGAGTAGAGTGGGAAAGGGTTAAAGGGAAAGGGGAAAGGAGCTATTGGCGGATACCTTGTTTACTAGCAGGTCCCTAAAGTTATACCCCCTTCAGAACTGTAAAACCAGCAGCGTTGTTGAGTAGTCAAAGATTAGGAGCCTGCCCTATTCCTCAAGTTTAAGCGATAACGATTTTAAGCCTACATTCAAAAAAGATTAATCCTGAACTCAGATTCCTATGGGTTACTAAGGATGCATCTGGGGCTTTGCCTTAGATAGTTTGAGCCATTTAGTGATTTACGGTGGCTGAGCCAATAACATTTTATCTGTGGGAGATTCACTAGACTATGGCACTTCTTTCTAAACTCACTTCGCGATGCCTCAAGGCGGCTGGTATCGGATTTGCCAGTTTGTTTATGGCATTGCCCATAACCGCTCAAAGTGCTGACGCCCAAAGCATTTCTGAGATTGCTAGCTCAAACGATTCCTTTGATGTGCTCACGTCTCTTCTAGAAGAGGCCGGTTGGGTTGGCGCATTTGATGGCTCTAATGGGAAGGAATTTACTGTCTTTGCCCCTACAGATGAGGCCTTTAGCCTGTTATCTGAAGGAACCCTTGAAAGTCTTTATGAACCTGAAAACAGGGAGATGCTATATGACATTATTGCTTACCATGTGATTGGTGGTAGCGTCACTTCCGATCAGCTTTCTTCAGGAGCTGTGGAGAGTAAAGCGGGTGGGCTCCCCTTACAAGTGGAGGTGGGCGAACAGATAACAGTTAATGGTGCCACGGTTAGTACAGCGGATATCGCCGCAACTAACGGTGTTATCCATGTAATTGATATGGTATTGATTCCCCAGCGATAGGGTTAAGCCTAAAGGATCTGCGGCCAAATAACACACCTGATTATCTCGGTTGCGCCCAACCGTCCAGCTTGGACAGTTGGGCGCAGTCGAAACTCGACCTACGGGCGCTTTTTGGTGAAATCGGCCCCCTTGTTGCAGAGGACCAGATGTGTTGTTAGTTTGATTTAATGCATGGAAAGCTGTGACGATTTTGGAACAGGGGTTTAAAGGATCGAGTCGAAGGCTCCTAAATTAAAGCTTTATCGTAGTCGATAACAACTTTGCCCTGGTGCTTGTCTTCAGCTCACGTCCAAGCTCGAAAAAACGTATTGTCTTGCCAAACAGTGGCAGTTTTCTGCTCAATGCTGGCTAAGTCAGTCTCATTCAACATTTGAAATTCCGCAGCAGCCCTCACATTTTCTTCCAACTGCGCAATGGTTTCGGCGGCAATCACGGCACAGTGAACTCCAGCCTGCGACAGGGTGTAACCCAGCGCCTGATGCATGCCACCCAACACCCCTGGCTTTAACAATCGACCATAGGCTGGTACCTTCATCGCCGTTACACCAACGTTTTGAGCTTGAGCCACGGCCAGCACCGTCGGAATAAACGGTCGAGGATGGTGGACATCGGCTGCATTAACTGGAATCAACGTATGATCAAAGGGATAGCGCTGCAGAGCCGTAGCAATCACCTGGGGTTCATGGTGACCGGTAATCCCGCTAAAGCGAACTAATCCCTGGGTTTTGGCTTCTTCTAACGCCTTGATGGCACCGTTATTGCCAAACAACGTGTCGAGTTCAGCCTCAAAAGACACATGGTGAAACTGCCAGAGATCGAGATAATCGGTGTTAAGCCTACGCAGCGAGCGCTCTAGTTCACGCCAAGCGCCATCATAGTCGAGAGCGGCTGTCTTACTGGCCAGAAAGACCTCGCTCCGATACGGCGGCAACACTTTGCCCAAATACTGTTCACTCGGCCCATAGCTCGCGGCTGTGTCAAAATAACGAATCCCCAGGGTTAGGGCCTGTTGGATCTGGTCTATGGCAGCCTGCTCCCGATTGGGGTTCGACAGTGGCGTGCGACCGGCTCCACCTAGACCCAAAATGGGTAGCTCTACCTGAGTACGTCCCAATACCCGCTGCGGCATGGCGGCAGGTGTTGTTAGCGAGATAGGGGACGAAGCGGCCTCGACCAAAGCTGCCGCAGCCTCACCCGACGGTGCTGCTGCAGGTCTCTGTTGCTGCGTCGAACATCCAATCAGGCCCAAGGCAGTCGTAACGCTAGTTGCAAGAAACTGGCGACGACTGTTTCTACGATAGATTTTCATACTGTCGTAATGGCTCAACTGCCGTTTCTTCTTTTATAGCGTTGATTACATGGGTTAGGACAAGTCCTATGGGGAAATTAACCCTATGTAGAATAAACCTGCCCCGGCGGAATACCTCTAATTGAAAGTCATGCAAGCGGGGGATAGGCATTCTCCACCAGCATTTCAAACTGTTCGGCGAACCACCAGCCAGCATGGGGGGCTCCCGCCATGGCATTGGTTGAGTATTGCGGTTTGTCTCTATTGGTCGCGTTCGGATCGCACATGCCGTCAAATCCTTTGGCCGGATCGTTGGGGTCAATAATGCCAGCTGCGCTCACACCATCCGATTCGCCTGGCGGTTTCACCCACACAAAGGCGTCAAAATGCTCGTGGGGTTCTGTGACCGGGCGTTCACCGATACCCATGCCGATCTGGTTGCACCAGCCGCCGCGATGGGGGCGTCTATCAACGCGAGCCCCATCGACAAAGGTATTCACATCTTTAGAGGTGCTAGCAGCAGTCGGACGCTGCGGACCACCCCATCCATTACGGCTGGTATCTACGACCATACCAATTGTCGGCGGCAGACCGGCAGCCACAAAAGCATCGTACATTGCGCTCATATAGCTGACTTCATCCGCATAGGGGTTCCAATCGTAAAAATCAGCGGAGCGGACCGGCTGACTACCGGTAAATCCTTGCAGAAACGGCTCAGCCACTGGCGTGCTGCCGGAGGTATTTGAAATAAAACCATCCACTGCATTGACACCCGCCTGCGTGCCCCTGATCGTATCGGCGATCAGGGTTACTGTTGGACCAAAGGCGCTGTCCCAGCCCAGCCACCCGGAATGCCCGAGGTCAACATAGGTATAGACGTTGGGGATGGGATGCAGCTGATCTAAGGCGTACTGTATCCCCTCGACATATTCGCCGCTCGATTTTGCCTTGGCGCAGGCAGGCGTCGCCAGGTTGGTGACCAGGTTAGGTAATGAATCCGGTTCGATCGCAGCGATAATCCGGATGTCTGAGTACTGCGGGTCGCTTAAAATCTGTGCAATTGGGTCGATGTAGTCGGTTTTATAGCGATCAAGGCCGCCATGGGGAATTTCGCCATTGGAGGCCAGCGCATGGCAGTCACGGTTTGGCAGATTGTAGACCACCATCAAAAAGGTAATCGGTTGGTCAGAAAGTTTTTGCGCTAACGCCGCATCCAAATGCTCGCGTAGGCCCATGGCAATTTTGGTGCCATCGGCGGCGGTGCCGGTAATTGCGCCAATGCGATCCATCCAGACAGCGGTGGGGTAGGTGGCGACCTGGGCCATTTTTTCGCCTAATCTACCGGTGGTTTGGACGGCCTGTTTGTTTACTTTTTCGGTATAGTCCGGGTTCAGGTAGGCCGTTGCTCCGACAAATGGGTTGTCGACATGGGGTTTTGCGATCGCAGCCGTCGTCAGGATGCTGAATGCCAGCATGCCAACGATCAGTAACCCGATAAAAGATTTTAGTTTTGTAGACTTCATATAT
>JBCDJC010000252.1:0-7133 GCA_038748225.1 Cyanobacteria bacterium P01_H01_bin.26 | reverse complement strand
CTTGCAGCAGTGGCAGCTGCTCGGGGTGCTCAAAAAACCGATCGGTAATTTCTAGCTCGCTGTTCTCTAACGAAAAATCTAGCGTATCCGCCAGTTCATCAATATTTTGGTCAACGTACTGCACCAAAAATTCGCTTTCCGCTATCAGATTGGCAATGGCCTTGGTCAGCGAGTTATAGATTAGCGCCCAGGCTAGCTCGGTGGGTTCATTACTATCTAAACCGACAGCGGCCAGGGCATCCACGGCATCTTTACCCAGACCAATCCACTGACCCGTTGCCCCATCCACCCCCGCTTTGCCTAACGCTTTGAAAAAGTCTTTAAAGTTTGCCTTGAGCGGCTTATTCCAAATGGCAATAGGTTTCTTGATAGGGAGACCAGATTCAGGATGCATAAACGCTAGGGTCAAATAGGCTTATGGTCCCTAGTCTGGCCATTGTTTTGTAGTATTGGGGCTAAACCTTTGAATGTTTTCAGGATTATGGGGCTGCTTGAGAATAAAGTATCGATGCATTACGGCTATCGCCTAATGCATCCTACTGGCTCAACTCTCCGCTACCTCAATGTAAATATGAGCATCATCCAACGGTAGGCCCTCGGACAATCCCAGCTACCATCCTCTATACTTAGATTGCAATTAGGCTGCAACCATGGCTACTTCTAGCTACACGGACAAAACTGCTGATTTTCAAGTCAATGAGCTTCCCACCATTGGAGAAGTCGACTATCTCAGTCCGAAAATCAAACAGCTACTACGGGAATTTAAGCAGGCGCTGAGCGAACTCTATGGTGAACGGCTAGCTAGCCTAGTGCTGTATGGTTCAGTTGCCCGCCATGAGGAAACTGAGGATTCAGATGTAGATGTTTTGGTGGTGCTAAGCGATAAGACTATTTCCCATGGTGATGAAATTTTTCGTATGGGGGCTGCTGGAGTAGCCATCTTACTTGAGTATGATGAGCTGGTTTCTGTTGTACCGATGACTCGGAGCGATTTTCTGTATCGTGACTCCCCCCTACTGCGAAATGTTCGTCGAGAGGGGCTTTTAGTGTGAGCGATATTTCTCAGCTTTTGGCCCATGCTGGAGAAGATATAGAAACATCTCGATTATTGTTAGACAATCAGCGCTATCGAGTCTGTATTTCTCGTGCTTATTATGCAATGTATTATGCGGCTCAGGCTTTACTGGTTCAGCGCAACATTACCGCTCGGACTCACAAAGGGGTGATTCAACAATTTAGCCAATATTTTATTAAGTCAAAGGATTTGCCTCAGAAAATGGTTGAGGATTTAAGGCAAGCTTATAATTTTCGACAGTTAAGTGATTACGAAGAAGCAGCTACTATAAATCAGGAACAAGCTATACGGATTTTAACTGCATCAGCTGACTTTGTGGAACAGGTGAGGAAGTATTTGGAAAGAAATGGTTGAGATGCGATCGCAAACTCTACAGGGACATTTGCGATCGCACCTAATCTGTTCAGGCTATTCATCCAGAATGAGGGGACCAACAAAGGGCTCCGCTGGCAGCATTTCGAGATCAAGCAGGGCCAGCAGCTGATTCCAGCGCTCTAACAGCTCGGTATTGGTTGGGTCCTGGGCGCGTTGCTGACCCAGATAGTTAATGGCATCGAGCCAAATGCCATTTTCCCCATAGATGCGCTCCGGCGGATCTGCTGTCTGGGTATCAGGGAGAGCCACCCGCTGTACCCATCCGTCCACATAGACCAGACCATTTTCAGAGACACAGTGTAGCTCTAAAAACCAGCGGTACTCATCACCCACGTCGGCCAATACATACTCCTGGGGCAATGTGAGGCTGGTAAAACCAGGATTCTCGGGAGGTGAGAACCGCAGTCTCTCTGGTGTAATATCGTTGCCAGCACTGTCCTGGAGGGCAAAAGTACCAAAGGTGATTTGTTCTGACGTGTAGGGAATATAAAACCACAGGGTGGGCTGTGCCGTGGCAGTGCGGCCCAGGTTAGAGCTTGGCATCAGCGCCGTTAGATTTGTCGGGCTAGCACCACAGTTCCCCCGACTGTCGGCCCCAGAGCGATTCCCCTGCCGATCGGGTTCGTCAAAATCAGGCCGGTCATCCTTAGTAGAGCGTTCGGTGACAGAGCGTCCGAGAGGTATAGCCTGGGCACTCGGCGCGGTTACCAGCAGGGCCGGGATAATGAAAAACTTAAAAATGGTTGTCTTCATGGTGATCTTCCCTGGTTACAACGTGAATTGGGCCAACAGCCTCTCTACAAACAGAGTTAGAAACCCACAAAAATACTCTCTTCCCCCTTTTCCTTTTCCCTTCCCCTTTCCCCCTTTTCCTTTCCCCTTTACCCTTCCCTCTAAACCCGCCTCCCCCCACCAGCAATCACTCCAAACAAACCAATCGCTATCCCAGCCGGAACCATGGGAACCCACTGGCTGTAATAGACGACCATATACCAGGAAACCCCGTAAAGTAAGCCAAACAAAAAGACCAGGCCGCCCAGCTGCCAAAACCTGTTTTGCAAAAAATGACAGGTCATGCCAGCGACCAGGCTCCAGACCGCTATCCAGAGAAACTCCACCGGCTGTGGCCACCAGCCTGGGGAGGGATGGCGATCTACAACCGAATCTAAAACATGGTTGACCATGTGGGCCTGAACAAAAACGCCGGGTAGCTCTCGCTGGGCCGACCGCTGGTAGGGGACCGGATGGAGGTCATCCTTACCGTTGTCGACCCCGATTAAAATGACTCGGTTGTTGACCCATTCATTGAGTCGCACCGGGTCAACGGTAAGAATATCCCGGAGGTGAACAGACGGGATAGTGTGACGATAGTCCAGTAATATTTGATAGCCATCTAAGGGCCGCTGTTTTAGCTGGTAGCCTCCTGAAGTATGGGTTACCTTTTGAAAAAGAGAGTCTTCAAACCGAATGTGGTCATCTGTTTTTTTAAAGGAGGGGCCACTGTCGGTCTCTTGCTCCAGGTATGACCAGATCAGCTGAAAGTTTAGGGACTTGTTGACGGGGCAAACGCTGGTTTCTTGCATGCCGAGCAGCTGCCGCCGAACAATTTTACCTGGATCGATGGGGACATCGCTAAAGCCCAGCTGGGTCACGGGTAGATTGTCGGGGGGAAACATAAACGGCAGCCGGTTTTGGGGAGCACCAAATCGACAGATGGCAAAAAAATGGGGCTGCTGGGCTAGATAGTCCACTAGCTCGGGGCTAAATGGAAAATCGTGGATGATGTCGAACCCGATGGCCCTGGGAGCGTAGGGGGTGATTTTTTGTAAAATTTGGAGCAGCGCTTCGTCCGATAGGGAGCCTTCCCCCTTGATGCCCTGGTCCCGTTGAAAGCCAATGTCGGGTTCATCAATGGCAATGACCAAAACATGGGCGGCCCCATCGTCGACGCCGGGCCGCAGTGCCATAAGCTGGTCGTATGCCTGCAGCTCCCACGACTGCAGCCCCCCCAGCAGTCGGATCAGGGTAATAACTAAGGCCAACCCCAGACTAACTAAGGCGGGTTTGACCAGGGACTTTAGCTGGGTGGACAGACGCTGGCCGTTGGCCCACAGGGTTTGCCAGTCGGGTCTCACGGCGGCTAGGTTTTCATAAATCACCGGCAGCCAGCTGGCGCAGGGGAACTCATCTTCTACGCCCTCTAGCCGTTCCCGCGCTTCTCGGGCGGCGACATACATGGACTCTCCCTGGGAAAATGACTGTAAAAATCCCTTGAGAAAGCGGTGGGCGACCAGATCGGGGATAGGTTCACGCATGACGATGATCTGGGGCAGGTCCAGGGATTTTAGATCGCCCACAAGACCCAGACCATCGCAGGAATTAAAAATGGCAAGCTTGAGACCATTTTTGACCGCTTTTCTAAGGCTGTGGCGCAGCTCCTCCAGGCTGAGGCTGTCGTTGGGGTTAAGGTAGAGCCTGCCGCTGGTTTGGTCGGTTTCGCTGTGCCCGGCAAAAAACAAAATATCCCAGGGCTGATGCCAAAGCTGTTCGCTGACCAGGGCGCGTTTGGGCTGGGGGAGAAAACAAATATCGGCTCCGGGAATTTTGTTGAGCAGGGTTTGATCGACCTGGGTGTCGATGCCGTCGCTGTGGCCCAGGATGGCTAAAATTTTAACCTTTTGATATTTTTTGGGGGCGGTGTGCGGCGGGGTATTTTCCAGGCTAGAGGCGCCCAGCACCACCTCCGCATGGAGATAGCGATCAAGAAAGTTCCATTGCTGCCAGGGCAGTCGCTGCAGCTGTTGCTCTTGGGTCTGGATAACAACTTGAATGGTGTCGTGACGGTTGAGCTCTTCGCGCAGCTTTAGGTTGATCGGTTGAAAGGCAGCCCACCTTAGCCAGCCGTTAAAGCTTTGGGAGAGTAACTCTGCGGCCTGACGACAGTCTGCCACCAGGGCGGCTCGGGTGGTGCGCTCTGATACCACTTTGTAGGGTTTGAGGGTGCGGTTGGATTGACCCAGCTGGTAGTACCGATCGCGCCAGTGATTGAGGGCGTGAACCAAATCGGGGTCGGCTGGTAAATACCCGGTTTCGCTGGCGGTGGGTCGCTGGCCCTGCTGACCAATTTCTAAAAAGACTCTGACACCTGTGCGATCGCAATCACCATCCAGTCGTAAAACAACGAGTTTGGCCATGGCTGACAGCGCCTTTGGTACCGCTACTACACAACGAAATTTTCGGTAACACAGAGGTTGTTCAACATCAGTTGAATCTTGAAATGGTCGCCCATTTCACCCCCAAATTGAAACTCTAGTTTTTTACTCTCCCGCGCCTGTGCCTGCATAATAGCCTGATTGGTTTCATCTAAAATGCTGACATCCAATTCGGGGGGGAGCTCCGCCATGCCGCCCATGGGAACAACGTTGACCCAAATATTAAACAATGCATTTTCCGCTGGGGAAATCCCCACCAGCAGGGCCAACGGCTTGAGGGTGTCCGGAATCGAAAAATCGAGCACTTTTCCCCCGGTGGCATCCCCCGGTATTTCCAGCTGCACGGGCGACGGCACGATGGACTGGTTCCTAAAGCTCAGGGCCGGTCGCGGCTCGTCGACCCAAAGCGAGTCCAACATTTGCCAACCGGCCTGGGCTCTCCCCTGCAGCCATCGACTCAGCTGGGTCGGGATGCCGCCGGGGGGCGCGGCTGTTGCCACCTCGTCTGTGGCCACCTCATCTGTCCCCACATGGTCCAACATCACCTCCAGCTGGCCAAACGCACTGAGCGGCACAGTCTCCGTCGACACCTGGGAGAGAAACCCCAGCAGGGTGGCCTGCTCTAGCTGGGCATCGAGCTGAACGGCCACATAGCCCAGGCGATCGGCCCACACATCGGGGGGGATGTGGCAGCTGTCGGCCTCGGGTAGGACCGGTCGACATTCCAGCTGACCCTGGGTGCCAATCTGCAGCGCCCCCGTATCCGATAGGGTTTGGGTGACCGGATCCCAGCTGGGGCTAGCGGCGAGATCGCTGTCAATGCCCAGCACCTGCAGATAGTCATGGACGGCGTACACGGCAATGGTGTTGAGGTAAATCTGTTTGCCCTTGGCGGGATCTAGCTGCCGGGCTCGAAATAACTGGGCCGCCTGGTGGGCCTCTAGGGATACGGACATCGTAAATTTTCCGGTAGGTTCAAAGGTACTCATGGCGCTGAGGGTCGGGATAACGGTGCGGTCACAGCAGGTCTTGTCTGAATCTGGGGGCAAATCGTTCGATGCATCGCTGGTAAAAGCTGCTTAAGGTGGAAATGCCGAGGCTAAGTTCCGTAGATAGCTCCTTCCAGGAATAGTTGTCTAAGCGTTTGAGGGCGATATATTGAAAGGTGGCCTGGGGATGGCCCTGGATATAAGTATTTTGAAAAATATGGTTAGGGTCTTCTTGCAGGTAGGCTTTGACGTCCTCCGATAGGGATGGGGGCAGATGGGCGTTGCCCGGCCTGGCGGTGGCGTCCAGGTCATCCAAACTCAGGCGCACCACGGTTCTAGCATCAATGCCCTTGGGAACCGTCGGCAGTATGTCCCGGCTGGCTTCAATAAAAAACCGCCGGTTGAGAAGAAAATTGACCCACTGCAGCACGCGACCTTTTTCGGGGGAGTAGGTATGGATGCGATCGCAGATATGGGTAAACAACCGCTGCAGTGCTTCTCGATAAATATCCTCATAAAACCCCTGGAACTGTCCCCGGCGCGGACGCGATAGCTGGTTAGAACTCTGTAGAACATTGATGAGCTGAGCCAGCGCCTTTCGGCGAGCCCGACTACCCAGTGGCTGCCGCTGTGCGGTTTCCACTAGCTGTAGCAGACACTCATCAAGGGGGGACTCGCTCATGAGATCTAAATTTGTAATGGGTACATGGGGGCACCGCAGCGCCTCTATGGGGATCTCATCAAATCGTTCTGGGTTTTACGCACGAGTTTCGCCCAAAGTTTAGAGCGCGACAGATTGTGTACATTCGTAACGTTACCAACCCCCTGCGTAAAATTACGGGCGTCCCACCGAGAGGTGGATAGAACCAGCCCGACGGCCCGCCCAAAGGTGCAAGCAATCGTCAGTCTGGTGCAATTTTAGCTGGGTGATTTGATGTGGATTGTTTATTGAGCTCTACAAAACGTATGGCGGGCCGTCAGCTGGATCAGCGGCTCCGTCGCCTGGTGGTTGAGGCGAGCCGTCACCCCACCGACAACCCCAAACGGCAGGCGGCCTTTGATGAGATTGTGCGGCTAGTGCTGCGGTCTAACAAACTGTGGCGAGAGTCCACGCCCTACTATGCCGACGCGCTCCAGGAAATGTGGGAGTACTGCTTTCTCAAGCTGGATGACCCCAACGATGGCTACAATCCCGACCTATGTCGCGTCACCACATGGCTAGACGACCGCCTCAAAAAGATTTTGCGCCGCCACCGCGATCGGGCGCGGCGACAGCTCAATCGACAGGTCTTTGCCATCCGGTTTGAGGACGGTCAGCTGCTGGACCCGGTGGATAGTTTAGTGGCCTCCCCCGATCCGCAGTCGGCCCTGAATATGTGGACCCATCTGTTGGACTGGGTGGTGGAAGATCCCGATCAGCGGCTGCGCAGCCGGGTCTGTGCCAAATATCCAAAGATCACAGCCCAGGTTCTATTGCTGCGG
>JBCDJC010000251.1:0-7161 GCA_038748225.1 Cyanobacteria bacterium P01_H01_bin.26 | reverse complement strand
CTAGCCCTGGGCTACGCTCCATTTGAGGCCACCACCCGGGCTAAAGACTATGTGACCCAGGCATTGGGCTATGCGCTACGCCTAGGCAAAGGCCAGGGACCGGTGGGACATTTTTATCCGTTGCTGGAGTGATCGTTTGGCCAAACGCTCTCCCAGTCGGGGCACTCGTCGTACTCGGGGCCTTGGGGATGGAGCGCACAGACCAGCATCTGGTTGTTGTAGCTTTCGCCATGGTAGTAGGAGCAGCCCGCGCATTTGGGATGATTCTGCAGCCAAGGGGTAATGGTTTGGTGAATGGGGGCAATGGCCTGCTCGCACCAGCTCACCATGGAACCCACCAGGGGATCAATCTGGGTTTCGAGCTCGTCTAGGGCCTGGGTCAGCGGTGGTGAGATATTGTCTACCACCTGCTCGGCTAGCTTATCCATGGCCGCGTCCGCTGCTTCCACCAGCGGTCCAACTGTTTCTACAGCCTGGTCGGCCAGATCGTCTAGCAGCTGTTCGGTCTGATCCAGGGTGCTATGGACCATGGTTTCGAGATCCGCTTGAACCTGTTTTAGCCAGTCTTCCATGCCTAACCCTCTTCAGTTTTGAGACGTTGTAGCTCCGCTTGGAGATCGGCAATTTCTTTGCGTAAAGACTCAGTGGCGGCCCGATCCTCAGATTCATCCACCTCAATGATTTCAATCTTACGGGGGGTGTCCTCGGCGGCTTGAGCCGACTCGGGCCGTGTCGTGGACTGGGCGCGCGCCACCATGTCATTCACCATTTTTTGCGCTTCGTCAGCGGTAATTTCACCGCGCTCTACCAGCTCATTGACCAGGGTTTGAGCCTGCTGTCGTAAATCGCTAAACCCGTCACCTGCTTTTTCAGAGGCATAGGAGGCAAGCCCTACGCCTAGATAAAATGCTTTTTGTACCAATCCACCAAAGTCTGCCATGGCCCGTGCTCCTCTAACTATCTGGGGTTAGTGCCACCCTAGTAGGTGTAAGGTCACGCCTCACGCCTACTGTCTTTAGTTGTAGCAACGGATGGCAACAGTGTGTAGCGTAGTCAGCTGTCGGATAGCCGTACCCGTCGGACCGTAGCGATGACGATAAAAGCTGATAAAAAGGGAGACCCGGAGACTACGCCTATCTCAAGCATCCCGTATTGCTGCTACCTTCCGGTCCTGACAAGATTTGGGCGTTGCGATCGCATAGATCCGAGTCAGCTACTAGCATAGCACCGTTTACCCTCAGTCGACTGGTCAAGCCTACTTAGGCACCTGGCGTAGCAAGCCAATCAAATTTCGAAAGAAGCTAGGGCTGAGTCGTTCACCATCAGTGACCAGTAGCTGTTCAGAAAATATCTGTTTAGGAATATCGGTCGCCGTTTGATCCAGCACCATCGGGATTTCCTGAGCCAGTCCGACAAAGATCAAACGAAAGGCGGTACGCTGCACCTCTTCAATCGATAAATTCAGACGCGTGGCAATTTGGCTGAGGGTAGTCTTGGTATCAATCAGTCTCCAAACACTCCATTCTTCCTGATTGATGCGTACATTCGGCTGACCCCGTATCAGCCTACCCAGGGACGATTGGGGATGGGGCAGTCTATCCCTGAGGGTGTCCCAATCTTTCAAGATCCTTAGCCCTGGCAAAATTACCTCAGTGGCCACAATGCTGAGACCGGTCATTTCTACCTTAGGGAGCGGTGCTTTAGCATCAAAGGAAAAATAACCATCAGGCACCTGTAGCAGGTCACAAATTTGCCCCATGACCTGGGCCGCAAACAAAATCTGCAGCTGCTTTGTAGTGAGGACCCCCTGGGTTCGCAAAAATCGTCCGAACGGTTCTTCAGGGGGGCAGCGACGAATCAACCGCTCGATCATCGGTGCGTTTACATAGCGGCGATGGCTCAGTAAGGCGGCCAGACAGCGGCTATCCAATCGTTTTGTAACTGTTACAATCCGTCCTCGATTAAACCAAATAAAATAATATTGAGGCTGTGTTTGGCCAGGAGCCAGCCCCTGGATCGACAAAAGGCCCGTCTCCTTGCCATCTTGCAGAAGCTGGAACACCTCCGGTAGTGAAGAATCTGAGAGATAACCGTTGACGGACATGCGCACAATAGCGGCGATAAAGCATCACGTTTGGCTATTGTAGCAGCATACATCAACCTAAATTGTTTTGCTGTATGGCTCTGACTGCAATCGTTTGCGCTAGTTTTTCGGTTCCAAAAATGTCAGGAAGGCTACATCAGCAGCGGTTGAATTTCACCCACTGCCCGCTTTACTTCCAGATTTAAAATCCCCTTTTTAACTATGCGGTTGGCGAGCACCAAAAAAACAGCTTCTTCACCACAGCTAACTAAAACGCAATAGCCCTCTTCTCCGGTGATAGCAATTTGATCGATCCTGCCACGAACCAGTTCGCTACTAATTCGTTCACCTAAGGACAGTAGCGCTGCTGACATGGCCGATACCCGTTCTTCATCCATAGGGCTAGGGAGCACCGTGATTAAGGGCAAACCATCAGGCGTGACCAGGGCAGCACCCTCAATATCACTGGTGCCGCTGACAAACCCATGCAGCACCGTTTGGATTTTTGCCGTATCAATGGCCATAATTTATCTGCTAAACTCCCCGCCTATGTAAACGACTACGCCCTGATAAATCCCGTGCTGGGGTATCAAGAACAGGCCACATTAGGATAACTTGATAGGCCGTCATTCATAACATCTGTCGGCTAACCTTCTACACAAGTTCCGCCATAGTGCTTACCAGAGGCGGTCTATCGTAGGGGCTCAGCCCTAGCTTGGTGGACGATTTCGGCTTACTAGCGGCAAGATCTAGACCCAAAAAGGGGTTTGCTGTAATTCTATGAGTCGTACGGATTTTGGTGACAGCTTCCGTGCCACTACTGTGCGTTCCCCAGACAGGTGGCCCACCAGAGTTTCTAAAAATAGGTCTTTAAAAGTTCCTTGCCCAAACAGCTGACCCTTACGCAATACAGTCACTTCGTCTGCAAAGGTCTGATCTCTAGAAATTTATGGGTGATTAGGAGAATACTGAAGTTGTTGAAAACAACTTCTGAATGCAACAGCTCTAAAACCTCATTCGCTTCCCCTGGGGGTAATACCGATGTCGGTTCATCCAAGATCAAAATGCGACTTTTGAGATAGAGCTGCTTGAGAATTTCTAGCTCTGGTGTTCAGCCGCAATTATGTCAACCGCTACTTAGATCAATAATTTATGTATTACGCCTGAGGACTTGGTGCCTACAGTTGTTGAATGATGTCAAAGAAAGCCTAGGGTCGCACATGTCTTCCTTGGCATAAACCTAGGCCCACTGACATAGACACTTTTCTCAGCGCCATAATGATTCGTTTATATAATAAACAACTATTCAAATTCTTGCTCTTTGTTCCTGTTGTTTATGGTCTCAACAGTTGGGCAAATCCCCCCATCAGTTTAGCTGACCAGCCATATTCTGCTTCTGCGTTAGTCACCAAACCTGTAATCTCACCGTTCAGTTTACGGGTCCTACATCAGGGCATGGTTAGCCAGGTGAAAATCACCCTTGCCTATGGGTTAAAGAATAATAGCCATGGTCTAGCAGCTGACACTTTAATGCATGAAGCTGCCAGATTATTGATGAGCTATCCGGAAAAATACGACTATTGGGAAGTTGTGAATCTTGCCATTACCCAAAACTTATTAGATACGTACCCTCAGCTAGACTATGTCACCTTGCAATTAGAGATACTGCCTAGCGATCGCATTCACTATCGCCGGGCAAGTACGGTCACACGCTGGCCCCAGGGTGATGTTAATGAAAGTTGGAGATTCGAAGTACAGGAGCTACCCATTCAAGGCAGGACCCTTACTGCAGCTATCGATTACAGCTATACAGACGCGGAGATATACCCAGATTATCTAGATATCTGTCGCCAGTTGATCGAGTATCTCAACTCCCCCTTAACTAAAAATATTCCGCTGGAACAACTTGAACACACCCTGGGTCAGCATTTGCTGCATCATTACTCTGACGCCATCGCTGACATTTCCATCAGGCTTGACTAGCCATCACTGTTGTTGGCTCAGCTGATAATTGATCATTACTGTGCCCTCGCTATGCACAGTTCTTTTGAAAATCTAGGCGAGACTTACTAAGAGAACTGTTCCTTATTGCATGTTCTAGCCGTTGTTGATCTAGAGGATGGGTCAATCTGTTAAAAATGCTACGGATCGATATCTTGCAGATGAAGTCATAATTTGGAGCAGCAACGCCCGCTTTTTTGTAGGGCAAGGTAAAAAATACTGGTGATGAATGTATGCCATTACACAGCGTGGGTACGATTCTCTAGTCATGCTTGATGTTAGAAGTTTATATTCATGTCCCTACTTGAGTAACCCCTAATGCGACTGCTGTTAGTTGAGGACGATGTTCAACTTGCAGAATCTTTGACAGATATCCTGGAAGCCCAGCAATATGTGGTGGATACAGTCAAGGATGGTGAGGCAGGCTGGTGTCAGGTGCAGATGGTGGACTATGACCTGACGTTGCTAGATGTAACGCTGCCGTACTTAGATGGCATCCAACTATGCCAGCGGCTGCGAAGTCGTGGGTACGCACTACCTGTGCTGATGCTAACTGCAAGGGATACCAGTCAAGATAAAGTCCGGGGGTTGGATGCTGGTGCGGATGCCTATATGGTTAAACCCTTTGACCTATCCGAACTGTTGGCGCAGATTCGGGCCTTGCTACGTCGAGGAGGCGCTCAATCTCCCATGGTCCTTGTCTGGGAAAACCTCAGCCTGGATTCTAGTACCTATGAGGTAAGCTACAACAAACAGGCATTGAGACTAACTCCAAAAGAATTTTCAATCTTAGAATTGCTAATGCTTAATGGACGGCGGGTGCTTAGCCGCTCGTTCATATTGGAGTCTCTTTGGTCCATGAAGAGCCCCCCCGATGAAGAGACTATCAAAGCCCATATCAAAAGCTTACGCAACAAGCTGAAGGCGGCTGGAGCCTCTAAGACGCTAATTGAGACTGTGCACGGTGTTGGATATCGGTTGAAACAATCGACTGCAATAAAATAATTCTGTCTCAACAGAGAATACGAGATAGCTTGTAATCCCATGCAAACCCTATCGGGATAGTCATTGATTGAATTGAGAGGAGCCTCTTTTAAGAAAGTGAGAAATGGTCTTGGTAACCGGTTTGGGTGCTACTGTAGTTTAATCTGTACCTCACATTACTCAACACGAGGCAGAATTATCTTAAAGGTTGTGCCCTGGTCTACCTGACTATCGCAGATAAGAATACCCTGGTGGAGCTGTAAGCAAGCATTGACCACCGATAGCCCTAGACCTGTACCGGCAATATTACCAACGTTGGTGCCTCGATAAAAAGCTTCATAGAGTCGGGCCTGATCGGTCTCTGGAATGCCGATACCCCAATCTTGGACCTGGAGTGTAATATCGCCGGAGCCACAGGTCACGCTTAACGTCACCTTGGGCTGAGACCCAGAATATTTCACCGCATTCGAGAGTAAATTTGTGATCATAGCCCGCAAAAGCTGCGGATCAGCATAAATTTTTTGACAGTCTCCAGATGTTCTAAGGTCTATTGCTGGCGGCGTCTCAAAGCTAAATCTGACTTCTTCTATCAGCTGTTGACAGTAGTGGGGCAAATTTATAATCTCTGGAGCAAGCTGCAGCTTTCCAGATTCGGCCCTAGACAGGGTGAGCAGATCATTCAAAAGCTGATGCATCCGTTTTGCAGCGGCACGGATACGACCAGAAATCCGGTGGTGGTGGTCAGCAAGGGAGCTGGCTTCTAGGGTCTGGGCCGAGAGTAGAATGGTGCTGAGGGGGGTGCGTAGTTCATGGGAAGCCAGGGAGAAGAAGCGAATCTTTGCTTGGCTGAGTTCTCGGGTTCTGGCAATTTCCGCTTGAGCCTGGGAGAGATAGCGGGCCACAAGGGTTGTCAGCAACAGACCGATGACTAATGTAGATAGGGCACTCCATGGGGTAGATGCCGGATAGTTGATGGCGGGCATAAAGGTGATGGTCCATTGACGCCCGCCGGTTGTGAGATCATGGGTGCAGTCGGTGGATGCAGGGCATTTAATGACCTCATTTCCTTGACTTGCCTCAGTCGTTACCGTCTGTGTAGCAGCGTTGTATCGGCCTAAAAACTGCTCAGGAACAGCCGCACTCTGGTCGCTTAAGACAAAATCGATATTGTAGTTGAGGGTTTCTAAAGACTCTTCGACAACATCTGAGACTCGGAAAACGCCTAGCAGATAACCTTGCAACTGATCTTGACGGATTGCCTGGGAGTCTGGAACTGTGGGTGTATTGTATAACGGTAAAAAAACAAGGAAACCAAACTGATTTTTGTCTTCTTGCACCAGCCGAATCCGGCCAGAGGCCGCTATTGTACCTGTGTCTCGGGCTGTTTCAAGGGCAGTCCGACGGGTAATGTCGGAGGTAAGATCGTAACCAAAGGCAAGCTCGTTACTTGTGAAGGGCTGTAGGTAGGTGACGGGGATATAGAAAGGACGAGACGTGGCACGGACTAAGCCACCTCCACTTTCTCTCTCGGTAATTTGGAAGTTGGAGTAGCCCTCGGTCTGGATGGCAGCTTCAAACGTGTTACGGTTTTGCTGGGAAATAACCGGAGCCCATTCTAGGGCTTGGATGCCAGGGTGAGTTTTGAGTGCCCGTTGGACAAAGCGATTAAACTCTGCGCGAGAGACGGGTTGTTCAGAGACTGAGTAGAAGTCTCCAATAGCAAGAAGTACATCGGTATAGCGGTTGATGCTGCGCTGAAGGGCGGTGGTAAGGCTGTCGGTTTGGCGCTGGAACTGAAGGTGATAGTTGGCACGCTCCCACCGGGCTACGGCAAAGGTGGCCAGGCTCGATAGGCTAGTGCCTAGGAGCAGGGTAACAATAGGCAGTGTGGGACGGCGAATAGGCACAATCAATTTATAGATTGAGACTTACGGGTTGTTGACCTCAAAAACGAGTTTAGCGCCTAATAATGACAGAATGACTTGGGCGGTGCGATCGCACCATACTTTCAACGCGAGATAGCGAACACAAGACCTGATTGCTAAGGGCGCTAATGCAACTAGAGAGTGCTAGCCAGCCTCAAGCATGAATAT
>JBCDJC010000250.1:0-7172 GCA_038748225.1 Cyanobacteria bacterium P01_H01_bin.26 | reverse complement strand
GCAAATTCATCGGCTAGAGCTGCACGGGTGAGTATTTCTGCCCCGATACGGATATCGCTACCCGCTACACCAAACGCTTCTTTTACCATTTTGCTACCTAACAGCGAGCCGGGATTGACCGCGATGATGACTGGGCTGTGACCCTGAAGCGACAGAGCCAGACTGCGAGACCACATGGTCAACGCTAGTTTGCTTTGGGCATAGGCGGTGAAGTCTTCAGAAAGTCGAATTTGCCCAATCAATGCATCTAAATTGACCGGAGATTGGGCTGCGGAGGATACATTGACAACCCGCCCAGATGTTGGGATCAGGGGTATGAGGTGCTGGGTGAGGAGGTAGGGTGCGATCGCATTTACCGCAAAGCGCACATCCAGCCCTTCCGACGTAACCGTCTCAGATGTTTTAAACACCCCAGCATTGTTGATCAAGACATCCAGCTTAGGGTGGTTTTCCGCCACAGCCTTTGCCAGCAAATCTACATCGGCCATGCGCGACAGATCCGCGATATAGCTTTCAACACTGCCCTCTCCCGACAAAGCAGAAAGCGATTGCTGTGCAGCTTCAAGTTTTTTGGGATTGCGGCCATGCAGCAGCACCTGGTGCCCTTGCGAGACCAGAATTTTAGCAGTTTCTAACCCGATGCCATCGGTAGATCCCGTAATCAAAATTGTTTTTTTCATTGTTTTACTGTCCTCCGTCAGCGAAGTCCGGCAAAATGTCGTTGGCCAGACGTTTTAGTGTTGTTTCGATATCTGCCTGGTTAAATCGCAAATTCAGCGCCACATGGTTCATACCGATTTGTTCTAGGGATTTCAGATAATCTCGCAGATGGTTTACCCCCAATCGGAATCCCAGATGGATGGGTTGGGGTCGGGTATCGGGATCTTCGACCAGATCCACATAGAGGGGTTGCATCACGGGCTTGTCAGCCTCGCCGAGCGTTTCAACCCGCGATCGCCACTCTTGAATAATGCGCGCTTGCATCACTGCATCGCGGGGATAGGTCATCCAACCGTCTCCGTTCCGGGCGATCCACTCGGGGTCTTGCTGACTGCCCCCCGTAATCAGCAGCGGCAGTTTTCCAGATGTGGGCTTGGGCAGCATGTCGATCCCACCATTGAGATGACCAAACCCATTTTCAAAGGCTGGTGCAGTCTCACCCATCTGTCTGATGTAGTCAAAACTCTCCCGAAACGCAGTCCCGCGATCGCCAAAGGAGTGATTAAGCGCCGGATATTCCTCTGGGCGATCGCCCGAAGCTACACCCAGAAGCAGTCGGCCCCCGCTGAGCACATCAGCGGTCGCAGCGGCCTTGGCTACATGGGCCGGATGGCGCAGCGGCAGAATAATACTGGCAACTCCCAGGGCAATCCGCTCGGTTTGACCCGCTAGCAATCCCAAATAAACCAAGGGATCGTAGATCTGGCCCGCATCCCCAAAAGAGGGGACGTTGAATGGCACATCCCGTAACCAGACGGCGGAAAATCCCAGTGTTTCCGCCAGCTGAACCCGTTCAACATGACGTTCCAGAGTGGGCACCGGCCCTTTGGCATAGGTCTCGAGAGGCACCACTAGACCTATGCTTAAACGATTCGGACGAAACACAGCGTTATAGGCCCGATTAATGGATTGAAACTGTTTGTCTTCTAAAGCCTTGAGCATACTGCACTCCATTTTCTAGCGAGCTTGGGGGGCTGTTTGTCCCTCAAGACCATTCATTAGTTAATTTCCTGAACACTAACAACCATGTCGTGCCAACTCCGTTGATTGTCCATATCAAACTGAGCACCGTTATCATCCGCCCATTGAAATCGTTTTAGTGCAGGGGTTTGACTGGTGGCCTGATACAGCCAATAAGCCTCTTCCTTCAGGGCTTCATCAATGGGTTTGTCAATCGATGCATAGACAGTCTGTTTGCAAGCATTGATCGACTCAGCAGGCCAGAGCGCGATCCGGTTGGCCAATGCTTCCACAAACGGGCCAATCTCGTCCGGGTCGAGGGCCTTGTTGATGGTGCCATAGGCTTCAGCTTGATCCGCATCAAAATCTTGGGCACCGAGAATAATTTCTAAGGCCCGGCCCAGACCGGTCTGACGAGCCATCCGTGACGCACCGCCACCACAGGGTAGAATCCCCATGCCAACTTCCATCTGCATAAATTTAGCCTTACCGCGGGCGGCAAAACGCATATCGCAGGCCAGCGCAAATTCGTGCCCCCCACCGCGGGCAAAGCCTTCGATCTTGGCAATGGTGGCTTGGGGTAGCTTACTAATGCGCTCTAATACCACCTGTAAATCGAGCAGTTTTACCTCATTGCGGGAGAGTGCGATCGCAGACATATCCTTGAGAAAATTCGTATCGGCATGGGCCACAAAAATTTCAGGATTGGCAGATTGGAACACAACCACCTTGATACCGCGATCTGTTTCCAGCTTTTGGGCCAACATGTTTAAGTCGGCAAGCATCGGCAACCCCTGAATATTCACAGGCGGATAGTCGAATGTGACCCAGGCAATGGCATTGTCAACCTTAATGTTGAAAGTGGTGAAATTGTCGTAGTTCATTTAATCGATCCTATTTGTTTAGTCTGTTTAGGTTGTTTGGTTTGTTTTGGACTTAACCGATAGAACTCATCTCATTCAGCGTGAATTTCTCAACCGCTCCATCAGTCGCTTCCATGTAGCCTGTTAAATGAGGCGCATTCATATGGGTCTGCCACAGTTCACGAGACTCCCAATTTTCATAGAACAAGAAGTGTGCTGGATCCTCATTATCTTGATGGAGGTCGTACTGAATACAGCCTGCCTCGGCCCGCGTAATCGGAATCAGTTTCACCAGTTCATCCTTGATGAAATCGACCTTGTCTGCTTTGGCATGGATATGGGCAACAATAGTCAGCTTAGACACTTTTTTGATCTCCTTGGTTTGCATGACCTATTTACACTCTGCGTCTAACGCAATCTCTCCTAATGCTTAACGTCACGTCACCGCGAAACCATCCAAAACGGTCTTACCGATCGCCGTCCCGCTTTCCTGAAACTCGTGGGCTGCACGCAGATTTTCAACATTGAGAATGCCGCCACGGTTGTTGACGGTCGAGATTAGCGTGCCATTATCCAACAGCTCTGAGACTCGGTTCAGCAGCGTGTACTGCGCATCCATATCATCTGTTTGGAACATCGACCGGGTAAACATAAATTCCCAGCTCAAAGAAATTGCCTTGCTCTTCAGGGAAATCACATCCAGAGTGTCGGGATCATCAATCAGAGCAATATGACCTCGGGGTTTGATCAGCTCCCTAATCGATGCAAAATGCTTATCCGTGTGGGTCAGTGCAGCTACATATCGGGGTGCAATCCCCAGCGCCTTCATTTCTTCATCCAGGGGATTACGGTGATTGACCACATGATCTGCCCCCATTTTTTTGACCCAAGCACGGGTATCCTCCCGTGATGCCGTGGCAATCACCGTTAGCCCTGTGAGTTGCTTTGCCAGCTGAATCAAGATTGAACCCACACCGCCAGCACCGCCGATCACCAGCAGCGATTCACCCGTGCCGTCCCCTTCCTTTAGCTTGAAACTATCGAATAGCATTTCCCAAGCCGTAATACTTGTCAGTGGGATTCCGGCAGCTTCTGTGAACCCTAGGGAGGCTGGTTTGCGACCCACAATCCGTTCATCTACCAGGTGAAACTTGCCGTTGGTACCAGGGCGGGTGATGTCGCCCGCGTAAAACACGTCATCACCGGGCTGAAATCGAGTAACCGCTGAGCCAACAGCCGTCACAACCCCAGCAGCATCAAACCCCAGAATGCAGGTCCCGCCAGCCGGTTGGATACTGGCTCGCAGTTTGACATCAACTGGATTTACCGAAACACCCCGAACATCCACCAGTAAGTCGTATGGCCCCGGCTGCGGTATCTCTGTTTCAAATTCGATCAGAGCATTTTCAGCTGAGATCGGCCCTGCCGTCGTATATCCAATGGCTTTCATCATCTTGTTTCCATGTGAACCTCAGAACCATTACTTGCATAGTAATTTTTTGGATAAAAAAGATAAATAGGCTTTCCCCGAAATGATAATTCGGATATTTTTGATAAATGGATATTTTATCGCTCCGTTTATTTCTGAGGATTGCAACGCTCGGCGGTATCACAGCCGCAGCGCAGGATCTTTCCCTCTCACCCGCCAGTGCCAGCGCCCGTCTGGTCAAACTTGAAGAAACCATGGGGGTGCGTCTGTTCAACCGCACGACCCGAGCCGTTTCTTTGACTACGGATGGTGAGGCGTTTTTGCCCTATGCCCAAGAGATAATCGAGACCCTAGAAACTGGACTAAGTGCAGTGAAGGGACAGGGCACAAACGCTGAGGGAATACTGCGGATCACCATGCCAGGCTCCTTTGGTCGGATGTATATTATTCCAGCCCTGGCCGAATTTCATGCCCGCTATCCCCTGGTCAGTCTGGATTTGCGCCTATCGGATGAAGTTTTGGATGTTGTAGAAGGGGCGTATGACCTGATTATCCGCAATGCTCCGCTGGTAGATAGCAGTTTGATTGTGCGCAAGTTAGCCTCTGATCGGCGTATTCTCGTGGCTTCCTCAGCCTATCTTGAACAACATGGTGTCCCTTCAACACCTGACGACCTGGCCGAGCATCAATGCATATGCCTGGCTGAAGCGACGAAGTGGACATTTGAAAACGGGCAAACGGTAAGCGTTCCACGATCGTTCGCGGTCAACGATGGTGAGGCATTGCGTAAAATGATCGAGCAGGGCATGGGTATTGGCATTAAGTCGCTCTGGAACGCTAACAAAAGCCTGAAAACTGGGCGGCTGGTCGAGATCATGGCGGAATTTCCGCTAGCCACAAACACGGCAATCTGGCTGCTCTACCCGAGCCGCCGGATCATGGCTCCGAAAGTTCACGCCATGATTGATTTTTTAATCGAACAGTTCCACCCTGTTCCGCCCTGGGATTGCTAAAAAGGATGGATTTTGGGGTCACAGACTTAGTCGTGAGGTTTGGAAATTAGCAGGATTATACATGGGTGTTCAATAAAAACTTCATAGCAACAGATTTCTGAGAGGTATTGAAGCTACTTTTCGAGTTTACACATGTGTCTCACCTTTCACCCTTAGTGCATTTTCGCGTCGCAGATGGCCACTTCTCCGTACGGAATCACTAGTCTAAACAGTTAATTTCACTAGGGGATCTGCCAAAAAACAAAATCCCCGGAGTAGAGTGGGGAAGGGTTAAAGGGAAAGGGGAAAGGGGAAAGGAGCTATTGGCAGGTACCTTATTTACCAGCAAGTTCCTAACAGATTCAACTGCCATGGACTATTGAAGACGTTCAGTTATCTCTTTTCTGCCAGTGATAGCAGATTGACAGGCTCAGCAATCAACTCGGGCGATTGTTGTATTTAACCCAAGTTCGAGTGGTCCTCCCTCGACCACCACTTGCTCTGACTCCAGCTTAATTGAGATGGGAGTTGTACCAGATTGGCCTTCTTGAGTGTACTCATAAACTGCTGAAACTATTTGGCCATCAACACTACCCTCAAAACGCCCAGTGCGCTGATCCTTGAAAGCTGGCAGCCAATCGTACTCACCCACAGCGCGATCACCATCAATTTCTATGGCTAGCCACTCAACATCTTTTTGATCCGGGTTATCTTCAAACACATACTCATTGCGAAAACACTGCTGATTTGAGGACGCTTCAGTAATCGCTTTGATTTCTGCAGAAGATGGAGTCTCTTCGAGTTGATCACCATTTGCAAAACCAGCCACAGCCACTAGAACAAGCATCGGCCCAGAAAAAAAGAAGTGTCGCATAGAGAATCTCTAGGGTAGATAAAAAATTAAAGATGCCTTTCAAACGGCCCGGTGGCAAGGGATAGAAAATGGCTGAACTGCGAGACGCTTTTGTATGCTGTATGTCAGTCCTCAGCAATAAACTGCCAGGTCTCATCCAACTTAAAATGGCTCCAAAGATTAAACTGTAAATTATCGGGACTTGACTGGACAAAGCCGGTCTTTCCACTGGGGTGAAGATCAGTCCATAGACGCAGTCCCTGGTAATCAATACCATTGGCAGCAAAACCAGGAGCATCAATGCGTTTGATCTGAAACCAGCCAATGCGTTGGGGCGCTTCTATTTTTTCTCCTGCTGCTACCTGTTCTGCTACTCGGTCAAAGTCGGGACGGGAGAACGCATAGGCTATTCTCAGCGGCCAGTGGAATACAACGATAGAAACCACCATGGTGAGTGATACTGCCGCCTGTCGTCGAAAACGCTTTTGAGACTTGAGGGTAGGAATTACCATCAGCGCTACAATAAGGGCCGTCAGGAATACAGCCGCAAAGAAACCAAAAAAACGGATCGAAACAATTTCTAGCGGTTTTAGGGATAGGAGAATCAAAAGGGTGGGAGGCAGTGCAATTGCGCTCCAAGCCAAAAATCGTTTCATCATGCGATCCATCCAAATTAACGGTGTCGTAGGCTACCTCATTGTGAGTGCAGTGTGAGCTTGTAAGTCCAAACTTGTGGCATTTTTGAAACTGGTAGCCTGACAGCTCAGATGTGCAGAAATCTCAGATATCGATGCTTGAGGTTACTAGGGCCTGCACTTTGGACGGTTAAACGTTCTGGGACACCCAGACGGAAAAGGTCATGGAGTCGAGCGCATGAGCGTTTTCGTAAGTCCGAGGGGTATCTATATAAGGTGCCCCTCTGATTTTGGACTTACTTGTATCCCTGGGTGAATAGTTAGTTAATCGAGACGTGAATAGTCCACCAGGCAGGCTCGGTGAAGTAAGCAACACCAACCGTTAACACCTGAACAATTAAGCAGACGTTAAAGAGGATGGACGTTGCATAAAACCCAAGTTTCACTCAGTCTGCAACAATATCGTGATCTTTTTCCGAAGTTGTGGTCATGTTAGTCTACTGATTTCGTCAGCTCTAATTTGATATTCCCTGCATAAACAACAGGGCTTTATTGACCAACTCAGGGCCTGCCTTTGCAGGCGAACCGGTATCATGTGATAGCAGGGCCAATCGTTGATCGCGCTCAAATGATGATAACAATCTTACTTACGAAAGTCTCTTGCTTAGAGTAATAGTTAGTGGGCAACATAGTTCCAGTCTTAACGAGAGCTTATCTTAT
>JBCDJC010000249.1:0-7214 GCA_038748225.1 Cyanobacteria bacterium P01_H01_bin.26 | reverse complement strand
CACGGTTTTTAGCCGCTGCTGTTCGTTGCGATCAAATCGGCTGCTGTCGTAGGCCGTAAAGGATGCCGTGGTCGATACCGGATCGTAGGGGGGGTCAAAATAGACAAAATCGTTATGACCGGCCTCCGCCACGGTCACAGCAAAATCTGCCTGACAAATGCCTACGTTTGCCTGGTTTAGATACTCGCTGACGTTTCTTAAAACCGTTTCATCGGCAATGGTGGGATTTTTATACCGGCCAAAGGGGGCATTAAACTGACCCTTCGAGTTAACTCGAAATAGCCCGTTATAACAGGTTTTATTTAGAAAAATAATCCGCGCCGCCCGCTGTACCGACGTTTTCGAGGCAAACTCAGCCTGGCGGTCCCAACCGCGTACTTCGTAAAAGTAGGCGGCTTCGTTGTAATGCTGCCGCAGGTTTTTAATCAGGTCGTCTACGGAATATTTGACGACTTGGTAACAGTTGATTAGCTCGGAGTTGCGATCGCTAATCGTCGCCTGTAAAGGCTGCAGGGTCAGCAGCAGTGCCCCCCCGCCAATAAACGGTTCATAGTATCGACCGTAGGCAGAGGGAACGTACTTAAGCAGTTCAGGTACCAGCTGCCGTTTGCCCCCGGCCCATTTCAAAAATGGGCGCAGTGCTGCGGTTGAGGGTGATAGTTGGACCATAAACTCTTAAGGATTTTCCTCTCAGGAGAATCGAGCACCTACGGTAGGATAAATAAGGCTTTTAATAATCTGCTTAAATTCAAAGGCTACTACTGAGCCTCAATTTAGACGATGCAAGACTTTTTTTCCAATGTATCGCGCTATCCGCGTTACTTTATTACCTTTACGTTGGGTGTACTCTACAGCATTGTTAAACCTCTGCTACCGCTCTTCGAAAATCGCGTTACCGCAGTTGCTCTGATCGGAGCTGTGGTATCCGGGTTTATATGTCTAAGTTTTACCCTACGAGCCATGCTAGGGCTAGCATAGCCGCCCTGGTTTGCCAATAAGTATGTGCCAATAAGTTGTAAGGAGAAAGGCCATGGCAACGAGTCGTCGAGTGGCGCGGGTATCGGCATCAATCAAGCGTGAAATCAGTCAGATGCTGATATCAGATATCAAAGACGAACGGGTGGGCGCGGGTATGGTCAGCGTTACCGCCGTGGATGTGGCCGGTGATCTGCAACATGCCAAGGTATTTGTCAGCATTTACGGCACCGCCGAAGCCAAAGCCGAAACCATGGCAGGGCTTGCAGCCGCCACATCCTATGTCAAGGGTGCCCTAGGCCGGCGACTGCGACTGCGGCGAACCCCGGAAATCATCTTTAAAGAAGATGTTTCGTTTGAGCAGGGAACCCAGGTGCTAAACCTGCTTAGCCAGCTAGAACATGAGCGCGGCAGCGATGATTCCCCCGAGCTATCTGAGACCATTCCCGCTGCGGTACCCAGTGCTACCGAAGATGGAGACAACGCCTAGGTCCCAACGCTAAGGCACGTATGCTCACCCCCGTCTTGCCAGACCCGGATAGCCTGTCACTACCGCAGCTTGTAGCCCAAATGATTGTGGTACGCACCACCGGGCACCTGTTTGACCACGAAATTGAATATCCCACATGGGAAGCGACCCAGACCCAGCTGGAGCATTACATCACTAGGCTGGGGGTGGGCGGTGTGATTCTGCTGGGTGGTAGCGCTGCTGAAGTTGCCCTGCGCGCCCAGGCACTACAGGCGATGGCCGACATTCCGCTCCTGCTCGCAGCGGATATTGAAGAAGGTGTGGGTCAGCGTTTTAGCGGTGCTACCTGGTTTGCGCCCCCCATGGCCCTGGGGGAAATTGCCCGCCATGATTTGCCCCTGGCAAAAACCTATGCTCGCCAATTTGGTCAGCATACCGCCAACGAAGCCATGGCCATTGGCCTCAACTGGATACTGGCCCCAGTGGTGGATGTAAATAATAATCCAGCGAATCCGGTGATTAATGTGCGGGCCTTTGGCGAAACCCCAGAAATTGTCACCCAGCTGACCCAGGCGTTTATCCAGGGGGCCCAGGACTATCCGGTATTAACAACGGCCAAGCATTTTCCTGGCCATGGCGATACGTCAATCGATTCACACCTGAGTCTGCCGGTGATCGATCACGATTTCGGCAGGTTAGACCAGGTTGAGTTAGAACCCTTTAGGGGAGCCATCTCTGCTAAAGCTGGTAGGCCCGTGGACAGCATTATGACGGCCCACATCTGTCTGAGCGCCTTGGACAAGCAGCATCCGGCTACACTATCGAAACCGATTCTGACTGGGCTCTTGCGTCAGGAACTTAGCTTTGATGGTCTGATCGTGACCGACGCGCTGGTGATGGGGGCGATTACTGACACCTACGGTCCTTACGAAGCAGCTGTACTGGCGGTCGAGGCAGGAGCCGATGTGGTGCTGATGCCAGCCGATGTGGAGGGCTGCATCCAGGCGATTTGTGAGGCGGTGCGTGTGGGCCGTTTGGATAAGGGGCAAATTCGGTCGACGGTGGAGCGGATCTGGCGAGCGAAGCATAAGGTGTCTGGACCGTTGGGCACCGGGCCGTCTTGTCATAACTGGGAGGTTCCTGAACCAGTAACCCAGGTGCAGCAGCTGGCACAGCCAGAGACCATAGCATTAGCAAAATCTGTTTTACAAGCGTCCGGTCGTCGGAGTGTTGCCCAGTTTCGAGCCAAAGAACAGGGGCAAAATGTGATTTTGGTGGATGATGTTTTGGGCTGTCGGTATTTGCCCCGAACAGCTCCGGCGATTACTGTGCCAATGCAGTGGGGCTATGGACTGACGCTGTTGGATAGTCGGTCATCACAGTTACTAGCAACAGATGTGCCCACATTGTTGCAACTATTTATTCGGGGTAACCCGTTTCGGAGTGCTCAGAACCTGGTGCAGTTAGCGCGCCAGTGTCTAGAGACGACCGCCGGGAACTTGCAGGCGGTGATTGTCTATGGCAGTCCCTATGCGCTGGAACAGTTGGCGTTGCCAGCGGCGATGCCCTGGGTGTTTACCTACGGACAGATGCCCATGGCTCAGGCGTTGGCATTAGCAAGTCTAGTGGGTGAAACGGTTGCTACTGGAGCAGTGGATCGGAGTTTTACGGATTAAGTAGTCGCTCCCTGAAAGGAGTCGACAAGGATGCTGGCTTAGGTATACCTGCTTACACTTGCACCAAGCTACGTACTGAAAGGATTTCATGGGGCTGAAGTGAATCAACAGCAGACTTAGGTACCGTCACGACATCAATTGATTCGCCCAGGGCATTAAAGACTTCAAGAATATAGCCGTCCTCGATGCCCTCAGGATCGGGGACGGTATCAATAAACGTAGCGATATCACTCTTTTTTAAGTTGTATTCGGGAAAATCTCGATTAAGCGAAATCCGATCATAAAGGTTAATTGTAGATTGCTTCATCGTTTTGGTTTGAGAGTAACAAACTGAATTTTTCCGTCTATGGTGCGTTCTATCCATACTGTAACAACCGCGAGGTTGCCATTAGGTCCAATCAGTGGCCCTTCAACCTGATAATATCTGCCATATTTATTCTGGCGATCTGAAATTGCCCCATGGGTCTGAATCAGTAGGATGATAGCCTGCTTCAGTTGGTCTGCATTAGCTTGGGTAAATCCGGCTTGAGCTAGAAATTTGGATTTGTCATCCTCTTTACGTTGTACCAGTAAATATTGGGTAAGCTTCGCGTCAGGGATAAGGATTTCACCTTCTAGTTGCATTCTCTTACAGAATTAGAATCTGGTGAGTCAGAATTATCATGCCTGTAACCAGCTGGGGGTAGTGACGATAAAACGAGCACAATGGCTAGCCATGCCTACTTTACTCCTGAAGAGTATTTGGAAATTGAGCGAGTTAGTCCTATCAAGCATGAATAGTCGCCCTGGTTGGGGCCAGCAAAGCCCATGTCATTATTATGGGGAATTCGTCAGCGCTGTTGGTGAATCACCTGCGTAGTTCGGACTGTATTTCCTATATTGTGTTGTCTTCTATGGAGATGGAGATTACGCTGGCGGATCTATACGGACAAGAACAGTTTTCTGATGATTAAATGCTGTATGGCCAGTCTCTTTGGATGGCCGAGGTTAATCAATTTCTGTTGTAAACGGCAGACGCATATATGCACCTCGAGGATCGTTGAGGATTTTTAACAGGCTTAAGTCTTCCCTTAGTTTCATGGCCTCTTGGGAAATGGGATCCTGAGCCCAGGGTAGTTTGGAGACTATGCCTACCCCAAAGAGACTTTCAAAGATCTGTTCTTCTAGGCTGGGAGGCTTGGGCAATTCTTCTACCTGCCAGTCGTCTAGTTCGGCGGCTTCGGCAGCGGCGGTAATGGCAGCATTCAAGCCTCCCATCTGGTCCACCAGGCTAGCGCTTTTGGCATCGGTGCCTGACCATACCCGTCCCTGGGCAACCTGGCTGATTTTTTCCTTGGGCAGTTCGCGACCTTCAGCTACCAGGGTCAAAAAGCGATCGTATAGGGTGTTGATAAATCCCTGCTGTAGCTCGAGTTCGGCTTCGCTTTGGGGGCGGCTGATGGTGTCGATATCGGCCAGGTTGGCGGTTTTGATTACATCCCAGGTGACGCCGTTGCGATTGGCGATTTCTTTGAAGTTAAGCCGCAGACTGTACACGCCGATAGAACCGGTGATGGTCGCTGGGGTGGCAAAGATCTGGTCGCCGGGGGCGGCGATCATGTAGCCCCCCGAAGCGGCATAGTTACCCATGGAGATGATGACGGGTTTTTCGGCGGCTAAAAGCTCGACTTCGTGGGCGATGACCTCGGATGCGATCGCACTTCCCCCTGGACTATTCACCCGCAGCACCACGGCTTGAATATCCTGGTCTCGGCGGGCCTGGCGCAGGGTGTCCGATAGCCCCCCCGATGTAATCAGCCCCGCCGCTGTGCCCTCACCATCCACAATTTCGCCGCTGGCATACACGACGGCAACGGTGTCCTGGCTGTCAGCATCGGACTCTACGATCTGGCTATAGCTGTAAAGACTGATTTGGGTAAAGTCATCGTCTTGCTCATCGAGCAATTCGTCGTCGGTTTGCTCCGTCAGCTCCCTTAGCTCTGACAGCACATCGTCATAAAATGCAACCTTGTCAATCAGACCCGCCGATTGGGCCTCAGCCGCCGGTAGCAATCCCTGGTTTTCGGCAATGGTTTGGATGGCCTGGGGGGTGGTTTCTCGCGCTTGACTGGTGGTTGTCACAAATTCTTGCCACAGGTCGGTGAGCAGGGCCTGGGTTTGTTGCTTCTCCTCTGGGCTGCTGGCGCTGCGGGTAAAGGGTTCAATGGCAGATTTATACCGCCCCGCCCGCAGCACCTGGACCCCAACACCAAACTTGTTGAGGGCTCCGGCTAAAAATTGAATTTCGGCTCGAAAGCCGTTGAGTTCCATGATGCCCGCCGGATTGAGGTATACAGAATCAGCCACCGACACCAGATAATAGTCGCGCTCACCCCAGAGGGTGTTGTTGGCCAACACGGGTTTACCGGAATCGGCTTTAAATTTTTCTAGGGCCGCACGCACCTCATTGAGGGTGGCAAACCCGGCATTGGTGTTGCCAGTGAGGTAAATACCGGTGATGTTGTCATCGGTGGCGGCAGCTTCAATGGCTTGCAGGGCGCTGTACAGGGAAATAGCCCGATAGCCGTCACCGGAAAAGGTCTCCTCTAGGACAATGCCAGGACCGGAGTAGGGCACCGCATCGATAATGTCGGTGGCCAGATCAAACACTAAAACCGAGTTTTTTTCGACCTCAGGTTCCGCTTCGGTGGCGGCGGAGCTAATAAAAAAACCGGCCAATCCCAGGGCGCCCACCCCCAGCAGGGCAACTAGGCTAAACAGGCCGACTACGGTACCAAGGGCACTAGCCGCCGCATATTTTAAGAAGTCTCGCATGGTGTGGGCAACAAAAAGGATGGGAGTCTGATTTTAGTTTATGGTAAGCGCTGGAGCACCTGGGCGTGTTTTAGTGCCTGAAGATTTCCCTGGCCGGTACAAAAAAGGGCGGTTTTAAGTTCAGCTATCAGGATATCGCTCAGGGTGTCTAGGGCCTCCTCGGAATGGTCAGCCGCTTTAAGGAAGGGTAGGGCCAAACCAGCAATGTCAGCTCCAAGGGCCAGGGTTTTGGCGACATCTAGACCGTTGCGGAGGCCACCGGAGGCGATCAGGGGTATGTGGGGTGCGATCGCACGTACGCTGGTAATACAGTCAGCCGTGGGAATGCCCCAGTCCGCAAAGGTTTGACCCAGACGACGCTGTTTGACATCCTGGGCGCGTTCGCTTTCTACCCTTGCCCAGGATGTACCCCCAGCCCCCGCCGTATCGATGGCCGCCACACCTGCCTCAATCAGCCTTTGAGCTAAACGGCCCGAAATGCCATTGCCGACTTCCTTAGCGATGACGGGAACCGGCAGCTTTGCACAGAGGAGTTCAATTTTAAAAAACAGCCCGCTAAAATCCGTATCGCCCCTAGTCTGGACACATTCTTGCAGAGGATTGAGATGCAAAATCAGGGCATCGGCCTCCAGCCAATCCACCACCCGCTGACAGTGCTCTAGTCCATAGCTATAGTTCAGCTGCACGGCCCCTAAATTGGCAAACAGGAGGGCATCCGGGGCATATCGGCGAATGCTAAAGGTGTTGGCTAGCTCAGGCTTTTCAACAGCCACTCGCTGGGACCCCACCCCCATGGCCAGCCCAAATTTCTGGGCGGCGGTGGCTAATCGCTGGTTGATCAAGCGAGCCTGTTCCGTACCCCCCGTCATCGAAGAAATCAGTAGGGGGGCCTGCAGGGTCTTGCCCAAAAAATGGCTACTAATATCTACCTGGTCGTAGCGTAGTTCAGGCAGCCCGCAGTGGATAAAGCGGTAGTTTTCTAAACCCGTCGTGATCTGATGGCATTGAACGTCGTCTTCTAAGCAGATGCGTAAATGGTCTGCTTTTCGATCCTGAATGGTGGCAGGGGTGTTCTCATTTACGCTAACGGTTTGGCCCACGGCGTACTCTCTGTAATTTTTCCTATCCCTATCTAAAGTAAGCCCTTGTCTGAATTAACAATTGTTATTCAACGTTTATTCATAGGATGGGCTGGCAAAGCAGTTGCGCCGATGCTATCGGACGCTGATTTATAAAGAGCCGGTAAAGCGTCCCGCGAAAAAATAGTTTGTAAAAGCGGT
>JBCDJC010000248.1:0-7217 GCA_038748225.1 Cyanobacteria bacterium P01_H01_bin.26 | reverse complement strand
GTCTTCAGCATACTCATTGGCAAGCTGCTGAATAGACTTACCGTCAGCCGATTGCAAACGAACCGAAGCAGTATCACCTACAGCGAGACGATTACCGCTAGGTAAAACAGCGGAGACAGAAAAATGCTCGCCATCGGCAATGTACAAGTTAGATGGCTTTGCAGAAAATGCCTGGGGTTCAACCTGCTCAATCGCCTCCTGGGGCAAGACCTGTAGATTGACAGGATAGTTAATGTCAGCAAACGGCGAGCCCCGAAGAGTTGCAAATAGCGCAAACAGAATGGGCATCTGAAGAACGACAGGAAAGCATCCCGCCAGGGGATTACCAAATTCTTTGTAAACGCCGCCCATTTCCTCTTGAAGCTTGGCCGGATCGTCTTTATGACGCTCTTGAATTTCCTTTACCTTTTTCTGCATAAGCGGCTGGGTGATCTTCATGCGACGCATGTTGCGAATTGACCCAGCGTTCAGCGGATAGAGCGCAAAGCGAATAAGAAGGGTCAAAGCTACAATAGCCAGCCCGTAGCTAGGCACAATCCCGTAGAAGAAATCCAGGATTGGCAGCATTATGTTGTTCGTCAGAAATCCAATACCGAAGTCCATGCGCGCTTACCGAGCAAATTGCCTACCGAACTCTAATGTATCTGAATATTGCAGGGCTTAGGGCTACTCACAGCAAAAAGGACTGGTATTTCACCCAGGTAAAAATATGAGGGACGGTGTTCCGCCGCTGATTATGACGGTTATCATCACCTGAATCCAGAAAAATGATGGGGAGCCTTTCACCAGCTGGTCGCGGAAAAGAAATTCAAGAAACAAAAACTTTCTCGAAGGAAAAAGAAGTCAGTCTGCTCGCCAGCAAGACCTGACAACAGGAGACCAGATGAGGCTACTGACCCGGAGGTGAGAGCAAATAGGCTGCCCTTAGGCGCTTAGTCCGCTTGCTACCCGTGCCTTGTCCGAGATATTGGCGGTGATTTTGTCGTAGATTTCACGAAAGTTAGGCATCGCCCTCATCTCTAGACGGCTGCCGTCCTTAAGCTGCACCGCCATATCCCCCCACATGCCAAACCCACGGGGCACAACAGCCACCCGAGTCACTTCTGAATAAATAAGGTCGGTGCGGTTGCGTCCCATCCAACCGCCAGTTACCGAAATACGACGATTGGTGATGCGATAGCGCACCCAAAGTGCCCGAATAATTGCCCCAACGGTGATGGGAATGCAAACCACCGTAAACGCTAACAGACAGTTAAAAATCAAATCGCCTTTGTGGGGACCGCCCTCGTAATAAACTTCCTCTTTAATTGCCATCTAGCACCTCCAGCTCTACCAATACCTCTTCTAATTCTTGCAAAATTTCGTAATATTCGCAGGTTATTGCGGTTGTTCGCACATTGACAACCAGCCACCAATCCCCCACAGCCCTGGGAAGCAAGGTTTTGAGAGCGGTATGGATTTGGCGCTTGATACGATTGCGCACAACGGCCCGCTTATGAACTTTGCGGCTAATCGAGACGCCAATGCAAACACCCGATGACCGCTCGTCCGGCAAGCAACCATCGGGTGAAGGATTTTTTAAGGCTTTGACAGCTAAGGAACGACCGCTCCCTCGTCGCCCCTGACGATAAACCTTGGAAAACGAGCGAGGAGACCGCAGTCGATGTTGTCTCGGTAGCGCCACAGGTGCGATCGCAGCTAGTCGACCGTCTTAAACAGCCAGACGAGCACGTCCCCGCTTACGACGGGACTGGACAACGCGACGGCCATTGGCAGTGCGCATACGGACACGGAAACCCGAAACACGCTTACGTTTACGTGACGTACCGCCGAGGGTGCGCTTAGTCATGGCGATTACTCCTAGGTCTGCTCAAAACAAAAGTACTGCCGCGCCCTAATCAGCGCGGTCTCTGATGGTAACATGCCAGAGCAACTAGTGAAAATACAGCCTAGTCACGATCCTCGTAGGCCACCAGCATTTCCCAAGTGCCCACATAGCTAGCCAGCTCTTGGCCCCGCGCCAGCACCTGCAGATTGGTACGTAGCATTAGGCTACGGTTGGGATTTCGAACCTTACCAAACTCAATGGTAAATGACCTATCAGCTGGGATATCCTCAGCCAAAAAGATTTCGATTTTATCGAGTTCATCAGATAAATCCTGGGCGCCACTAAAGACCCGATCGTCCCAGAGCACCTCATCAACGGCAATTTCCTCGCCTTCACTGTCGATGCGGCCATAGCGAACGGTGATTTCATCTAGGTCAATGCGACCTCTGTATTTAGAAAACGTCTCGGGAATGGTTACTATCAGCGCAGAAGTGGCCGCATCGATAGCATCCCCTGGCACCTCTAGCGCATAGTTAGCACGCGTGTTGCGCCTGGTATTGTTTCGCAGGTCATAGGCCAGGCGATACTCAGACTCTACCCCTCCAAAAATAGTCAGCCCGTCAGTGTTATAGCTATCCTGGGCAAACGTGGGCGCACTCAGAACAGCCGCCGATGATAGCATCAGCCCAGCCAGGCCCCATCGAATAATTTTGTTAGGTGTCATATAGTCACTCCTCAGGCTCACAGTTACAAGTTAGAGCTTATTCATCTTATTAAGAAGTATCACGGGGGCCTAACCCATCAGCCAATGGTAAGGACGGTTTAGAAAATTGGCCCCGTTATGGGGGTGTCCGCTCCCCTAAAAAGTTCAGTCCATAGAAACTGTTGGAAATGGGCTGAGCAGCTAAATCTTGACTAAACTTACACCCCGGTTTTACGGAACGAAACTTTTCTTAAGGCTAGCACACAGACTAAACTCCCATAGGGCTCAGGACTTCTGCATGATCAAAGGCCTGCATAAAGGCAGATGAGGGCATGTTTCAGCCTTTTTGTGAACGACACCGACCTTAGAGACCCAACAAATCTAGATCCCTGCAAAAAAGATAAGTCTTCGTAAATAAATCTACATGTTTCAACATCTAAATTGACAGAATAGAAACGGCTAGTATCGGGCTATTTTTTGACCTTTGAATCAGTTCTAGATAGAGTTGAAGCCTGTTTACACAGATGGCGAATCACAGGCTAATTTATTAATTTGTGAAGCGTTGGAACCAACGGAATAAGAAGGCCAGTCAGCTATCCTAGAAACCTCTGAGGCAAATACTTGGCCTAGCCAAAAGGGGAATATTTCGCCATCTGAATCTACTAAAACAATACTGAAACAAGTAGGTTAACCAGCAGAGTAATCATCCAATTTTTGGTTAAAGAAAACTCTTAAATCTAAAGTTATTCCGGTTGGATTTAGCCCAGGTGCGATCTCAATCCCATAGTGTTTTTACAACAGTCGTTAGCCCAGCTAGTTAATCAAAGGATTTACCATGACCATTGCACTCGATCCAGGCACTGTTGACCCACAAACAGCCCAGGCCACCCGTCCAAAGCGGATCGGCATTCCAAGGGAAATCACATCGGGGGAATGTCGAATTGCAGCCACGCCCCAAACTGTTAAAAAACTTCAGTCCCTTGGATTTGATGTGCTCATAGAACAGGGTGCTGGTGAGCCAGCGGGATTTTCAGACCAGGCTTACCGTGATGCGGACTGCAGCGTGATCGCCAATGCCACAGAGCTCTGGCAACAGGCCGACATCGTACTTAAGGTGCAGCCCCCCAGCCAACATCGCGATCTAAACCGTCATGAAACCGATTTGGCCCACAAAGGCCAGACATTGATTAGCTTTCTGTGGCCCGCCCAGCACCCTGAGCTGGTGCAGCAGCTAGGGGCGAAACAGTTGACAGCCCTAGCAATGGATTCCGTGCCGCGCATCAGCCGCGCCCAAAAGATGGATGCCCTGAGCTCTATGGCTAACGTGGCTGGCTATCGGGCTGTGATTGAGGCCGCCAATAACTTTGGCCGATTTTTTACCGGGCAAATTACGGCTGCAGGCAAAGTCCCCCCGGCGAAAGTATTGGTCATCGGTGCAGGGGTAGCAGGTCTATCGGCCATTGGTACCGCCAAAAGCCTCGGTGCGGTTGTCCGCGCGTTTGATACCCGCCCGGTGGTTAAAGAGCAGGTCGAAAGCATGGGGGCTCAGTTTTTAGAGCTGCAATTTGAAGAGGATGGCACTGGCTCCGGCGGCTACGCCAAAACGATGAGTAAGGAATTTATCGAAGCGGAGATGGCCCTGTTTGCCCAGCAGGCCAAAGAGGTGGATATCATCATCACGACGGCGCTCATTCCTGGCAAGAAGGCCCCTTTGCTGGTGACTAAAGACACTGTGGAACTGATGAAACCGGGTTCAGTGGTTGTAGATATGGCCGCCGAACAAGGGGGTAACTGCGAGGTCACTCGCCCAGGCACCGTCTATCGTCACCGGGGCGTTACTATTGTGGGCCTGACGGATTTGGCCAGCCGCATGGCCGGACAGTCCAGTCAGCTTTATGGGATGAACCTTTATCACCTGTTGAACGACATGGGCGGTGCTGAGAACTATACCGTCAACCTCGACGATGAAGTCGTCCGCGGAGCCCTAGTCAGCCATAGTGGGCAAGTGACTTGGCCTGCGCCCAAACCGGAAAAACCGACCCCGCCGCCGGTTGCAGCCAAGACCGAGGCACCAGAGCCTGTGGCTCCAGCAGCTCCTAAATTTACGCTGCCCTGGACATGGATCGGCGTTGTCGTTGCCGTCCTGGCTCTCCTGGGGATTGGCATTGGTGCCCCCACATCGTTCCTCTCCCACTTCACGGTATTTGTCTTGGCCTGCTTTGTTGGCTGGCAGGTGATTTGGAATGTGTCGCCGTCGCTGCATACGCCCTTGATGAGTGTGACCAATGCCATCAGCGGCATTATTATCATCGGTGGCATGCTGCAGATTTCTGGTCAGGGTATGTCCCCGACGGTGGTGCTAGGTGCGATCGCAATTTTTATCGGCACTATAAATATTGCTGGAGGATTCCTAGTTACCCAACGGATGCTCAAGATGTTCCGCAAGTAGCCCTGCTTTAGGGCCTTCTCCCCAATAGAGAAGGACTTTGAAAGCTTCTCACTTTAGACATTTCTCTACAATTTCTTTCCCATGTCTAACAATCTTGTTGCGGTGGCCTATTTGGTCGCCATCGTTCTTTTCATTCTCAGCTTGGGGGGTCTATCCAACCAAGAAAGCGCCAAGCGCGGCAATATTTACGGCATTGTCGGTATGATTATTGCCCTAGCGGCCACGAGCCCCCAGGTGAGTGCCTATGGACTTTTAATCGCGGCGATTGTACCGGCTGTCGCCATTGGTGGTCTGGTGGCTTCCCGGGTGGAAATGACCGAAATGCCCGAGCTGGTCGCCATTCTCCATAGCTTTGTCGGTCTTGCCGCTGTGCTGGTGGGGTTAGCCAGCTATTTGGGACCCGACCCCACATTAGTGGGTGCGGAAGAAACTATCCATAAGCTAGAAATTTACATCGGCATCTTTATTGGGGCACTGACATTCACCGGTTCTGTAGTGGCCTTCGGCAAACTGCGGGCCATTATTAGCAGCAAGCCGCTGATGCTGCCGGGGCGTCATTTGCTGAATATTGCCATGCTGATTGGCACGGTGGTGCTTGGGGTTGGCTTTATGGTCGCTGAGGGAACCGAGGGATTTAAGTATGTATTGGGGATGGTTGCGATCGCATCCCTCCTAGGCATCCATCTTGTCGCCGCCATCGGTGGGGCCGACATGCCTGTGGTCATCTCCATGCTCAACAGCTATTCTGGTTGGGCCGCAGCTGCAGCGGGCTTTATGCTCTCCAACGACCTGCTGATCGTGACCGGCGCCCTCGTCGGCAGCAGCGGTGCCATCCTCAGCTTCATCATGTGCAAGGCCATGAACCGCTCCTTTTTTAGCGTGATCCTAGGTGGCTTTGGTCAGGGATCTAGCAAAGGCAGCAGCGCCAAGAGCGTCGAAGGTACGGTAACCGAAACCGACATCAACGGCACCCTTGAACTACTGGCCGATGCCCAGAGCGTAATTATCACCCCTGGCTACGGTATGGCAGTAGCCCAGGCTCAGCATGCAGTTTCTGAAATTACGCGCATTCTGACCAAGCGTGGCGTCAATGTACGCTTTGGCATTCACCCCGTAGCCGGTCGTTTGCCCGGTCATATGAATGTGCTGATGGCCGAAGCCAATGTGCCCTACGACATTGTGCTAGAGATGGATGAAATCAATGATGATTTCCCTGAAACCGATGTGGTGTTGGTAATCGGCGCAAACGATACGGTGAACCCTAGCGCCATGGAAGATCCTGAGAGCCCCATTGCAGGTATGCCGGTATTGGAAGTTTGGAAAGCGCGCAACGTCGTTGTGATGAAGCGCGGTATGTCCGCTGGCTATGCTGGTGTAGCAAATCCATTGTTCTATAAGGACAATACCCAGATGCTATTTGGCGATGCCAAAGCCAATACCAATGCAATTTTGGGTCGTTTGCAAGAGCCCGGGACTTCAGCGCAGCCTAGCTTAGCTACAACTTAGGCCACCAAACGGGCCTGCGCTCTACGTCTTTGACAAACAACGATGGGAGTTCACAGCTACGGGCACCCATCGTTGTTTTGGTTACACCAACTTATGCTGAATATTGGCAGATCTAATGTGTACCGCTGGGTTAATGAGGTGCGTGACCCCAATAGTGCAACCGTAAATGTTTGGATCGTTGATCCACGGGCAAAAACTGTAACCGTATTTCAAACCAATGCGGTGCCAATCACTTATCGGGGCAACACGGCGATTAATGATCCGCAGCTACCAGAGTTAAAGATTTCGGCCCAAGTAATTTTTGATCGGGCTGGTCTGGCGGGGTAGTGAACCGAAGCTATTCATTACAATAGTGCTAACGCACATAGGGCTCAGATTATGACGGTTGCCCGGCAGCGGCTTACCCTGGCCGATTACCTCAACTATGAAGCTCCCACAGAAAAACGCTATGAGCTGGTTAACGGGGAGTTAATCGAGATGCCTGCTGAAAGCGATATCAACCAGCGTATTGCGATGTTTCTGCTAGCCTATTTTCTGCGTCAGGGCATTCCCCATTACTGCCTCAGAATCGGTCTAGAAATCGCAGTCAGTGGCACACTTGCCACCGTCCGTCTACCAGACCTAGCCGTTCTATCGGACGAAGCAGCTCTGGCCCTTGAAGGTGCCAGTCGCTCAATCATCACCTACGATATGCCGCCACCGCAGCTGGTTGTCGAAGTTGTCAGCCCTGG
>JBCDJC010000247.1:0-7240 GCA_038748225.1 Cyanobacteria bacterium P01_H01_bin.26 | reverse complement strand
CCATAAATGCACGCTTCTTGGGGCCGGTGAGCTTCTTGGCGGCATCTTTCACTGTTGCTTGCATCCGTTCGTCCAGCATTAATTGACCTGAGGGTGTCAGGTTCATTATCCACGGTAATCTATTCTTTTGCTAGCCCCTAACTACTCAGGTGGGAAATATCCCTTAACAAATCCATAGCTGGCAAATCCACCCATACCCACAGTTCTCCTCCACTACCGGCGACGGTGGCATAATCCCCAGGATATGGACTCGTGCTGAGTGCCCCGGCTAGAGAAGGCTGACGTTATTGGTCTGCCCATCACGATAGCCCCTAGACAAAGAATTTGATAATGATTATCATTTTTGTATCTTTAGTCATTCAGGAAACCCAGTGTGAGCCAACCCCAAGCAAAGATTTCCTATGACGTTGTGATCGTGGGTGCCGGAGCCGCTGGTATCGGCTGTGGCGTCGTGCTCAAAGAACTGGGGCTAGAGCGCTTCACAATTGTAGACCGACACCATGTGGGAGCCTCTTTTAGCCGCTGGCCTAAGGAGATGAACTTCATCACCCCGTCATTTCCCAGCCATGGCTTTGGACTGCTCGACCTGAATGCCGTGACCTTGAAGACTTCGCCTGCGATCGCATTTCGTCAAGAGCACGTCAGCGGTAAGCAGTATGCCCTTTATCTGCAGACCGTTGCCGACTACTTTGAGCTGCCGATTCAAACCGAGGTGGATGTGCAGAGTGTTGACCCCCTGCCCCAGGGAGGGTTTACCCTGCACACCAGCAACGGTGAAATATCTACCCAGTTTGTGATTTGGGCTGCCGGAGAATATCAATATCCCCGTCTCAACACCTTCCCAGGGGCAGAGCACTGCCTCCACAATACTCAGATTCAGTCGTGGGCCGATTTAGAGGGGGATGAATTCATTATCATTGGCGGCTACGAAAGCGGTATGGATGCGGCGGCCAATTTAGTGGCCATAGGAAAGAAAGTCGGCGTGCTTGATCGCACTGGAGCCTGGGCGAATCCTGATACCGACCCCAGTATCTCCTTATCGCCCTACACCCTGCAGCGTCTGGAATTTGTCTATAACACCGGTCGCCTGGACCTAGTGGGTAACGCGCCCATTGAAGAGGTCAAGCCTATCTCCGGTGGCTACGCGGTCTACAGCGAATACCAGAAGTGGGTAACGGCTCACCCCCCGATTCTCTGCACCGGTTTTGACACCAGTTTGAAACAGATTTCCCCACTGTTTGACTGGTCCAAAGGCTATGCAGCCCTCACGGAAAATGACGAATCTACCCTTACCCCAGGTCTTTTTGTGAGCGGTCCCTCTGTCCGCCATGGCGACCTGATTTTTTGCTTTATTTATAAATTTCGTCAGCGGTTTGCCGTCATCGCCAATGCGATCGCCCAGCGCCTCGGCATTGACCCCACCCCCCTCGATGCCTACCGCCAGGCCGGACTCTTTCTCGACGATCTCTCCTGCTGCGACAACGACTGTATTTGTTAGTGAGGTTCTGAATGCCCACGGCTTCCCCCACCCAACGCACCATTGTTCTCATCGGCAAAGAAAGTACTGGTAAATCTGCCCTGGCAGCCGCCCTCACCGGACAATGCCCCACAAGTACCAACATTCAAGGTTCAACGATTGCCTGCGCTCGTTATCAGGCAGGCGACACTCTCTTGATCGACACCCCAGGTATTCTCTTTCGGTCCGACACTGCCACCACCAGAGCGGCCCTGGCCCAACTCCACACCCACGACACCATTGTGTTGTTGGTCAAAGCCACCCATATGGATGATGACCTGGCAGACCTGCTGCCGTTAGTTGCCGGGAAGCAAGGGTTAGTCATAGTCACCTTTTGGGATAAGGTCATGCCCTCTGAGTTTACCCAGCAGGTGCTGAGCCGTTGGGAACAAACTACCCAGGTAGGGTTTATTCCTGTGGATGCTCGCCATTTAATCTGGGAGCAGCGTCAACAAATTCTAGGGGCACTCCAGACGCCGACCATTTTTCCCAAACAGTGGCACCCGATCCCGGCGAGCTGGCACATTGAACCCCATCCCACCTGGCTAGAACATCCGCGCTGGGGCTGGTTGCTGGCTATACTCTTGTTGTTGTTGCCTGCTGTCCTTGCTGTTGGTGTGGCTAATGGTGTGGCGGGGGTACTGGATCCCCTCGTACAAGCTGGATTAGGTCCTCTGATTACGGTTCTGTCTCAAACACCATCGCTGCTACGAGAGATTTTGATTGGCCGCTATGGCTTAGTCACCATGGGGCCGCTGTTGTTTGTCTGGGCGGTGCCTACGGTGATTCTGTACGCTCTGTTTTTAGGCGCGTACAAAGCTAGCGGATTAGTGGAACGCATTACCGTGGCGTTGCACCCACTCCTGAGACCCTTTGGCCTATCCGGGCGAGATTTGGTGCGGGTAATTATGGGGTTTGGCTGCAATGTGCCCGCCGTGATCAGCACTCGTGCCTGTTCTAGTTGTTCTCGGCAAACATGTGTGAGCGCGATCGCATTTGGCGCGGCCTGTTCCTACCAGTTTGGGGCCACACTAGGTGTGTTCAGCGCGGCCAATTTGCCCGGTTTAGTGGTGCCCTATCTGGGCTATTTAACCCTGACCACCCTGATTTACACCCGCCTGACTGCACCCAAAGCCGCCCGCTCGGTCCACAATACATTGCTGATCGAACAGCGCACCTTTCTAGAAATGCCCCGCTGGTCCGCCATCTGGCGTGAAACTCGGGGTACCCTTCACCAGTTTTTTACCAATGCGATTCCCATCTTTTTAGTGATTACGGTAATCGCTTCGGTGCTGGACTGGTTTGGTTTGATCGCTCTCCTGGCGGGATGGATTAATCCCCTGATGGGTCTGTTTGGTCTGCCCCCAGAGGCGGCTGTACCGGTCATTTTGGCCTCAATACGCAAAGACGGACTGCTGCTGTTTGCCGAACCGGATACCCTGGCCCTACTCACCCCCCTGCAGATCTTGACGGGCGTGTACCTGGCCGGGGTGTTGTTGCCCTGCCTGGTCACCGCACTTACCATCGCCCGTGAACAGTCGGTGCGATTTGCAGTGGGGTTGATGGCCAGGCAGGTGCTCGCCGCGACTGCGTTTTCAATGCTGTTGGCTTGGGGCGGCGGTTGGCTAGCCAGGTGAGAGACAGGCTGGCTAGCTAGTGGTTTTACCTTTGTTAATCGTCTCAGCGCCGACAATTATTAATAATTCAATGGCCTCAAACAGACTTGGCTTGACCTCTAGAGCGCTGCAAACGGCGAGCCAGCAGTGCGATCGCACCTAATCCAACTAGCGCACCCGGTTCAGGCACCTGGGTGGCAATCATCCGTTGGCCAAGCTGATCGCCTGCCCCCGGATCGTCTAGAAGCTGTGCCCGCGTACGGGTAAAGAACGCCACATCGAGGTGGGTGCCAAAGCCTATCGGCAGCTCAGGAAACTCATTGCCAAAATCAGTCAGGTGAACATGGGGTATGGGCTCTCCATCGGGAGCCGGAGCTGCTGACCAGAAATTTAGCCCCGTTGCCCCAATGGCCTCCCCTGCTTCATCAAATAGAACCGTGTATTCTCCAATATCAATACCATTCGGCTCATTAAAAAAGCCATCTTGCAAAATCTCACCCGTTTGGGTGTCGAAATTAAAGTTGAACCCTGAATAGGTGAGGTGGTTATCCTCAAACTCTTGAATCAGACTACCTTGGGGATCATAGAAGGCGATGTCAAACGCCTCTAAATCATCACCTCGAACAATGCCGTCTTCATAGGTCTGGGCATCGTCGTAGCTAAATTGCCCCTCAGCGCTGTACCCCAGAATTTGCCCTGTCCATGAAAGGCGAAAGGTGGCCGCCTGGGCTGGAGTCAGGGTACATAGACTCAGGGTTGTGGCGATTACGATGGCGGAGCCGGTTCGGAGAACCATCGCACCACCCATTTTGCCAGTAAGAGAAACCATTGACTTACTAAAACTAGACATCGAATAAAACCTCAATCTCTAATTAGAATGATTATCATTCTCACAATATGCGAATATACAGAGGTAGATGTGAACTCTTTGTAAAGTTGGTGTTTGCAAATTTAAAGCAAACCAATAAAGAGGTTGCTGCAATTCTCAAATCAACCGCCAATCAACGCTCTCAGGCCCAGCTATTGTTACTTTCTGTCCTATGTCATCACCCTTTGCTGCCCGTACCTCGGTTGAAGCTGTCGAAGAAGGGATACTCCTGGCTCCTAAGTTTGATGCCCATGGGCTCATCCCCGTTATCACTACAGACGCTGCAACCGGCGAGGTGTTGATGCATGCCTACATGAATAAAGCCGCATTGCTAAAAACCCTGGAAACGGGTGAAGCCCACTACTACAGCCGCAGCCGCCAGCAGCTCTGGCACAAGGGAGCCACCAGTGGGCTGGTGCAAACTGTGCAGCAATTGTTGATTGACGATGATCAAGATTGTCTATGGATGAAGGTCAATGTGGCCGGAACAGGGGCTAGTTGTCATGTGGGCTATCGGTCTTGTTTTTATCGCCAAATTTCCCCTGGTGAGAGCAATCTGGTGGAGAATCGCCCCTTTGCCCTCACTTTTACGGAAACCAACAAAACGTTTAACCCCGTCGCTGTCTATGGGGATGCGCCTAATCCCACTCAACTTTGAACCGAGGACCCTATCATGCCACTGCGTCATCAACCCGCCCCACCCACTCCCTGGGATAGCGACCTAGATCAGCCCATTATTGCTGCATCTGCCTATGTCCATCCCCAGTGCAGTCTAATTGGGGATGTGCAACTGGGAGAAAATGTTATGGTCGCCCCCAATACCTCCATTCGTGCGGATGAAGGGGCTCCCTTTTACATTGGTGCCAATACCAATATTCAGGACGGGGTGGTTATCCACGGGTTAGAGCAGGGACGTATCTTAGGGGATGACCAGAAAGCCTACTCGGTGTGGATTGGCCATGATACCTGCATTACCCACATGGCGTTGATCCACGGTCCAGCTTACGTTGGCAATGAGTGTTTTATTGGCTTTCGCTCGACGGTGTTTAATGCCCAGGTGGGCCACGGCTGCATTGTGATGATGCACGCCCTGATTCAGGATGTGGAGATTCCTGCTGGCAAGTATGTGCCATCGGGAGCGGTGATTACGACTCAGCAGGCCGCCGATCGGCTACCGGATGCCAACGATAGCGATCGCAGCTTCTCTCACCACGTAGTCGAAATCAATCAAGCTTTACGGGCCGGGTATCGCTGTTCTGACGGTATCGCCTGCGCCCCCTCTTTGCAGAATTCGGTCAACGGGGCTAGTAATAGCTCGCACCAAAATGGCAAGGCGGCTACGTTACAGGCAAACATCGTAGACATCATCCGGCAACAACTTCGCCAGGGCCATCACATTGGCCTGGAATTTGCCGATGCGCGACGATTCAAGGTCGGTTCCTGGCAAAGTGGCCCGACGATTACCAGCGCCCATGAGGCTCAGGTACTAACCCAGGTAGAACAGTTTTTGGTCAAGCACTCGGTTGACTACGTGCGATTGTTGAGTATTGACCCTAAGGCGAAACAGCGACAGCTAGAGAGAATTATTCAGAAGCCAGAGTGAGCCTTGAAAAGAGAATTCTGCCTTACAGAGCAAACATAGGTGTAATAGCTAGGCTCATTATTTTTGATTTACTGCTGATGCCAGCGGACGGCTCCATTTGGTTGATCAACCACCGTAACTCCCACTGCCGCTAGCTGATCGCGAATATCATCTGCGGTTATAAAGTCTCGCTGTTGTCGAGCCGTTTGGCGCTGCTGGATCAGTTCAGAGATTTCACCCTCATCCAATTCACCAGTTGCCGCGTCACTGTCGGCTTTGGCCTCTAACCCCAAGACCTGGGTCAGATGCAACAAAGTTTGCCACTGCTGCCAGAGCAGCTCTGGGCTAGATTGAGGTTTCCCTTCATGCACCAGACGGTTCCCCTCTCGCTGCAGCCCTTTGGCAAGCTCAAACAGCACCGCCAGAGCACCCGATGTATTAAGATCATCGTCCATGGTGGTTTGGAACCGTTTAACCCACGGATCTTCTGAACTGGTTTCCTGTGGGGAAGACTGGATGGCTGGCCATGCCAATGCGGCCCCGTGATGGTTGCCAAAGAGGAGTCCGGCTTTCATTGTTTGCCAACCGTTGACCGCAGCTGAGATCGCATCCTTCGTAAAATCCAACGGTTTCCGATAGTGCCCCTGTAGCACAAACAGTCGCACCGCCATCGGGTCTACCGGCTGCGGATACTCTGCCCATTTCCCATCCAGCAGGTCACGGATCGTGGTGAAATTGCCCAGGGATTTCGACATTTTTTCACCATTCACCGTCACCATGCCATTGTGCAGCCAGCAGCGAGCGAGCGGTTGTCCAGTCAGCGCTTCTGATTGAGCAATCTCGTTTTCATGGTGGGGAAACACCAGATCGCCTCCACCCCCATGAATGTCAATGGTTTCACCCAATCGTGCCCGAATCATAGCCGAGCATTCGATGTGCCACCCGGGTCGTCCCATTCCCCAGGGCGACTCCCAGGCAGGTTCACCCGGTTTTGCCGATTTCCATAGGGCAAAATCGAACGGATCGCGCTTCTTCTGGTCTGGAGCATCCGGCGCAACGCGTCCTCCTGCCCCCGCCTGCAGTTGCTCAAGCTTGGCATGAGAAAGGTAAGATTTGGGTTGACTTGCCACATTTGAGATATCATTGCTAGTGATCTACTGTGACAACAAAATGTGGCCATCATAAATGCATGACAATCATCCTCCTTTGTGTTCGAGGTGACGAAATAATAATCGTGTCATCACAATTCACAGTAATGCATCTGCCCAAGCCAATGAAACAAATATTTTGCTGAATTCAAGTGTGACAATTCAGCAAAGCTGAGCCCCCTTCTAACCAGAGACAATTGTCGGGTTTTCAAGTGGAGGGGAACTTTCATCCCAATGATTTTTTATTTATTGTTATGTGGTAAATCGAAACAAAACTTCTGCTGTATGGAAACTGCTCAGCAGTATAGCCACTCCTCTCATAGCCCACCACAAAAGGATAAATCAAATTGACGACTTATAACACAGTTTTAGTTTGTAGATTGTGTCAGGAGGAGCTACGGAGAAGTAGTTTGGATCTGATTGGGTAAGTTGATTAGCCTTATAGTTTGCTGTATGTCTGTAATTTACTCATTTTGGCTCACAGAATTCTATTAATTGGGCAGAATATTT
>JBCDJC010000246.1:0-7300 GCA_038748225.1 Cyanobacteria bacterium P01_H01_bin.26 | reverse complement strand
CTCAAAACAGCAGGCACTGACTATACTTTGCAAGCGACTATACTTTTTGTTGGTAGCCTAGTCTCGGCAGGTATCAGCGGCTTTTTGGCAACCAGCATTGGTTACGGCGGGGTGTTTATTATTAGTGGAGCGATTACACTTGTTAATGCAATGATTGTTGCTAAAGTAGATTTTAAATATGCCGAGGGAGCAGTGTAAAGAATATAAGCTCTGGATACTTGGCGCATCTAGGAGCCTCCTGCAGGCCCCCTTATCGTTCCTTAGTGACAAAAGTATCTAGATATAGCATTGGTGGCTTGATAGATTTGGCCTACGAGGATGCTTGGTGGGATACCGATGGCTGGGATGGCCCCGTTGAGGCAGGTGCAATGGCAAAGCCCTATGCAGCCTATGTAGTTGCGGTGCTCAGCAAACAATTAAAGAAGTTTTAACCACCAGAAAAGTCAACGCTATCAGCACACCTCCAACGTCCCAGCCGGTTTTACCAAACGTTTAATCAAAATTAAATCCCTGGGCAATCGCCCTCATCCTTGGGCCGCTATAAGGCGTATTTTGATGCGATCGCAACCTCCACATCCTCTTCATTCCATTCCTCACAATTTTCTCAGATTTTTGGCTCAGACTTACAAACAAGCAATAAGATTATGTTGGCTGACAATGATTAAAGAATCAGCCCTAACTTCTATAGGAGGCTGCTATGTTGAAACAAAAAGTTGTTCTTCTAGATGGCAGAGGCGTAGACGATGATGATCTGAGCCCAGTGTTAGAAACGCTCCTGGACGAGCTACACAGTCGTGGCGCAACGGTGCAAACGTTTCCATTAAAAGACATCAAAATGGGGTCCTGTATCGGCTGTTTTGGCTGCTGGATCAAAACACCGGGGATCTGTGTAGAACCTGATGCGGGTCGTGACGTTGCCCAGGCAATCATCCAAAGTGATGTGACGATTCTATTCACCCCTGTAACATTTGGTGGCTATTCGTCAGAGATCAAAAAGATTCAAGATCGCTGGCTACCCCTGGTGTTACCTGACTTTTGCATTCATCACAGGGAAGTTCATCACCTGCCCCGGTATTCACGCTATCCACGGCTGGTGGGCATTGGCATTCAGCGTCAGCCAAATGACGGGGAAGCTAACCTATTCAATGTGCTGGTAGGACGCAACGCCCTTAACTTTCATGCCCCTACCTATGCAGCGTCGGTACTCTTGAGTACCGACACATCGGACAGAGTCCGCCAACAACTGCAAACGGTACTGACTCGAAACGATGCGTTTCCAGTTAAAAAAGTGGTCAAATCACTAATGCCAACGGCAGAGAGCACCACCATGCCGCTTCCAGCCATGGCGACTCCTGGTCGAGCATTACTAATTGTCGGCAGTCCCAAGGTTAAACTCTCCAGCAGTTCTGGCATTTTGGGCGGATACGTGTTGGAACAACTCAAACAACGGGGTTGGGAAACTGAGTCATTGACGCTGAGGGGAAACCTGCTGCAGGGTGGGGGGCAAGCTAAATTTCTCTCGGCTTTTGATCGGGCTGAATTAGTCTTGTTTGCCTTCCCTTTGTATATCGATTCACTGCCATTTCTGATGATGAAATCGCTGGAGGTGATGGCTAAACATCTTTCTACCTGTGCTCAGGAAAGTCCAAAGCGGCTCTGTGCGATCGCAAACAATGGTTTTCCTGAAGCCCATCAAAACGCCCTGGCCTTGGCCATCTGTCAACAGTTTGCCCTTGATACCAACATGGTGTGGCTGGGGGGCTTAGCCGTAGGCGCTGGGACAGTTGTTTGCCAAAATCCACCGGTTGAGGGGCTTCGGCAGGCAGGACGCCCCCCCATGAAGCATACAATTCAGGCCCTGGATATCGCCAGTGCAGCCCTAGCAGAGGGACAAAGCGTTCCTCCCAAGGTGGCTAAATTGATGGCCAAAACGCCCGTTCCTTGGATGGCTTTTGGTCTGTGGCGGTGGCTGTTTGTCACAATGGCCAAATGGGGCTGGCGACGAGGTGCGGCCATTCATCAGGTGGGCGCGGAAGATCTGTTGGCTCAACCCTATGGAACAATCTGAGCAGTGCCTAAAGGATCTGTCGCTCAATAATGTATCGATGAATTCGGTTTTGACTCTGCTCCACATTCTATCGTTGAGAGTTGAGCGGAGTCGAAACAGGGACGCAGTCTAACTGTACAAGTCAGCACCGCTCAAACGTTAGTCCAGCCGCTTTCACCAAACGTTCGATCAAGACGTCACCAAACATCGACGCCGGGGTCCAAAACCCTCCAGCTTTAGCAGACGGCGGAAAATCCATTGCCAAACATAGCCCCGCCTGACCCAAAATTTTGGCAGTCGACCCATAACCCGGATCGCGATCGCCCGTTACCTTCACCTGAATCGTCTGTCCCTCGGCAGTTGTCCCCCAGAACCGTAAGTCATAAAACCCCTGCTCCTGGGCTGTCTGACTTGGCCCTTCCCCCGATTTAGGTACAATCGTATTCTCTAGCAGCCAGCGCGTTGGCGAGAATGCCATGGCCACCGCCACACCGATTAAGCTAACACCAAGGCCCTGAGCTATTAGCCAGCCTGTGGCATTAGGCCCGGTCAATACCGCCTCGTCATACTGAAATTGGTTGCCATAGGCATAATCCAGCAAGGTATTCGACCGTAGCACGATGCGGGTATTAACGGCCGCCATCACAAAAGGCGACACCCAGCCTTGAAAGTCCGGGTCGTACTCTACCGGAGCCAGGATTGGAGGATGTTCCGGCAGCTGGCTGCCATCGAGGCAAAGGGAATAGGGATTATCCAGCTCCTGGCGTAGGGCAGGATCGGCGCTGGCCTCTTTTGCCACGTTAATGCCGCTGGCAGCGGTGCCTCCGGATACTCCACCTTGAGCAGCTTTTACGCGCATTTTGATGCGATCGCACCCCCGCCCAAACCGCTCTTGTGCCTGCTGCTGCAGATAATACACCCCCAGGTCAGACGGAATTGAGTCAAATCCACAGCAATGGACAATCCGCGCCCCGGATTGCTCAGCCATGGCGCTGTACCGCTGAATCATCCGGCGAATCCACTGGGGTTCTCCGGTCAGGTCGCAATAGTCGGTGCCGGTCTCCGCACAAACTTTGACTAGCGGTTCTCCATACAGGGCATAGGGACCAACGGTGGAGATAACAACCTGGGTTTGAGCGCACAGGTGCCGTAGGCTAGCCTCGTCGGTAACGTCTGCAACTATCTGGGGCAAGCTGTTGGCCCCTAAGTCGCTCACCAGGTCGTCGAGCTTAGCCTGGGAACGACCTGCGATCGCCCACTTAACAGAGCCATTTACCCCAACCTGCTTTAGCAAATACCCACAGAGAATTCGGCCAACAAATCCCGTTGCGCCAAAAACGACCAAATTGTAGCGGAGATTGTGATCAACCATGGAAATTTCTACTGTTGATTGCTGTACCACCAAGTACTTACCAATTACTGACTTACCCGAAACACATGACCATCGGGATGTCTGATATGACATTCCCTGGCTTGCCAAGGCATATCTTCGGGAGGGAAAACAACTTCAATCTCATTTTCAATGGCAAGGGCATAAACTTGATCCACATTCTCCACCCAAATTGACATCCAAACCCCTTTATCTTGAGTTTCATCACCACCGGGGCCAAATGTACTTGAGTTGTTGCCTTTACCACGCCCGCCCTGCCCATCCTGACAGAGGAAAATCTCACATTCTCCAGACCCTACTGCACCAAACCCAGGCGGTTCGCCCCAATCCCAGAGCTTTTTCCATCCCAGTTTCTCAAACCACTCAAAACTGTCCTGCAAATTTGAAACGTTAAGGATTGGAGTAATTGTCTTGGTTTTCATATGCTGATTTCCTATAGTTTTGAGGTAATACTGAGCCGTTGCTGATTTAGGGTATGAACCGATCTGTGAGATATGCAATGTGCCGATGCTTACCAGATAAATCCATACCGGGGAGCAGCAACGCCGCCACTAATATCACTGCGCACAATTCAGTGCCAGCGCTGCTGAGACCCACACCTTTAAATCTTATCTAGTACTTTTGTATTAAATTGATGGACTTTACAGAACTTATCTTGACCTCACAGTCCCCAAATCTCCACAGGTTCAATCTCTTCAGCAGGTTCAAACCCAAACACCCGACTATAAAAATAAAATTCAGCGTCCAACGCCCGTTTAATATTGTCCGCTTTTCGAAAACCGTGCTGTTCTCCTTCAAATAACAAATATGCCACTGGGATGTTCTTTTCCCGTAGGGCATTGACCATTAGCTCAGCCTGGTTGGGGGGCACAATTTTGTCTTCATCCCCCTGCAGGAAAATAACCGGACAGGATAGCTGGTCAGCAAAGTTGATGGGTGAGCGGGCCTCGTAGAGGTCTTTGCGTTCGGGGTAGGGACCCACCAAACTGTCCAAATAGCGTGACTCAAACTTGTGGGTATCCATCGCCAGGGCGGCCATATCGCTAACACCATAGTAGCTGGCCCCGGCCTTAAAGACATCGCGAAACGTTAGCGCCCCCAGGGTGGTGTAGCCCCCGGCACTACCGCCGTCAATCGCTAGCTGTTCGGAGTCAGCTTTACCCTGGGCCACCAGGTAGTTGGCACCATTAACACAGTCATCAATATCAACAATCCCCCAGTTTCCCTTCAGCCGCTCACGGTAGGCCCGACCATAGCCGGTACTGCCACCGTAGTTCACATCCAATACGGCAAAGCCACGGCTAGTCCAATATTGGATCGCCGGGTTAAAGTTCGAAGATGTGGCCGCTGTCGGCCCGCCGTGGCTTTTTACGAGCAGAGGAGGCAGGCTACCCTCAGGGGCGATGTAGTCTTTGTTTTTGGGTGGATAGTATATGCCATAGGCAGAGAGACTGTTGCCGGTTGGAAATGTAATATTCTCTGGGATCGAGAGATAGCCCTTGCCAATCTCTAAGGTGCTAGAGCGTCTTAGCTCAGCGGTCTCGCCGGTTGATAGATCTAAACGAACTAAAACGCTTGACTGGCTTGGGGAACCTCCTAAAAAGACAGCAAAATCGTCTCCTACTTTAAGACCCCCTATGCTGGCATAGGCTGTGTCAATTTTGGTGAGGGTGAGAGCTGTCGTATCTAGTTGAGCCAGCTGTTGAATGCCTTTGTGTTTGTAGGTACACACCAAAGTCTGAGCAGAGGTAAATCCATAGGTGGACATGCCAAACCCCCACTGGGGTGCGCCAAATTCAGCCTCTAACGGATAGAGCGGTTCAACGGTTTGGTGATGCCAGCGATAGAGATTCCACCAGCCCGTGGCATCGCCGATAAAGTATAAAATTCCGTCCGGGGACCACTGGGGTTGAAAGATAGATTCGCTCAGGCCGCCCGCCACCTTTTGCGGCTTTGCCAGGGTGCCGTCAGCGGCAATCTCGGCGATCCAGAGGTCGGTGCCATCCCAGGGCATATTGGGATGATTCCAGCTGAGCCAGGCTAGCTGTGTGCCATCGGGGCTGAGGCGAGGGGTGGAGTAAAAGTCACAACCCGAGGCTAAAACAGTTTGGGTCTGGTCGTCGAGGGCAATGGCAACAATAGTATTGATGGCGGCCTGGTCGCTTTGGGTATGGTCTTCACGAACACAGATCAGGCGCTGCCGGGGGCGATCCACGACTCCATCGGCATACCGTAGTGCTTTCTCTGGGGTGAGCGGCTTTGGTGCTGGGTCTGATGACTGCTGATACAGCCTCTGGTCGATAAAATTGGCAAAGTAGATATCACCTTGATCCACCCAGTAGGCTCCACCGCCATATTCATGTACACGGGTGCGAATGTTAAAGTCGGTGGGGGTAACATCCGTTATTGTTCCATCAGCCGTGCGGCGCACAATCAGGCTACGGCCTTTTTCAGTGGGGCGCAGCTCATTCCAGTAAATATCGCTGCCGTCTAGCTGGATACTCCCCAGGCGAATGGAGTTAGACACAATCACCTCAGAGGTAATGGGCGATTGCCAAGCGCCATAGGGTGCGATTTTTGCCATGGATGTCCTCACTGTGGTTTTTGACCCATCACTGCATTATTAGGGGATGGGCTGGTCCACCTGAATGATAGGTAATTGCCTGCAGCCGTTCAAAATATAATGGTAAACAGCACAGCTATCGGCAATAGCTAATACAGATAGGAAAAAAACAGGCTATCTGCTGAGGGGGCTATCCACTCAACACAGCCAAGCCCTTTTACCCAAGGCTATAATGGGTCAAAGCTTACTGAGGTGATGGCAATGTCTCCATTTCTTCCCATAGCTGTCGGTCTACCCACTGCCGTGGGTGTGGGCTGCTTTTGTGCAGATATTTATCGTAATCGACGTCGGCTAGGGCAAAAGTCGGTGCCAGCGGTGGATATGACTGGTGGTGACGTTGGCATAGTTCCGGATGGGGGCGACCTGCATGGAATTGGCCAGGCGGTTAACCACGCGGGCCATGGAGCGGTCGAAGTGTCTGGTGAATGTATGAGCGGTGGTTTAGGCCAGTGTTTAGATGCGATCGCACACGTAATACACTAGACAGGTGAAGAAAGCACATCCCCTGACTGAACCTGCCAGAGGTTTGCATAGGTTCCCGACTGGGCCAACAGCTGTTCATGGGTACCGAATTCGCTCAGCTGCCCCTCAGCCATGACGTAGATACAGTCGGCTCGTCGAATGGTAGAGAGCCGATGGGCAATCACTATCGTGGTTCGATTTTGCGTGATTTTTGTCAGCGATTTCTGAATCGCCGCTTCGGTTTCATTGTCGACGGCTGAGGTAGCCTCATCAAGCACAAGGATAGGCGGGTTTTTGAGAATGGTGCGAGCAATGGCAATGCGCTGGCGCTGTCCGCCCGAGAGTTTTTGACCCCGTTCGCCGACAACGGTGTTATACCCCTGGGGTAGCTGCTGGATAAAATCATGGGCCTCTGCTAATGTTGCTGCCTGCATAATCTGTTCATAGCTGGCCTCAAAACTGCCATAGGCGATATTTTCAGCCACGGTACCATGAAACAAAAATACATCCTGACTCACCCAGCCAATGTGACTGCGCAGGTCAGATAAATTTAAGTCTCGAATGTCGATTCTATCGATTAGAATGCGTCCCTGTTGAATATCGTAAAAACGTAGCAGTAGTTTGACCAACGTGCTTTTACCTGAGCCGGTAGCCCCAACAATACCGATGGTGGATTCAGCTGGGATATGGAGGGAGAATTGATTAAGGACCGGACTGCGTCCTTGGTAGGCAAAAGTAACCTGGTCAAACTGAACGTCTCCATGAACGGTCTCTTGTG
>JBCDJC010000245.1:0-7311 GCA_038748225.1 Cyanobacteria bacterium P01_H01_bin.26 | reverse complement strand
TGGCCGTCGCCAGTCTCCGCGCCTTTGAGCAGGGTGTTTTTTCCTCGGATCCGGCCGCTCCCCACCAGGCAGATGCCACCGGTCTGCAGCAGCTGAGCGCCGCCGACCTGGCCCAGGCGTTTCAGGTCACCCCAGAGAATCCGCTGGTGGGGCTATCCGGTCGGGTGAGGCTGCTCCAGCAGCTGGGGTCGGCACTGGCCCAGCAGCCCGAGCGGTTTGGCACCGTCCCAGCTAGACCTGGCAATTTGCTAGGTTACTGGACAGAGCGCTACGGCCCCACCCTCGATGCGGGCAGGCTGCTGGGCGAAATCCTAGAAAGTTTTGGCTCAATTTGGCCCGGTCGAGTCACCCTGGGGGGTGTGAACCTGGGGGATGTGTGGTCCCATCCAATGCTGACAGGCTCCGGTCCCGGCGAGGGCTGGGTGCCTTTCCACAAGCTTTCCCAGTGGCTGACCTATTCCCTGGTGGAACCGCTGACAGCAGTAGGGGTGACGGTAACCGATCTGAACGCCCTTACCGGGCTGGCTGAGTATCGCAACGGGGGTCTCTTTGTGGATCTGGGGTTACTGGTGCCCAAGCATGCGGGGGTGACGGGCCAACCCCACGCCCCCGGCTCCCCGGTAGTTGTAGAATGGCGAGCCCTGACGGTGGTGATGTTGGACCTGATTGGTGAGCGCGTCCGCCAGCTCCTGAATAAATCCCCTGAAGAGCTGCCCTTGATCAAAGTGTTGGAAGGGGGCACCTGGGCCGCTGGACGACGGCTGGCAAAACAGCGGCGGCCCGCCACTGGCGCACCACCCATCGCCATCACCAGCGATGGTACGGTCTTTTAGTGTTGTTTCATCTACAAGCTTCCCTGATGAAAAATTTGGTCACCCTAATTGAGCATCCCCTGATCCAACACAAGCTCACCCTGATGCGGCAAAAGGACACGAGCACCGCTAAGTTTCGACAGCTTTTACAAGAGATTAGCCTGCTGCTGGCCTACGAAGTCACCCGCGACCTGCCGATGGAAAAAGTCGCGATTGAAACACCGTTTGCCCCCATGGATGCCCCCATGCTAGCTGGAAAAAAGCTGGTGCTGATTTCTATCATGCGGGCCGGTCAGGGGATTTTAGACGGCATGCTCAAGCTGATACCCTCGGCTCGGGTGGGGCACATCGGTCTCTATCGCGACCCGAGAATGCTGATGCCGGTGGAGTATTACTTTAAGGTGCCCCGCGATGTCAAAGAGCGGGAGATGCTGATTGTGGACCCGATGATCGCCACGGGTAATACTGCGATCGCAGCGGTCCACCGGCTGAAGGAGACCCGGCCCCAATCGATCAAATTTGTCTGTCTTTTGGCCAGCTCCGAGGGAATGACCAACTTCCATGGGGAGCATCCTGACGTCCCCATTTTTACCGCCGCCATTGACAGCCAGCTGGACGATCATGGCTATATCTTGCCAGGTCTGGGGGATGCGGGCGATCGGATGTTTGGAACACAGTAAATGGACCGTTGGCAAATGTTCTTTGCCAACGGTCCACAGCTCAGATTGTTTTGTCAGATTGTTTTAATTGAGAACAGGGGTGCCATCATGGAACAGCTAAACAACTACATTGACGGTGCCTGGCATCGGTCCGAGACCGCCGACTATCTAGAGGTCACTAACCCCGCCACTAGCGATGTGCTAGCCGAGGTGCCCCTATCGCTAGCCAGTGAGCTAGACCGGGCAGTCGTCTGCGCCAGCGATGCCTTTATATCCTGGCGGCGCATTCCCCCCACCGAACGCATTCAGTATTTGTTTAAGCTCAAAACGCTCTTGGAAGACCGTCGGGAAGACCTGGCTACAACCATCACAACAGAATGTGGCAAAACCCTCAAAGAATCCCAGGGAGAGCTACAGCGGGCCATTGAAAATGTTGAAGTGGCCTGTGGTATTCCCATCCTGATGCAGGGATACAACTCCGAAGACATTGCCCGTGGCATTGATGAAATTATGATTCGTCAACCCCTGGGCGTGGTGGGTATTATTGCGCCCTTTAATTTTCCGGCGATGATTCCCTTTTGGTTTTTCCCCTATGCCATTGCCTGTGGCAACACCTGCATCATTAAACCGTCTGAGAAAGTGCCCCAGACGATGCAAAAGATTGTTGACCTGATTGGCCAAACGGGGCTGCCGGCGGGGGTGGTCAATGTGGTCCACGGTAGCAAAACCGTGGTGGATGCCATGCTTGACCATCCCACCCTCAAGGCAATTAGCTTTGTCGGTTCTAGCCCGGTGGCTAAATATATCTATCAGCGGTCTGCCGAGAACGGTAAACGGGTGCAGTGTCAGGGGGGAGCTAAAAACCCGGTGGTGATTTTACCCGACGCGGATCTAGAGATGACCACTCGGATTGTGGCGGACAGCGCCTTTGGCTGTGCCGGACAGCGCTGTTTAGCGGCGTCCCTGGCGATTACGGTGGGGGCTGTCCAGGCAGACTTTACAGACGCCATGGTCGAGGCGGCCCAGCAGCGGGTGGTAGGGAATGGTTTAGACGCCCAGGTGCAAATGGGACCAGTGATCAGCCAGGGCAGCTGCGATCGCATCCACACCCTGATCCAATCCGGCATCGACGAAGGCGGCAAACTCCTGGTAGATGGCCGTAATCCCAGCATTCCTGGCCATGGGCAAGGCAGCTTTATCCGCCCCACCCTGCTGCAGGATATTCCCAGCCAAGGGACTATCGCCAATACCGAAATCTTTGGGCCAGTGCTGGGGCTGCGCCACGCCGACACCCTCGACGAGGCCATTACCCTAATAAACCAAAGCCGCTGGGGCAACATGGCCTGTCTTTTTACCAGCTCAGGAGCCGCCGCCCGCCGCTTTCGCTACGCCACCGAAGCCGGTAATATCGGCATCAACATTGGGGTGGCGGCCCCCATGGCGTTTTTCCCCTTTAGCGGTTGGAAAGAGAGTTTTTATGGAGACCTGCACGGCCAGAGCTACCATGCAGTCGAATTTTTCACCCAGACAAAGGTGGTAGTCGAACGCTGGCCCAAAGAATGGTCCCGACAGTTTTGAGAGGTTTTTGAGAGTGTCAGGACGGGAACAGTTTTTCTAAACCGCTACCGTGGGCACAAACTGAGCCTGTCGCAGAATTTTATAAAGGCTGATATCTTTTTCTAGCAAACAGGCATGACCGCTGTTTTTGAGGGTGACTGTTTGGACATTGGGAAATATGGCCGCCAGCCTTTGCACCTCATCCACCGACGGCAGCAGCCGGTCGGCGGTCGATGCCACCAACAATACGGGCTGCTTAACCGTGGCCAACAGCGACGGCTGGAGTCGAAAGTCTCGCATCAGGGCCAGTCGCCACGCGGCCGATTCCGGGGTAACCGCCTGCATAGCTTGCAACAGGGCCTGGCGATCGCCCTCAGCAATTCGCTCCAGGGCCGCCAAAAACGGCAGCAGCCCCAGGGCCGCAAACCGGTAGGGTATGCCCGGTATCCATCGCACCAGGGGAGCCCCTAAACCGCTCCACAGCTGACGATTAAAGGACGAGGCCGGATTGATCAAAATCAGCCGATCAAACAAATCGGGACGATAGCCGATGGCCCTAAGGGCCAGACAGGCTCCAAAGGATTCACCACAGAGAAAAACGGGTCGATTTGATTGCGGCTCCACCAGGGCAACTAGACACTTTACCAATCCCATCCAGTCCGTGGTGTCATCCCCCGGTAGACACAAACAACGCGTCTCAAAGGCCGCCGTTAGCCCTCCCACCTGACGGCGTAGCGACAAATCACTCCCGTCCATGCCCGGCAAAAAAATTAGCAGGGGAGCATCGCCGCTCGCCCGATCCATAGCTATCAAACGGATACGGTTGCTCAAGAAAAACCCTCATGGAGAAGCGCTGTAATATTGGCGTAGCAGGACCGGGTCAGCTCCTTGGCCAAACGTCCTGCCTGTCTGCCATGGTACTGTTTTTGATCGGCCTGGGTAATGGGGATTGGCTCACCCACCGAAATCGTCACCCGGCGGTAGTTGACCAGCGGGTGCCAGCCAGGACGATCAAACAGGGGTTCTGAGGGATCAAACAGACTTAGCAGCCTCAGCGGTGCCACCGGGCTGATGGTTTCCTCTACCGATGAAATCGCCACAGGCAGAATCGACAAACTGCTGACGGGTGCCCTCAGGGCCAGGTGGGCAAACCCCCGATGGAACCGGCCAACTTGATCCGGGCGGGTAGACTGCACCATGGGCTGTGCCCCCTCTGGGAAAATCCCCACCGGCTGATGTTGCTTTAGTGACTCAATTGCCGTCTGAAAAAACGTTTGGGGCCCTTGACCCGGACCATCTAAGGGAAAACATCCCATGGTTGCAATCATATCCTTGAGCAGGGGTACCTGGCTCATATAGTGGTGGCAGGCAAATCGCACCGGACGATCCACAGCGGTCATCACCAGGGGGGCGTCCAAAAAGCTGCGGTGATTGCTAATCACCAGCATGGCCCCGCTACGGGGTATGCGCTCCCGATGACGCACCACAACCTGAGTACCCAGGGTTTTGAGTAACCCGTGGGACAGATGGAGAGAAGGGTTAAAAAGCATAAATACCAAGGGTGGGAAAGCGGACAAACCGCTTTTGTAAGCCGTGGGGGTTAGGTACGGCGTCTCTAAAATCTTTAGAAATTATAAAGGAATGTAAACCCAGACTGCTATTTCTAGGGGAATAAAGCAGGTACCTGTTTTTAGACGCCTGGTTTTAGACGCTATTGGCAAATAGTTCCCTGGGAGAGGGCAAATCTACGGAAATGGTTTTTCCACCGCTCCAGGTACTTTGAGCGCCCGCAACTTTATCACCGCCTGGGGCCGATCGGGTCTTTTAGACATACAACAATGTTGTTTACCTGGGACTAGCCTGTTTGCTTTGGCTTTTCTATGGGTCTTCTCCATCCGCCTGGGCTGATACGGGGATGTTTCTACCATAGGAGAGTCGACGCGGCGATATTTTGACAGTGAGCACCGGGCTGAGATAGCCCCCTATCTATGGTGTAAAGATAGTACATCCTTTACTATTACTGTGGTGGCAACCCTGGCTGCACCCTATGCTGTTGGCTATAGCGGTCAGATGGGGTCAAATTTCCACCCAGAGCCAAATCTCTTCTTAGCTTACGGAAGCAGCTTATTAAGCTTATGGGCAATTCGGACTCGGTAACTGAAGAATCGGTAAGCTCAGCTGAGCCAGCATTGCCAAAGCCAAAACCAAAGCCAACCTTTAAACTTTGGCAGCTGTGGAACATGAATCTAGGCTTTCTGGGTATCCAGTTTGGCTGGGGATTGCAGATGGCCAATATGAGCGCAATTTTTGAACATCTGGGGGCCCATGCCGATCAGCTACCAATTCTTTGGATTGCAGCTCCGCTGACGGGGCTGATCATTCAGCCGATTGTTGGCAATCTGAGTGATTACACCTGGGGTCCCCTAGGTCGTCGTCGTCCCTACTTCTTGATCGGCGCTATATTTGCCACCCTGGCGCTGATGCTGATGCCCCACGCATCAGAACTCTGGATGGCCGTTGTTCTGCTGTGGCTTTTAGATACCAGTGCCAACATCAGCATGGAGCCCTACCGAGCCTTTGTGGGGGATTTATTACCCAAAGAACAACGTACCCAAGGCTTTGCCACCCAGAGCCTGATGATTGGATTGGGGGCTGTCTCCGCTTCGATCCTGCCCTGGCTTTTAAGTCACATTTTTAATGTGGACTCTACCAGCAGTATTCATCGGGTGCCACCCACCATAGAAATTTCCTTTTACATCGGGGCCGGCCTTTTTTTGATGACGGTTTTGTGGACCATATTGACGACCGACGAGCGTCCTCCTCAAAATTTTCAGGTTTTTGAGCAGCTGCAGGAAAAACGGGGTGGGCTGATCGGTAGTTTTCAACAAACAGGGAAAGCACTACAGCAAATACCAACGGCGATGAAAAAGTTGGCCTATGTGCAGTCGCTGACCTGGCTGGGCATATTTTGCTTTTTTCTCTATTTTCCACCGGCTGTTGCCCGCAATATTTTTGGGGCCGTCGATCAAAGCTCTGTGCTGTACAGCGATGGCATTGAGTGGGCGGGCATCTGTTTTGCTGTTTTTAACATTGTCTGTGTCGGCTTCTCCTTTTTGATATCAGCCCTGGCCGGCCGATTTGGCCGTCAGACCCTACACAGCTTTTGTCTGTTGCTAGGTGGGATTAGTCTCCTTTCCATAGCAATTGTCCCAAACCAGTATTGGTTGCTAGTAACGATGGTCGGATTTGGCATTACCTGGGCCAGCGTATTGGCGCTGCCCTATTCCATGCTGATTAACGCTATCCCCGCTGGTCAAAAGGGCATTTATATGGGTATCTTTAATTTCTCCATTGTGCTGCCTGAAATTTTGGTTTCCCTTTGCTTTGGCTGGGTGATGAGACACTTTCTCCACAGCGACCGTTTGCTGGCAGTGGGGGTGGGTGGGGTGTTTTTAATCTTGGCGGCGGTGCTAATGTCCCAGCTGACATTTCCTTCCCTGGTGGGTATCGCAAAAACAGAGGATGAAAATCCAGATAGTAAATCCTTTGCTAAGGAGGTCACCGTAACGTCTTAGGTTTTATGCGTATTCGTGTACTAGCCGTCCTTTAACAATCAATATCCGTGGTACAAGCTACTAGCTTTTTACAAATACAGATGCGATTAGACAGACGCACCCAGCTGCTTTTGCTGGCAGGGACCGTCATGGTTTATAGCGTTCTGGGCATGGCTATTGGGAATTCGTTATTTGTCAGCTACATTGGCGCCGAGTACCTGCCGCTAGCGTTTATATCCATCGGGCTGTGTTCAATTCCGGCCTATGTTCTTTTCTCCCAGATTGTTGATCGCTACAGCCGTCCCCGATTGTTTCGCTATGTGCTGCTGGGGTCCATATTTATTGCCTTGGGGCTGAGACTCCTGCTAACCCAGGAGTCCCCTTACATTTATTATGCCCTGCTGATTATTGTCTTTTTTCAGTGGGATTTTCACAATAATGTGCTGTTTCCCACGTTACTGACCGACTATTTCACCACGCTGGAATACAAACGCTATGCGCCCTACATTGGCGTTGCCCAGGCGGCCGGAACCTTGGTGGGTGGCGGTTTAACCATGGTGCTGTCCCAATATTTAAGAACTCGGGATTTGATGCTGTGTTTGCCAGTGGTGTTTCTGATTGGGATCGGACAGCTACTGTACCTGGAAAAGTCTCAGCGTCAGCTCAATTTGGCCACAACGGAGCCTTCGGTTGGCGTCCTAGAATCGCTACAGACGTTCCCCGATTTGG
>JBCDJC010000244.1:0-7330 GCA_038748225.1 Cyanobacteria bacterium P01_H01_bin.26 | reverse complement strand
GCAGCTAAGACTTCATCCCCGGTGCGGCAAAACTAACAAGCCGTTGAATGGCTATTTCGATCTCTTCTGGCGATTTTCCCTGGAGCATGGCATCGGGCTGATCGGCGGCGCATAGCACTCGAATCAGCATGGCGATCACCAGGTCAAATTTCCACTTGACCTCCCCATGGGACTGCTGGGGTAGCACCCGCTGCAAAGCAGCTATAAACCGTTGGCTAGTGGCCGAAAACTCCTGCTGTGCCATGGGTTCAATGGTTGGCTCAGTGCGGCACCGGCCCATTAGCCGAGCTTGAATCAGTCCCCGCTCTCCCTTGGTTTGATAGATAATTTCTAAACCTGGCTGGAGCAGCGCCCGTAAAATCGATTCCACCGAGGGCGGTGTTTCCGCCGCCTCCAATGCCGCCAATTGCTGCAGCTGAGACTTGACGATAGGCTTGGCCATGCGGTGTACGGTGGCTTCTATCAGTTTTTCTTTGGAGCCAAAATGATAGTGGGCGGCGGCCAGGTTAACCCCGGCGGCGCGAATAATACTGCGTAGCGACGTCGCCCCAAAGCCTTGCTCAGCGAAAAGCTGCTCGGCTGCATCTAAAATTTGTGTCTGGGTATCGATGGAAGACTCGGAGGTCACTTTCAGCTTTTCTTTTTTGGATGTGTCGTCAGTAATCTGCTGAATGCATTCAACGGATTACATCGCCGAGCATCTATGGACTATGGGTTCAAAACTCTATTTTAGCTGACGGCGGTTTAATGAAGCCCTTAACTATCAGCACGGCTGGCTACTGGGGCAATATTTGAGTCGAGAATACCTTGCATCTTATTCAATCATTCGTTTTACTTTAAAAGTCAATCATTCGTTTGAATCAGAAGCGATTTATCGACATTGGTACCCATAGGCCTGAGAGCGTGATGAATTCTGACCCTACTTATTCCATAAACCCACGGTCGGCCGAGCCGCCATCTATCCACCCGTCAAATGCTTGGCCAAAGCCGCTGAGGCACCAGCCAGCTTGGATTCGATATGGCCTGCTAGGTGCCGCTGGCCTGCTGGCGTTGGTGGCCTTGGCAGCTGGGTTTCAAGCGATGAGCGGCTCGCCACCTGAAACGGTCGCAGAGGAAAGTCGGGTTTTACCGGTGCAGACTTTAGCAATAGAACCCGTCTCTTCCTATCGGGTGCCCCGGATCTACACCGGCGAGATTGCAGCCCTTCGCAGTAGTAGCCTGGGGTTTGAACGCGGTGGTGAACTTGTTCAGGTTCTAGTAGAAGAAGGCGATCGGGTCCGCGCAGGCGACCCTGTAGCTAGGTTGGATGTTCGGAATTTGGCCACCCAGCGGCTCCAGGTCGAGGCGCAAACGGCGCAGGCCCAAGCCCGGCTGCGGGAGCTAGAAAACGGGGCCAGGCCAGAGGATATTGCCGAAGCCGAGGCCGAAGTTCGAGATTTGGAGCAGCAGCTGATCCTGCAAGAGGTGCAGCGGGAGCGGCGGGAATATCTCTATGAACAGGGGGCGATCGCACTGGAGCAGCTCGATGAATTTACCTATGGTGCCAACTCTTTACAGGCACAGTTAGACCGAACCCGCAGCCGTTTACAAGAGCTGTTGAACGGCACGCGGGTTGAACAGCTTGACGCCCAGCGGGCCGCCGTTCAACAGCTACAGGCTCAGCTCCAAGACATTGATGTCAATCTAGCCAAAAGCACGATTACCGCACCATTTGATAGTATCGTCGCCCGGCGGCGGGTGGATGAAGGCACGGTGATTAACGCGGGTCAGACCGTGGTTGAGCTGGTGGAGGCGGTCACCCCCGAGGCTCGCATCGGCGTACCGGCGGCGGTGGTCAATCAGCTGCAAGTAGGCAGCGTCCAAACCATTCGGGTCAACAACCAGTCCTACACCGCTGAGGTCGATGCGATTTTACCCACGGTTGATGCCACCACCCGCACCCAAACGGTGGTTTTAAAGCTCAGCTCGGCAACAGGAGAGATTGAACCGGGACAGACAGCCCGGCTCACCATAGATGAGACCATTCAGGCCGATGGCTACTGGCTGCCAACCGCAGCCCTGACCCAGGGGATTCGGGGGTTGTGGACCAGCTACGTGCTAGTACCGGAGGCCAGCGAAGACGGCACTGGCAATAGTCCCATGGTGATTGAGCAGCGATCGGTGGAGATTGTACACCAGGAGAGTGTGGATGACTCGGGTACCCACGGCACCCGGGCCTTGGTGCGAGGAACGCTACAGCCAGGTGAGCAGGTGGTGGTTAGCGGCATCCATCGACTGGTACCTGGACAGCGGGTCACCCCCACTGTGTCGGATTAGAGCTAACTGCCTTAAAGAACAACCTTAAAAAACAACAGCACAGCAATTCCCCATGGTTCAACCCTTTTTTCGCAATGCTCGACTCCTCGTCCTGAGCCTGATTATCGTGCTGGTTTGGGGATATGCCTCCTTTCAGTCCTTACCTAGACAGGAAGATCCCACCCTGGTGGCCCGCGTGGCCGTGGTTACAACGGTGTTTCCTGGGGCCAGCGCCGAACGAGTAGAAGCGCTGGTAACAGAAGTTCTAGAATCTGAGATTGCTGAGCTAGAAGAGGTCAAAACCCTCACCTCCACCTCACGCATCGGCTTTTCCAGCGTTGTGGTTGAACTGCAAGACTCCATCAAAGACGCTGAAACGGTTTGGTCACGGGTCCGTGATGAAATGGAAGATGCCGCGCTGCAGTTTCCCCCCGGTGCCCTCAATCCGGAGCTAGAATCCTCTGATACTCGGGCCTATGCGCTGATTGCAGCCCTGACCTGGGACCAGGATAGCGACCCCAACTATGCCATTTTGCGGCGCTATGGAGAAGAGCTGGAAATTGCTATGCGGGGTGTTGAGGGTACTGAAGAAGTGGAAGCATTTGGCGTACCCGATGAGGAGATCAGCGTGGAGATTAGCGCGCCCGATCTGGCGGCTGTGGGGTTAGATGCCCAGCAGCTCGCCCAGCAAATACGCCAGAGCGATGCCAAAGTAACCGCCGGTCAGCTGCGTAACTTCCGGGAAACCCTAGCCATTGAGGTCGACAGCGAGCTGAACTCGTTGGAGCAGATTCGCCAGATCCCGATTCGAGCCGGTGCCGGTCAGTTTACGCGGCTAGGGGATGTGGCTAGGGTGACCCGAGGGCTGCGGGAGCCGGTGACCGACCTGGCCATTGTTAATGGCAAACCTGCGATCGCGCTGGGCGCTCTGATGTCATCGGGACAGCGCATCGACCTGTGGGCCGAGGGAGCCCGGCAACAGCTCGACGCGTTTCGCACCCAGCTGCCGGGGGGGATTTCCTTAAATCTCATTTTTGATCAAAGTGGATATGTCGATAACCGCCTAAGTACGTTAATCTCCAACCTGCTGTTTGGGGCGGTGCTGGTGCTGGTGGTGACGTTTTTTGGCATGGGTTGGCGCTCTTCGTTGGTGGTGGGGGCGGCCCTACCCCTGAGCATCTGCGCCGTCATGGGCCTGATGAGTCTGATGGGGATTCCTATCCATCAAATGTCGGTGTCGGGGCTGATTATTGCCCTGGGGTTATTAATTGATAATGCGGTTGTTGCGGTTGACGAAATTCAAGCGGAGCTAAAACACGGTGTCCCCCCCGAGCAGGCGGTGGTAGATACGGTTAGCTATCTGCAGTCGCCGCTGTTTGCCTCCACCCTGACAACGGTATTAACCTTTTTACCCATTGCCCTATTGCCCGGTGGAGCTGGAGAATTTGTCGGGTCCATTGCCGTCACGGTAATTTTGTCCCTGTGTTCATCTTTGCTGCTGTCGCTGACAGTGATTGCGGCCCTGACGGGTAAATTTTTGGGTCAGAGCGAAGCTGATATTGACCAGGTAAGACACCAGCACTCGCCCAATATTTTTCAACGCGGCTTTCGTATGCTGATGACACCGGGGGCCTGGTGGAATGATGGGGTTTCTTCACGGCGGCTGGGTCGACTTTACCGCTGGACTCTGGAGCGGATTACCCTTAGACCCGTCCTTGGAATCGTCCTGACCATGGTGCTACCGGTGGTGGGGTTTATTCAGGCGGGCAGCCTGGAAAATCAGTTTTTTCCATCCCTGCGACGGGATCAATTTCAAATTGAGGTAGAGTTTGCCAGCCAGAGCGCGATCGCAAATTCCCAGGCGGCGGTCATACGCGCCCGCGATCGGCTTTTAGAGTACGACCAGATTAAAGAAATTCACTGGTTTGTGGGGGAAAGCGCCCCCAAGTTTTATTACAACATCAGCGACACCCGAGAGAATTCGCCCTACTACGCCCAGGCTATGGTGCAGCTGACCTCAGCAGACAATATTGACACCCTGATTCAAACGGTTCAAACCGACATGGATCAAATCCTTCCCGATGCCAGGGTACTCGTACGCCAGCTAGAACAGGGACCCCCCTTTGAGGCTCCCGTAGAGCTCCGGATTTATGGACCTAATATTGAAGTGCTGCGAGAGCTGGGGGCCGAGGTGAGAGAGATTTTGGCGGCGGTGCCCGACGTGGTGCACGTGCGGGATGACTTAACCGTCACAGTGCCAAAACTAGCCCTCCAGATAAACGAAGAACAGGCCCAGCTGGCAGGTCTTTCGAATACGGAGATCGCCCAGCAGCTGGAGGCTACCCTAGAAGGTGCGGTGGGCGGCTCTATCTTAGAATCCACCGAAAATCTGCCGGTGCGGGTGCGAGTTGCCAATACCAGTCGGGGCGATCTCTCGCGAGTTGCTTCACTCAACCTACAGCCTACCCAGGGACAGTCTGAACAGGTCGAGTTTCGGGCTGTTGCAGCGTTAGGGGAGTTTGAGCTGGTTCCACAGCTCGCCCAGATTGCCCGCCGCAATGAACAGCGGGTAAATACGGTCCAGGCGTTTATTACCGCCGGGGTTTTACCCTCCAAGGTCCTTAATGATTTCCAAACCGCCATGGAGACCCAGGGGTTTGTGCTACCCCAGGGCTACTACACCGAAATTGGCGGCGAACAGGCGGAAAGCAGCGATGCCACGGGGGATCTGTTGACCTATGTGGGACTGCTGCTGCTGGTGATGGGAACGGCGCTGGTGCTCTCGTTGAGGGGGTTTCGCTCAGCGGCCATTGTCGCCTTTGTGGGTATTGGCTCGGTGGGGATGGCTTTATTTTCCCTGCTGATCTTTCGCTCGGTGCTGGGGTTTATGGCCATTGTCGGCACCATGGGTCTGATTGGGATTGCCATCAACGGCAGCATTATTGTCCTGTCAGCCATCAATGAAAATGAGCTGGCCCGCCAGGGAAATCGGAGGGCTATCCAGGCTGTGGTCATGCGCTCCACTCGTCATGTTTTGACGACAACTATCACCACCATGGTGGGGTTTGTGCCGCTGCTGGCCGATGGTGATCCCTTTTGGCGACCGCTGGCCATTGCGATCGCAGGCGGCATCGGCGGCTCTCCCTTTCTGGCGCTGTACTTTACCCCGGCGGCCTACCTGATGCTCCACAGACGCCAGCAGCACAAAAACAAGCCCAAACAGCTCCAAGTCTTATCGTCTACCTAGATATTAATATTGATGGAGGCTAGGGACAGGTAGTGACACAGTCATTATCAAGGATTGAGCCTGAGCCAAGATCTGCGATGGTAGATACAAAAATTATGTCAAACCAATCGCGAAACATTTCAAATGTTCGGTTGACTGGCCAATCTGATGTGCGTATGTGCCATGCATGGAGTTCAGCATCGAAAATGTAATTGTAAGTCTGTTCGAGTATTACCCAGGCGGATGAATCATCGTTGTATTCAGAAATTAGATATATTGTTGGTTCGTCGTTTTCGTCAGGCGTAATATTGGAGTTGTCTAACTGAGAGGCCCAATTTATGTATGGTTGTTTTGGACGGATAATAACAGCGTTTCTATTAATCATGAAATGGATTATTCGTATTGGCTACATGAGACTAACAATTGTCACAACAACAGCACAGTTATCTTGAGCCTCTGCTGTAATATCTTCCCAGATCTCATTAACATCATCAGCATAGCCGCTTGCCCTTTGGCTGGAGCCAAAACAAGCGATAAAGCCTACGTCATTATCTGTAATTGAAGCACCTAAACCTATTGCTAAATCTCGTGCTTGTTGCAGCTGTTCCACAACAATTAATCCTCAACGCAGTGTTTTTATTTGACAATGATACTATTATGATAGTCTGAGAAGGAGATGATTAGTGGCTTCCCAGCATGGTGTGCAGCGATTTATCCTAAACAATAAGGTGCCAGTGCCTTGCGGTGATGAGGATACTTGGCGGGCATTTATGCGGTGCAAAGAGAATATTCTGATTGCAAACGACACTATCGGCCAGTTCCGGGTAATGACGGTTTTTCTGGGATTCAATTACGGTAATGCTGAGAATCCTAAATTTTTCCAAACGACATGCTTTGGGACCAACACTGAGGGCAAGCCAAAATACTCAGGTACCTGGCAGCGTGCGTGTTTAGAACATCGTGGGAAAATTGCCTGTGTCCAAGGACTGACAAAATTTGCGGCAGAGAAGGCCGCTGGCATTGATCGCTCATTCAAGGCTATCGACTGTATTTTAGTCCCTGACGCTGGAGAAATTCAGTTCGTCTTGGAGTCAGAATCAGAAGCTATGCGGGTTATGCCGACAAATCGTAAACATTGGGAGCGTCGAGGACAAATTATCGTTTTTTTGGTTCATCCTAGAAAATAATTCTCTTTAATGAACGTGGCGATGATGGTTTCACGTAACGCTGAATAACCATCAAAGGATGTCTTTTTTTGGTAAAAAAGTTGTGTCAAACCCATCGCGAAACATTTCAAATGTTCGATTGGTAGGCCAGTCCGATGTGCGTGTGTGCCATAGGTGGAGTTCAGTGTCGAAAATGGAATCGTAAAGCTGTTCGAGTATTGCCCAGGCGGATAAATCGTCGTTGTAATCATGTAGCACGTATATTGTTGATTCGTCGTTTTGGTCAAGTGTGATGTTGGGATTGTCTAGCTGAGAGGCCTAGTTTATATATTGTTGTTTTGGACGGATGATAACAGCATTTCTATTAATTATGGGACGGATTATCTGTAGTGCAAAAGACTTTGTGATCCTGTGGTCAATTGTGATTATATTCATTACAACCCAGTTCGCTATAAATTATGGGAGAAAGCACAGGGGTGGGAGTATTCTGGGGTGCATCGGTTTGTTGCAGGAGGTATTTATCCCGCTACTTGGCTTCAGAAGGAGAGTCCTGACATTCTATTCGACTGCTATATCCCCACATCTGTCGTACCCGATTCATATCAAGTCCGGAGGCTCAACCTCAGTTAGCTAGTGAGAACTG
>JBCDJC010000243.1:0-7384 GCA_038748225.1 Cyanobacteria bacterium P01_H01_bin.26 | reverse complement strand
GGACCATAGCCGTTGATAATGTGGGTATGGTCTAAACCTGCCAGGGCTTTGCTCAGATGATGCTTAGAAAGCACATCGCCACCCGCCAACAGCTGACCGACAGATTTTAGGCTGTTGAGCTGTTCATCCACCATGAGGTTAAACAGTCCGGATGTGAGCCACAGGGTGGTAATGCTATGATCAACAATGGTCTGGCCTAAGTCTTGCAATGATGGCGTTTGCGCTGGCATTAAAACCAGCCTGCCGCCATTGAGCAAAGCACCCCAGATTTCAAAGGTGGAGGCATCAAAGGTAAGGGGAGCGGCCTGTAGGATAACACTGCTGCTATCAAGGATGACATAGTTTGGATTATTGACTAGGCGCGTGACGCCTCGATGGGGGGTGCATACGCCTTTGGGCTTACTGGTGGAGCCAGAGGTGTAGAGAATATAGGCAAGACTATCGGGGGTGGAGAAACTGCTAGAAAGATTGTTGGCCCCGTGGCTCTCTAGCTGAGGTAAAATCTCCCTTAGATTAACAACTTCAACCAGCGTCTCGATTTCAGGAATAACAGCATCGTTGCTTAACAGCAGGGCCAGCTGAGTATCCTGCACCATCCAGGTGAGCCTTTCGGCAGGATAGTGAGGATCGAGGGGAACATAGGTGCCTCCAGCTTTAAGGATCGCCAACATAGCAACCATAATCTGGGGAGACCGCCTGGTCCAAATGCCTACCCGTGAGCCGGGGATAATACCCTGGGTTTGCAGATATCGAGCGAGCTGATTTGCCTGCTGATTTAAACAGGTGTAAGTGACCTGGGTTTGATGGTGGATAAGTGCGATCGCATCGCCATCTTTCCTCACCTGAGTCTCAAATAATTCATGAATACAGGGCTGTACTAACGGTTGTACGGTAGCTCCCTGTCGCCACTGGGCCAGCTGCTGCAGATCCTGCTTGAGCAGCATGGGCAGCTGGGATAGCCGTAGCTGGCCACTCTCTGGCAGTACCTTTAGCAGCCTGCGCAAATGACCCGCCATGCGGTGCATCGTATCTGTACTAAACAGATCCTGACGGTATTCAAAGACACCCACCAGCCCCCGACCGGTTTCTTTGATTTCTAAGCTCAGGTCAAATTTGGCAGTACCGGTAGTCACAGGCAGTGGCGACCAATCTAGGCCCTCAAGAGAAACAGACTCCATGGGGGTATTTTGCAGCGCAAACATCACCTGGAAAAGAGGGGTGTGACTCTGACTGCGGGGGATATCTAGCTGGTCCATTAACTGCTCAAATGGCAAATCCTGATGGTTATAGGCATCTAGGGCTACCGTACGTACCTGGGATAAGAGATCGTTAAATCGTGGGTTGTTCGATAGGTCGGTTCGCAACACCAGGGTATTAACAAACAGACCGATTAAGTTCTCCGTCTGAGCCTGACGACGATTAGCAATGGGGGTGCCAATGAGTAAGTCGGTGATGCCGCTGTAGCGATAGAGCAGTGTCTTAAAAGCGGCTAGCAGGGTCATAAACAGCGTCACCCCCTGCCGTTGACTAAAGCGTTTTAGAGAATCCGTTTGCTGTTGTGATAGGCGAAACTCATAGGTGGCCCCAGCGATGGAAGCCTCCGCTGGTCGAGGATAATCCGTCGGTAATTCCAGTAGTGGTGCCGTTCCTGCTAATTGTTGTTGCCAGTAGGTCAGCTGATCACTTAAATCCAGAGATTGTTGCCAGACAGCATAATCACCATAACAAATCTCCAAAGCTGGCATATCAGCCGTCGTATTTGCCTGGCATGCCCGATAAAACACCGTGAGTTCCTTTAGCAAAATGCCCATAGACCAGCCATCGGCAACAATGTGATGCAGGGCAAATAGCAGAATATACTCCTGGTGGTTGAGCTGTAACAGCTGTGCCCGCCACAGTGCTCCACAGGTTAAATCGAAGGATTGTTGCGTTTGTTGGTGAACTATTTGCTGAATCTTAGTCCGCTGAGTAATGGGGTCTAAAGAACTCAAATCGGTTTGCTTAATAACAACCTTTTCAGCTGCTTGATCCGCAGGCATTATCTCTGGGGTTGCCTGGCCATCCACGGTGCGATAGACGGTTCTCAGGGTGTCATGGCGGATAACCACCTGTGCCAGGCTCTCCTGAAGATAGTCAATCGATAACTCTCCCGTTAGACGAACGGCGGTGGGAATGGTGTAAGCATGACTGTCTGGGGCAAGCTGAGCCATTAGCCACTGACGTTGCTGAGCATAGGACAATGTCGGCCGTTTGCTACGGGCAATGGGCGGCAGCGTTGGCGTTTGAGCGGTTTCTAAAACCTGAATAAAGTCAGCTAGGATGGGATGTCCAAATAGCGATCGCAGCGGCATCTCCACATTCAGCACCTGCCGCAATTGGGCAATCACCCGCGTTGCCAGTAGAGAATGGCCCCCCAGGTCAAAAAAGTGATCCTCTAAAAAGATTTCATTTATGTCTAAAATCTTGGCCCAAATCCCAGCGATTAGCTGTTCCCTGGGGGTGCTGGGATGAGTTTTACCTTGACCCATAGAGCTCGGGGCTGGCAGCGCTTTGCGATCAATTTTGCCATTGGGGGTGAGCGGCAAAGATGCTAACAGTCCATAGGCCGTAGGCACCATGTAGGCTGGCAGCTGCTGACTGAGCCACTGCCGCAAATCGTAAATAAGCTGATCGGAGGACGTTACGGTTTTGTTGTCATTGGGCACTAGATAAGCTGCTAGCTGCTGCTCTCTTACAATTACAACGGCCTGGGCGATCTGGGCATGCTGCTCGAGAACTGCTTCGATATCCCCTGGCTCAATTCGAAAGCCCCGCAGTTTGACTTGATTGTCCATACGACCCAGGTAATCCAGGGTGCCGTCTTCACGGTAACAAACTAAATCACCTGTTTTATACAGGCAGGGACTGCTGACCCTACTGAGCAGACTCTCTGGTACCGAGATAAATTTCTCCGCCGTCAAGTCTGGCTGGTGCCAATAGCCAGGACTCAGACCGCTGCCGCCAATATGGAGCTCTCCTGGCACCCCCATGGGCACCAGCCTTTGCTGCTGGTCGATCAGATAAAACTGGGTGTTGGCAATGGGTTTACCTACGGGCACGTTACCCGTTGTCAGGTATGCTTCTGTAACCTGTAATGCCCCCGACCAAATTGTGGTTTCTGTAGGGCCATATAAATTCCACAGTTCACAACACCGAGGCAACAGCTTCTGAGCCAATGCCAGATCTAACGCTTCTCCTCCACATAAAATCTTTAAGCTAGGGGAGCCTGGCCAGGCACTGTCGGTCAGCAGTCGCCAGGTGGCTGGTGTAGCCTGCATCATGGTAATACTATGGCTGTCTAACACACTTTTTAGGTGATGCCCATCTTGTACAATCCCACGGGCCGTAAGCACCACTTCTGCTCCGACTACCAGGGGTAAAAAGATCTCTAAAGCGGCGATATCAAAGGCCAGGGTGGTGACGGCCAACAGCTTATCGGTGGGGGCAATGCCAGGGGATGTGGCCATTGACCCTAAAAAGTTGGTCAGGCTACGGTGTAGTACCGGTACGCCTTTGGGTTTGCCTGTGCTGCCGCTGGTGTACAGAATGTAGGCCGTTTCATTTAAGCTACTCCAGACAGATGGGGCTTGAGTAGACTGCTGTGCGATGCGTTCGGCTTGAGTATCTAAGTCCAGCGATAGAACTGTCTTTTTTAGCTCTAAAGCTGTCTCACGGCTGGTGAGTAATAAATCAATCTGAGCATCAGCAACAATATGGCTGAGTCGTTCGAACGGATAGTCAGGGTCTAAAGGCACATAGGTGCCACCGGTCTTAAGAATGCCCAGCAAACCTATCACCATGTCCAGAGAACGGTGCAAGCAAATACCAACCCTGGCATCCTGACCTATCCCCTGGCGTATTAGATAATGGGCCAACTGATTGGCACGCTCATTTAGTTGCTGATAGCTGAGGGATTCTGCTGTTATGCCATCGGCTGATGTGTCGTTGGTGTTACCAGGGATAAATGTTACCGCTGTTGCCTTCGGTGTTTGGTTAGCCTGAATTTCGAACTGACGGTGAATACACTGGGGAGAGATATCCATCGTCTGGCCCTGGGCTAGCTGATTGAGCCGCTGTTGCTCCCTTGCTTTTAGCAGTGGCACACCATCTAGGGACTGTTGAGGATTGACGACAAAACTTCCGAGAATAACTTCCAGATGACCTAACAGCCTTTGGGCTGCTGCTTCAGAAATGTAGCCGCTGTTATAGCGCAGACTCAGTTGAATCGTATCTCCTGGAATTACGACTAGCGTCAGGGGATAGTTAGTGCGCTCATAGCCCTGACCATCTTGAAGTGAAAGCCCTGCCATGCCCTGGGTGGCGGTTTCAATGGAGACGGGATAATTCTCAAAGACCAACAGACTCTCGAACAGTGGGGTGCCCCTGGGTACATCGCTCCAAGTTTGCAGGTCGGTGAGGGCGCTGTACCCATAGGTTTCGCGATCTCGCTGGTCCTTTTGTAGCTGCTGCAGCCAGGGTAAGAGGATGGTGTCGTTGGGAAGGTGAGATCGCAACGGTACCGTATTAATAAACAGCCCCACCATCGACTCCACCCCCGACATCTGCGGCGGACGCCCGGCCACCGTAATGCCAAAGACCACATCGGTATGCCCACTGTAGCGACTGAGCAATACAGCCCAAGCCCCCTGAAATAAAGTATTCAAAGTCAGGCGAGCCTGCTGAGCAAATGTTTGCAGGTCGGTTGAAAGCGCCGCTGATAGCCAAGCCTGCTGTTCTCCGTGGGCGGCTTCATCCTGAATACTATGGCTGTGTTGGTGCTGGCGGGAAATACCTAGGGGGGTAGGGGCGCTAACCCCCTGCAGTGTTTGTTGCCAATAGGCTTGAGCCTGGTTCTGGTCCTGCTGCTGTAGCCACTCAATGTACGTGCGATATGGTTTTGGTGTCGGTAACTGTGACGGGCTGACCTGCCCCTGATAGAGGGTCAACACTTCCTTGATCAACACACCATTGCACCATCCGTCCATCAGCAGATGATGATAGCTCCAGACAAATCGGTGCTGTCGCTCTCCCAAGGTAAACAAAGCACAGCGCATCAACGGTGCTTGATCCAATTGAAACCCCTTGACGCGCTCTCGGGTTAAAAACGTTTCTAGTTTTTCCGCTTGTTGTACAGCCGTAAAATCTTGCCAATCTGCTTCTAACCAGGGCAGCTCAACTGTGTCATAAACCACCTGGAGGGGTTTATCCGTGTCTTGCCAGTGAAATTCTGTACGCAATACGCTGTGGCGGTTGACCACCTGCTGCCATGCCTGTTTAAAAGCTTTTCTATCTAACTCTCCCTGCAATAAGCAGTGACGCTGCTCAAAATACATGCCAGTTTCAGGGGCATACACCGTATGGAACAGCATGCCCTGCTGGGTGGGAGAGAGTTCGTAAATATCCACAACATCCATGGCTATCTCCTCTCCTTTGCAGCCAGCTTATTCATTAGCTGGCTCAGCTGTTGCGAGTCCACACGGGCTGCCGTAAAGCTAGGTACTGCCGGCTGGCGAGAATCGCCACTGCTATGACAGTGGGCAATCAGCGACCTGAGATTAGCTAAGTATCGTTGGAAAAGCTGTTCTAAGGTGCTGCTGTGGTAGCATTGCTGGCCATAGCGCCAGGAGAATTTTAGCTCCTCTTCTCTCGCATTATTTGGCTGAACAAATGCCACCATCTCCATGGAATAACGGCACGGTGTATCCGGATGGTGCATGGCCGTTACTGACTCAGGTGCTAAGCCCTGAATCAAGCCCTGAGCATCATCAATAGTCAATCGGCCAAGGTAGTTAAAACTAATCTGGGCAGGAGAGTTTAATGTGGGTTCCGGGGCTGAGCCTGCCCGCAGTGCTCCGTAGCCAATACCATGGTTAGGGAGCTGGGCGATGGTGTCTTGCACATGGCTAATTTGCTCATCTAAAGATCCCTGTGGCAGCGATAGCCTGATGGGAAAAAGAGCAGTAAACCAGCCAACGGTGCGCGACAGGTCAATACCCTCACTCCAGCTGTGGCGACCGTGATCTTCCATATCAAGAACCAGGATCTTGTTACGACTCCAATGGCCTAAGGTTTGGGCTAGGGCTGTGATTAGGAGTATGTCAATAGGGTGCTTAAGTGATTTTAGCAACGTTGTCTCGTGCGCATCTAAACTCCTAGAAATTTCTCTCTGCTGCGCAACGGTATTACAGCCGTTAAGCTTATCCACAGGTAGAGGCGAGATCGGCTCACAAACCCCTGACCAATATGCAAATTCGGATTTAAATGACTGTGCTTGAAGATGGCGAGACCAGTGCCAAAAGGCCGTAGTTTTCTGCGGCAAGGTGGGTTTCTGCTGTGCTTCTAGCTGGGAGTAAGCCGTGAGTAAATCTGTCAAAAGAATACGCCAGGACATCCCATCAACAATCAGATGATGGGCCACTAGAAATAATCGACTGCCGCCTGCTTGCAAGTGCAGCAGTGCCGCTCTAAATATGGGGCCTGTGGTGATGTTAAGGCTACCCTGAAGCTTAGAAACAGTCTCGTTTAAATGAGATCTGTCCATTATCTCAATAACATCTAATGGCACTTCCACAGCAGGCCCATAGTACTGCTGCCATGGCGACTGAGCCGACTCTTTTCTAAACCTCAGTCGCAGCGCATCGTGGTGCTCGGCCAGCAGCTGTAACGCAGTTTGTAAGTGTTCAACAGCGACCTTGGGGTGAACCACCACCATAATGGACTGATTGTAGTGGTGAGGCGTCGGTAGTTCTTGCCTAAAGAAGTCCCATTGGATTGGTGCCAAAAGTGCTTCACCCACCGCAGGTTCTGAAGATAGTGAAGTCGTACTTTGAGTCGCAACAGCAGCCTGGGTGGCAATGGTCTGATGCTCAAATAGCTGGGTTGGAGTCAGCGATAGTCCCTGCTGCTGGGCCTTAGATACAATCTGCATCGCTGAGATTGAATCTCCCCCTAGTTCAAAAAAATTGTCTTGGATGCCAATGGACTTATTGCCTAAAATCTGTTGCCAAATAGCTAATAAAATCTCTTCTTTTTCTGTTTGAGGTAAAGCCTGTGTTTGAATACTTTCAATTATCTCCGGTTCGGGCAGTACCGTACGGTCAACCTTGCCATTGTTCGTTAGGGGCAAATGCTCCAATTCCACAAACTGAGTGGGCACCATGTAGGCGGGTAAAGATTGAGCGGCGTAGTGTCGTAGATCAGCAATCAGTGACTGGGCGGGAGCGGCCAGCTCGCGATCGGCGCTTGCCGTGACCACCACATAAGCTACCAAAACTTCACGCCCGTGGGCTTTATTTGGCAGCACTACAGCCTGGTCAATCTGGGGATGCTGGCACAGCAACGCTTC
>JBCDJC010000242.1:0-7386 GCA_038748225.1 Cyanobacteria bacterium P01_H01_bin.26 | reverse complement strand
GCGGTGGCGATCAGGGTACTGTTAAAAAAATAGCGCCCAAAGGGATTGGTTTGCCACACGGTGACAAAATTACCAAAGGTGGGCTGCTGGGGTAAAAACCGAGGCGGAAATTCAAAGATATTTTCAGCACCTGATTTGAAGGCGGTGCTGATTAGCCAAAAGAGGGGCAGCAGCATTGCGATCGCAATTCCCGCCAGCAGGGCATACATCAGCACAATTTCCCACCACCGCCTTGGGGTTAGCATAGATTTCCTAGCCAAACGTGCGTTTTTGCATGAGCCAAAATCCGGCAAAGGATTCTGAATCGGGGTTATCTTGCACCGCAACAAAGTGCACCTGGTTGGCCTGGGCCTTGGCTGTCATAAACTTCTCGGCTTCTTGCTTTAGCTCCGGCTGATTGAGTCCGGCCATGATCCACGTGTCATTACTGCCCGTTTCCAACAGCAGCTGTGAGATTTGACCGAGCTGCACATCCAAATACGCCATTTCTAAACCCGACATCCAACCCGCCAGGGGCAGAGCCCGCTCAGAAAAAATCAGGATGCCCGGTACCGGGGTATCCGGTGCTAGACCCGCCAATTCTAGGGGAAACGCCTCACCAAAGCCAATGTCCCATTCGGGCATTTCGGTCAGCGCCTCGGCGGGCAGACTAACCATGGCCCAGCGCTGGCCGAGCAGAGCATCTGGCAGCGGGCGAGCCGCCTCCACCGGCTGCACCGTCGAGGCTGATTTACCCCCCTGATAGCCGGGCTGCTGTGGGTAAAACGTTTCCCGGCGTTCGTCTAACCAGGACTGCAGCGTGAGGGCGCGACGGCTAGGACGAGCGGGCACCCCCAGATCGTTGCAGGCTCGCTTGATCATGTTCTGCATCTGGTAGCGAAAGAAGCGAATCCGCGTGGGGGATTCACCCGCTTTATCAACCGCTTCATCCAGCGCCTGTTTGAGCTCGATGGAGTTAATCTGCTTATTGGTCAAAAACTTGCTGTAGCGAAGGCTTGACCTATCGGTTACCGACTGGGCACCATCACAGATCAAAACTTCCCAGAGCTTTTTCTGATTGTCGTCTAAGATGGGGCGCGAGTAAAAATCAAGTTCCCATACGCTACCCATTAGCCCTCTTGCTCCGCGAGTAGTTTTCCAGGATCGGCGGCCCGCTCTGGAGCCTCAGCCATCAGTTTTTCGGGCTCTTTAAGAATCTCACCGGGGTACTTTTCAAGCACCTTAGTAGATAGGCTAATGCGACCTCTCTCTTCATCCAGGTTAAGGACAACGGCCTTTACGTCCTGCCCTATTTGAAAGATATTGCCAATGGAGGGAACAAAGCTCTTACTGATTTGCTTGACATGCAGCAAACCACGGGCCCCGTCAAAATCCACAAACACCCCAAACGGCTTGATGGAACCCACCTTGCCATCGATCAGCTGACCGGGGTTGAGCTGCCCCATAACGCTGGTACGGGCGGCAATCCGATTGGACAACACCAGCTTGTTGTTCTCCTCGCTTACCTCTAAAAAGGCAACAGAAATTGTTTTACCCACCAGTTCCGCCATGTCCTCGGGCGGGTTGACCAGATGGGAGCGGGGGACAAAGCCACGTAGTCCTTCCACATCGGCGATTACACCGCCTTTGTTGGTGCCCGTAACCGTGACATCGAGAATATCCTTGTTGGCTTCACGCTGCTCTAGCTGCGCCCAGACTTCCTTGATCTCTAGCTTACGAATAGACAGGATTACCTGGCCGTTGGCATCCTGGTCGCGCACAATTAAAAACTGTCGCTCGCTGCCCAGCGGCACCGCTTCATCCAGGGTGACGCCGGAGGTCACCGAAGCTTCGTTTAGGGGTAAAAAGGCCGCCGCTTTGCCACCAATATCCACATAGGCACCATCGTCGATGTGGCTGTCCACTTTGCCCGTCACAACCGCTCCCTTTTGGAAGTTAAAGTCGTGTTGATCCAGGGCTTTGAGAAAATCGTCAGCAGAAAAAGTCAACGGTCTATGGCCTGTTCGGACAGGCTCCTATAAAAAGTCAGTTTTCCAAGTGTAAGTCAATTTTTGCTCGACGGAATCTTAAGTTTTAAGAGCGAAAAAATGATGGGCGGCCCAACACGGCCTGGTCGAAGTGTCCTATCCCAGGTGCTCAGCAAATAGCTGTTTGACCTTTTCCCAGGCATCGGCGGCGGCATCGGGATTGTAGCTGCCGCGACGGTCGCAGAAAAATCCGTGGCCCGCACCGTCGTATTCAAAAATCTGATGGTCGACGTGGGCCTGCTGTAGCGCCGAGCGGATTTGCCCCACGGAGGCGGCTGGAATCGAGGCGTCCTCACGACCAAAAAAACAGTGGAGGGTGCCGGTGATTTGGGGAGTACGTGCCAGGGCCACCGGCCCTGGACCAAAGGCCGTATCCGGGATACCAGCACCGTAAAAGGATGCGATCGCAACCGTATCCTGGAGGGTAGCGGCCAGATAGGCCACATAGCCACCAAAGCAAAAGCCAATACAGCCCACACCGCCAGGCCGGACCTGGGGTAGCGTGCGAGCATAGTCGATGGTCGCTTGGATATCCCCCAGCAGCTCGTCGGCGCGGGTTTGCACCTTATATTGACGGCCTACTTGAACATCCTCCGGCGTGTAGCCCGTTTCAAATCCGGGGGCCTGCCGGTGATACAGGGCCGGGGCCAGGGCCACATACCCCTCTCGCGCCAGGCGCTCGGTAACATCGCGGATGTGGCCATTGACCCCAAAAATCTCTTGGAGAACAATAATGGCCCTCCGGGGGTCGTTACCCATGGGCATGGCGACATAGACTGGCAGGCCGCTGCTGGTCACTTCGACGGTTTTGGTCTCAATTTGTGGAGGGGTCATGGCCTCGCTATGGGATCGCCGCTTTTATTTTGCCGTGTCTAGGGACGTTTTTTGCTCTGATGAGCGGCTCTGATGGGCATACTTCTCGCCGGGTACCGCTATTTAAACTTTTGTATCCTATGCCAATCAAATGACTATTGTCACATCTCAAAATCCGGTTTCACGAGTACGCTCTATGTAGATGATAGGCAGCCTGGTTGTGATTTAGGCTATCCCTGACAGCTAACCGCAGATAATCTCCGATAGACGGCAATTGAAACGCGATCCATGGTGCAATTTCACATTCAAACCGACAGCGAAATCCCAGCCTCTACCCAGCTCTACGATCAGATTTGGTTTGCGATCGCATCCCGCCAGTATCCGCCCGGATATCGCCTGCCCAGCACCCGTCAGCTGGCGATGCAAACAGGTCTGCATCGCAACACCATCAGCAAGGTATACCGCCAGCTAGAAGATGCCGGTGTAGTCGAAGCCCAGCCCGGTTCCGGCATCTACGTCCGCACCCAGGGCAGCGCCGAAATCGATAAGCCCCGCTCGCCCCTGCTGGCCCAGTTTCCCAAAGCCCAAGAGCTTGTAGAAAGCAGCCTAGATGAACTGCTGCGCCAGGGCTGCTCGCTCCACCAGGCCCGCGAATTATTCCTCGGTGAAATTGATTGGCGTTTACGCTGCAGTGCCCGCGTCCTAGTCACTACGCCTCGGCAGGATATCGGGGCCGGGGAGCTGATGGTGCGAGAGCTAGAACAGGCCCTGCGTATTCCGGTGCAGCTAGTGCCCCTAGAAGAACTCGAAGACGTACTCTCCCAAACCCGATCGGGCACCGTTGTCACCAGCCGCTACTTTATCAACGAAGCCGAAGCCATCGCCGCCCCCAAATCCGTACGGGTCATTCCCATCGACATCTATGACTATGCCCAGGAACTCGGACAGCTCAAAGAGCTACCCAAGGATACCTGTCTGGGACTGGTTAGCCTTAGCTCCGGTATTCTCCGGGCGGCTGAGGTCTTGGCCTACAGCCTGCGCGGTGACGAGATTCTAGTCATGACCGCCCAAACCGAAGACGAACAAAAGCTATCCGCCGTTGTCCGCAGTGCCCAAACCATTGCCGCCCTTGACAAGGCCAGTTTCCCGGCTATCAAAGACGCCCTGCAGGCCGCCCGCGAAGACATTATCCGGCCCCCCAAAGTATTCTGCTGCGAAAACTACATCGGCGAAAAGTCGATTGAAGTTCTTAAGCGAGAACTGGGCCTAGACTAGCGAGTAAGACTAGGTTCCTGCTTGAAATAAGGACATTTCTGGCAAAGAAACTACCAGTTATCGAGGCCCCCAAACTCTCAAGTTTGGGGGCTTTGAATTTTATCCCCCTCAAACTTGGTAGGGTGAATTTCGTTTACCAAAGAAATTCTAAGGGCAAGCAATTGTCAAAGTGGCTAAACGTTATCTAGGCCCCCAACCCCCGATTTCGGGGGCTTTGAATCAAGTATCCCCCAAACTTGGGGAAACCCAGTATGACTAATAGGGACAATGGAGCTACTGCCTAAAAGGGGGAACTGGGGATAACCTTTAGCCACTTTGACGGTTGCCTGAGCAGAGAAAATCCTCTTGTGAACGAATTGCCCCTACCAGTCATAGAGTTTAGGAGCATGGATAACTGGTAGCTGCAAAAATGTCCTAAGGGACTTGCCAATAGCTCCTTTCCCTTTCCCCTTAACCCTTCCCCACTCTACCCCGAGGATTTTATTTTTTAGCAGCTCCCTAAGCAGAAACCAGCGCCCTGGAATAGTCAAGATTTGCATCTACAAAGAGCTGTTGGATCGGCTGAGCATATTGAGTAAACAGCTCTTTTTCAGAAGCGCTCAGCTGTGCTCGAATAGTCACCATCAGGTTTTCAATAACCTGGTTAACCAGCTGCCACTGCACATTGGTGGATGGAAATACGATCAAACACAGCGGCAGCAGCTCGTTTTCAATCACCGACAGACTATTTTCCAACAGACATAGCCACAGATACGCTTGAAACATGTTGATATCTCGAATACTAGAGATTCTGACAGCCTCACTTTGAATACGTCCCTGACGACTCACATGGTGTGGATAGTCACACAGCGCTCTTCGATAGATGCTTTCTGCGATCGCGTGGGTTCTCGGTAACATCTTCTTCGCCAATGCAATCGAGCCCAGCTTAGATGTCTTTAGCAACGCAGATGTACAAATACGTCTCCAGGGCATACAAATAAGCTCTTCTACCATTTGAAAGTAAGACGTTAGCCAGAGGCGCTCATAGGGGTCAAACCGTTTGATAATATGCCGCTGGGTAAAATGCAGCTGGGTTGTCATAAATCCAATCATCTGACGATTGGAAGAAAACCTGTACAACATCTTGAGTTCTCTCAAGAGCGGCTCAAGCTTCCATATCAGCTGATTAAAACCAGGCAAAATCCGAGTAGCCGCATCCATCTGGCCCTGTTCTGAGCCGATTGTTTCCAAACAATCTAACATCGGTGCAAACACAAAGGACTCGGCGTAGCAAGACAGCAGAGTCTCGTAAATCTTATGTATCTGGATGGTGAGATCCCGCACCTCCCAAATATCGTAGGCAACGCCAGACACTGATAAAAACTGCTGAGCTTCTGTGGTGGCGCGGGCGCAGGCAGCGGGTAGGCTCCTCAGAATTTTTTGTTGAGTTATCCGACGAGCATCATCAGAAATAGCCAACTCAAGACGCTGCTTAACATGCCTTCTGACCGGGGCAGAAATCACCCCCAGGGTTGGCATGTAGCGAATCAGCCATAACTTTATTAACTCACTGTCGGTTTCAGCCTGGGTAGGCTGAACCAGCTTGGGACCACCGTACATTTTAACTTTGAAACAAAACCACCTATCGTTGAGACCTGAGCCCTTTCTTCCCCCTTAAATGGTAACGAGCACCTGGGAAGAATGCAGCCTTAATTTATACACCTGATGGCAAACCGCCATAAAAAATAGCTAGATGTGCAGATTTTGCTCAATCTGGCGCAGCTTAATACGGGCTAATCCCAAATTTGCCTTGTCACGATTCATCACCAAATAAAAGAAAACGCCTTCAATCCTGTCGCAGAGACGAATCAGATGATACTGATGTTGCAACGTGATCAAAATATCCTCAATAGGTGATGCAATTCCAAGCTCTTGGCGAGTTCTATTTTTAGCCTTGATTACCTCAGAGTTTAGCGCAATCGCCTGTTCCAACTTTTGATTTGAGAATAAGGATGCATCCAAACTCCCCTGCCCCAGGGAAAATCCGGTGCTCCAATCGCCAATTGCCACTCCTACGGTGCCATCAATTGAGAGCGCAGTATTAATGCATTCTTTGATGTTGTTGTCCATTAAATAATCCTGCCGCCTTAGTCATTTTAAATTGTCAGAGGTTAAGCATGACAAATTCCCAATATGTACACAAGCGCCTCTTATCCATTAATTTCGCAAAAAGTCAGTCATATAGCCTATTGACACAGCTCAAATCATCAAAATCTGTCGATAACTGACGCAGGCAGATTGTTCCGACGCAAGCGGTCATATTCTTTTGAGTTAGAGGCTTGCTAGGGTTATGGGTAGGGAAGGGGAAAACAGGGGGCAGGGGCAGGGGTACTTTTAGTTGGTTGCGAGTCTTGTGGCATTTGCTGGGGGGTTGTTAGGGACTTGCTAGCAAGTAAGATACCCGCCAATAGCTCCTTCCCCCTTTCCCTTTACCCCTTCCCCACTCCACTTCGGGGATTTTATCTTTTGGCAAATCCCTTAGTGAATGTCTTGAGTATTAAAAAGGGCAGATGCGCCAGGATGGATGTGGCTAAGGTAGGGATAGCCTCCCTGCCTCAAATTCTGGGAGTTTTAACTCAGATTTCTCTAGAATTTGGGGTAGGGAGCCAATAGGTCAGGAGTGATAAAAGTCTTTCCGGGCGAGGTTTCTGGGAAAATGCCAGAAGCCTCGCTAGCGGCTAGGCGACCCTGACTCGTCTGGTGAGGATGGCCATGACCTCGTTGGGTCGACCGGTGGGTAGAGGCTTGCTCCAGTCGTTGGGCTCAGCGTAGTTGAGCTTGTGGAGCAGCTTAATAGTATTACGAACGGCGGTGAGGGTGCCAATCAGCGTGTGGTTGACGGTCTCAAAGTCGTAGTCGGGGAGGACGTTGTTGGCAGGTGGAACATTGGACGCGCCTGCGCCCTGGGTCTGATCTTGAAACATGGTTCTGTTCTCCAAACGATGGGGTTGTAAGGAAAGCAGAACCCATAATGCCTTAGCCGCCCCATAGGTGCTGGTGCAAACCGGGGTGGCTAAGGCATAATCAGCCTAGCCGCCAGATTGCCCTGTTCTTTCTGGGGGTTAGCTGGGGGTTGGTGTCGTTACCACCTGCCTCCAGCGCCAAGTCAGTATGAGCTCTGTATGTACGGACTACGAAGGGAATCGCAGCCTTGATTGAAAAGAGTAAGCTGCTTTGAACTGTGAGTCAAGAGGGAATTTATGACAAACGCTGACTACTCAGCAGGCACGGT
>JBCDJC010000241.1:0-7394 GCA_038748225.1 Cyanobacteria bacterium P01_H01_bin.26 | reverse complement strand
CCATAAAGCAACCGCGCCACGGGCAATACAGCTCGTGGCGCGGTTTATAGGTTAATACCCCCAGGGGAATTCGAATCCCCGTCGCCTCCGTGAAAGGGAGGTGTCCTAGGCCTCTAGACGATGGGGGCATGACTGCCTTTGCTGTCGTTGCGTTGGCCTTTATAAATATACAAATTCGAGGGAATTAATGTCAAACCTTAAACGTCAGTTTTTTGGATACTCTTTATTTCATGTCCCCAAAAGATGTTGATGTTTGTCGGTATTACTAGGCGAGTTTGCGAAGATTTTGGAGGCGGATGAGCTGACGGCGCATAGATGGAGATGCGTCTAAGGATGAGATTTCATGGATGTTGATTTGAGATTCAAGAGATTCTAGATACTCATCGTCGCCGTAGGTGTAGGCATCTATCAAAGACTCTATCAATGCGCTTTGGTCTCGCTCGTCAATGGCACCCTTGTCCTCAATAATCCGAAATTTTAGATGAACCTCACATTCATAAATGTTAACGGTTTTGTTTTGGGCAGATAAATTAAAGGACGTTTGCATGTTCCAGCTCTCCGTATATTAGCGTAGTAAAAAAGTAAACAAGATAACCCTTAGGTAGCTGATAAATTTTTGAAACTGTTAGTTGCCGTGTTACTTTACTTCATGTTACTTAATAAAGCCCTTTTCCCCTTACGAAGTAACACTCAAGCCGCTTGGTTGATGAAATAACTTATTACTAAGCTGCTGATTTCAATCGTCTTTGGCTTTTGTATAACGGGAGCTTTGCTCGATCTGATCTTGATAAGTTAACAGCTTTGCTTCTCTGTTCTATAAATTTAGTTTGATAGTTTGATTTAAATATTATTGAAACGACTAGCCTTTGGTAAAACAAATAAGTTCTTTTTGATATGTTGCTTTTTGCCATAGATGAGGGCGACAAAAAATCTGAACAACCAAAATCTATCAACTTGAAATAGATAAGATAGTTTTGCTATATGTTGCGAAAAAAGCCGTCGGATCGATGGGATGAATGACCTGGGAAAAGCGTAAAATAATAGCGCCTATGTAGCTCGGCATAGTGATGCCGTTTTGTTTTTTGAACCAGCCAGCCCCACCCAGCCCTAGTATGGAGTCCCTGACGCGCATCCAGGTGCTGGTTGCGATCGCAGCAACGGCTCTAGTCCTGTTTCTATTAGCTCGTCTGTGGCTGCTTTTTGGTACCGTCGAGCAGCTGCCGAGTCAGCTGGGGCTAGCTTCGGTTGGTGTGGGATTGCTGTTTGGTACTGGGGTTACCATCGCGAGCGGTGTTCTTTATCGCATGTGGCCCAGATATCGCCGCAGTGCCGAAGTTTACCTGGGTTATATTCTCAGCCCGCTGGTGTTACCGGATGTACTATGGCTAGGGCTGTTACCTGGTATCAGTGAAGAACTGCTTTTTCGGGGGGTAATGCTGCCGGCACTGGGGGGCAGCTGGCTAGCATTGGGGCTGTCTAGTTTGTGTTTTGGCCTGCTACACATGAGTGACTTACGGCAGTGGCCCTACATGCTATGGGCTACCTGTGTCGGTGGTTTCTTGGGCTATAGCGCCATCATTAGCCAAAATTTACTAGTCCCAGTGATCGCCCATGTCTTTACAAACATAGTTTCTAGCTTGGTGTGGAAGCTTAAAGCCGCTAATCTAGCCGCCCGTTAAAACTCTTGCATTCTGGTGTCCATCACAAATCCACAGCCATTACAATCTGTTGGTTTGCCAAATATTGAGCAGATCTTAGGGCTAGCCGTATTTGATCCGATGGGCCTACCCTGTGACTATTTCATTACAACCCATCACACCGATACTGAATGGATACAGTCGGCTTTTCAACTGTTAGGTTTGCAACAGCTGATCGCATCCACGATGGAGCTGCCTGTCCTAGAGCATGCTGTTATCCGTACCAAGACTGGCAATATTGCTATTGTTTGCTGCGATCGCAAATATATTGCGCTTTTAATTAAGCGGGCATTGCCCCAGGAGCTACCCGACATCGATAGCGCGTGGATTGCGTGGGCCTGTCATTTTGAGGCAACGGTGGTCAGAAACCATCCCAATTTCAGAGCGGTTTAGTGTCTGACATAGGTCAAACGGCCGTCTTGGATTTGTACAACAGGGTGGTTGGATGAGCGTACCAGCTGTTCATCGTGGGTAGTGACGATGACGGTAATCCCAATGGAGTTGAGCTTTTCCAAAATCTTAATTACCTGGCGGGAGTTGTCACCATCTAAGTTGCCAGTGGGTTCATCGGCCAAGAGTAGCGGTGGCGTTGCGACAACGGCTCGGGCAATGCTGACCCGCTGTTGCTCACCGCCTGAGAGCTGATCGGGAAAGCAGTTAGACTTATGCTGTAGACCCACCATACGTAGGGTGGGGCGCAAGCGGCGATTGATTTCCCGACGGGTGTATCCCTGGGCCCACAGGACAAAGGATACATTCTCAGCGACGGTACGCCGGGGGATTAGTTTGTAATCTTGAAATACAATCCCAATCCGCCGCCGCAGGAGGGCTAGCCGATTGCCCCGCAGCTTTGCCAGGCTTTGCTCATTGACTAGAATATCGCCCGATGTGGCGCGTTCTTGACCGTAGAGCAGCTTGAGCAGGGTGGACTTGCCAGCGCCAGACGGCCCGGTGACAAAGAGAAAGTCGCCGGTATTGACCTGCAAGTTGATATTGCGTAGTGCCTGACTACCGTTATCGTAGGTTTTGTTTACCCCCGCGAGGGTGACCAAGGGGGGCTTTAACCCAGACTGATTTTTGGCTTGGTCTTTTTTGGGAGCCGTCGCCCCTATCTGACCCCGCGTATTCACCCTGCTCTGGGTATCTTGACGGCGGCGAGTGGAACGAGTTTTGGGCGGAGTCACGGTTGATGTCATCAGGCTTAGCAGGTGTTTTGAACGATCGCAGAGCTTTACTAAAAAGTGCTGAGCCGATCTTTATCTCTGTATAAGAATATAGGGAATGGGGAAAATGTCCAGAACTTGACCAAACTTTTATAAAAGTTTCCAACCTGCAGCCATGGAAGTACTGAGGACACTGCAGACAATGATTTGGTCACTCTGGTCTTAGTTAGGGTGCTTCCAACCCAGGTCATAGCCGATGGAGCGCAGTACAAATTTGGGCAGAGCCAACATCCGCCGCCAGCGCCAGGGTTCCTGGTATAGACGGTAGAGCCATTCCAGGCTGTTGTTGCACATCCAGCGGGGAGCACGCTTCTTTTTTCCAGCCCATATATCAAAACTACCGCCGACGCCGATCCAAATGGCGTTGGGGCAGAGCTGCCGATTGGCTGCAATCCATAGCTCCTGGCGGGGCACGCCTAACCCCACAAAAATAATGCTGGGTTGTAGTGCCTGGAGCCGGGTCTGAAAATCTGGCTGCTCGGCATCGGATAGGTAGCCATGCTGTGCGATCGCAACCCTCAAGTTTGGAAACTGCTGCTGCCAGCGTTGGGCTGCTGCTGTCGCTAAACCGGGAGCGCCCCCATAAAACACCACAGGTTCGTTGGGTCCGAGCTGCTGTAGAACATCCACTGCAAACTCAATACCGGGATAACGTCTCAGCCGTCGCCGCTGGACCCACTGAAAATAAAGCTGAACACCCGCTCCATCAGGAATTACCAGCGTAGCGTTCTGAATAATTCGATTGAGTTCGAGGCTGGTTTCAGCTTGAACGCACATCTCCGCGTTTAGGGTGACCACATGCCCCCCGACCCCAGCCCGCATAGTGGCTAGTAGCCAGCCTACGTAGTCGGTACTCTGGTGTACCGGTAAACCCATGACAAATAGCTTGTTGGGAGGAGCGGGGACAACGGGCACGGATGTAGCTACCATGAGCGCAAAACGATTGAGCAACCTAGGGCACAATGCCACGCATACCGTATATCGGATTGTGAAAGAATGGCAATACCTGTGCTCTTAGAAATCTAAAAGTCTTCTTCTTCGTACTCGATGACTTTTTTCTTTTGCGGGATGTTTAAAGGCTTGGCTTGGTAGGCTTCCTCCTGGGGGCCAACCTGTTCCATGGGCGGGCGGGACGGTTGCTCAAGTTCAAGCCGCTGCGGGGGGGCGGTTTCTCGTCGGGCCTCGGGGGCCGGTGCTTTGATGCCTGAGGGCAGCTGATTACTGGCGGATGTGGGCATGATGTAGCCGTCATCTTCCCGCTCCCAGGGAGCGGTTCCTAGGCCCAGGCGTTCCAATAGGCCAACGCTAATTTGCTTAAGCTTTTCTTCTGAGCCTTCAAAGACAATGATGCGATCCGGCCCCGTACTGACAATTTCTTCGACGGGTAGCTCGTAGGAACTAATCACCTGGTCTGGGATTTGGGGCAGCCCCATGGAGGCAATCACAATGGACTGCAGCTGGCCGCTAACCACGTCAAATTTAAATCCGCGCACCCGACCCAGCCCCTCACCTGACTCGGTGATAACCTCACTTTTGACCAGGTTACTGTAGGTAGCAACGCTGATGTCATCTTCAATCACCGTGTCATCATCTACCAAAATCACATCCCCGATTTTGCGAATGCTGCTCAGTAACATGATTTGCTCAGGTCCGGAGACGACCTTGGATAGAACGTTGTCTCGCAGCCCCAGGGCGACGACTTCACATCGGTCTATATCGACCCAAATTTGACTGACAACTCCTAGGCGACGGCCTGTAGAGCGCGTAATCACTTGGGTGCCGATCATGTCGGAGCGCAGCCGACTTTGTTCAAAACTCATCGCTGGGGTCTAGGGTGGAGGTCTGCAAGGTCTGCTTAATGAGACAGCATGTTTCTTAACCGAAAGAAACGCGCTTCATCACATTACACCCTATACTTCGGTTTTTTTACAGTGTGTGAAACCGTACGCTTGGGTAAGGTCCTTATCCTCCGGCGCTAGCACGCTGCAGATTAATCCCCAGCACCTGGGTGTAGGCTCCCCTGGCCTGGGTGACACCAATGGTGCGCTCAGCCGATTCGATCATGGGCCGACGCAGGCTGACGACAATAAACTGGGCCTGTTGGGCCTGATGGCGAATCATTTTAGAGAGTCGTTCCACATTGGCCCCGTCTAGAAACATGTCCACTTCGTCAAATGCATAGAAAGGGGACGGACGATAGCGCTGTAGGGCAAAGATAAAGCTGAGGGCGGTTAGGGATTTTTCTCCACCGGACATGGATGCTAAACGTCGGACGGGTTTGCCTTTGGGGTGAGCCACCAGGTTGAGGCCGCCGCTAAAAGGATCCTGGGGGTCGTCAAGCTGCAGATAGCCGTCGCCATCGGATAGTTCTGCGAAAATAGCCTGGAAGTTAATATTGACGGCATCAAAGGCCTCTTGAAAGGCATGGCGACGCAGGGTAGTAAAGTTTTCAATCCGCAACAGCAGCTCTGTACGTTCCTCCGCCAGGGTGGTGAGCTTATGGGTGAGTTCCTGGAGACGTTCCTGGGTGCGCTCATACTCTTCGAGGGCTAGCATGTTGACCGGTTCCATGGCCTCAAGGCGGCGCTGCAGAGACTTGAGCTGTTTTTGGAGCGTGTCTAGGTCAAGATCGGCTGGGATGTCGGGTAGCGGTGCGGGTAGTTCGGCCTGCTGGGCGGCGATGGTGATCTGTAGGTCATTCAGCTGCTGCAAACGCTGCTGCTGGGTTTCACTGAGTTTTTGCTGCTGCCACTCTAGCTGCTGCTGCTGGTTGCGCTGGTCGCGTAGCTGGTGTTCTTTGCGATCTCGATTGGCTTTTTCCCCGGCCAGGGTTTTGTCCAGTTCGGCTAGGGCGGCCTGGGTAGTGAGGATCGCATGCTGCAGGGCTACCTGCTGCCGGTTTAGTTCCGTTTGCTGATTGATTTGGGTCTGCTGCTGCTGTCGGGACTGGTCAATGGATTGTTGACCCGCCTGCATTCTTTCCTGCAGCCGCTGGCGCTGGGCCTCTAGCTCGGTCTGCTGCTGCTGGGCCGTTTGCAGGGCCTGCTGGCGCTCGGTCAGCTGGGTCTCTAACGCCCGGACCTGGCCCTGGGCCTGTTGCCACTCGCTATGGGTTTGGGACTGCTCTAGGGCGGTCAGCTCCTGACGCTTTTGCTGCAGTCGGGTTTCCTGGTCGGGCAGGGCCGCTTCTAGCTCCTGCAGACGGGTTTGGGCCGCCTTGGATTCAGTTTGATAGTGCTGTTGCTGCTGTTGGGCCTGGGCTAGACGCTGTTGTAGCTGCCGCTGCTGTTGCTGCACCTGACTGGTTTGCAACTGCTGTTCACGGTAACGCTGGCGAGCTTCGATCAGGGCCTGGGATTGGGTTTTGACAGTGGCACTGGCCTGGGCTATTGAGCGATCGCACTGGACTAAAATCTGTTCGATCTCCTGCAGTCTTGCCCGCAGGGCCCTGGCCTCAGACGATTCCCCCGCTTCAACCGTACCAAAGTGCAGCCGACCCTGGCGACGAAGGCTACCACCGGTCATGGCCCCGCTGCTTTCTAAAACCTCACCATCTAAAGTGACCATGCGAAACTTGCCCAGGTGGCGACGGGCATCGCTGAGGCGCTCAAACACCGTTGTATTGCCAAAGACAAAGGCAAACACGTCGCGATAGATGTCGTCGCATTCGATCAGGTCGACGGCGTAGTCCACCAGGCCCTCGGGACGCTCCCAGCGGCCTAGTTTCTGGATACGCGGGGTCCGAATGGCGTTGAGGGGTAAAAAAGTGGCTCGACCGGCCCGCTTGCGTTTGAGAATATCGATGCCCTGGGCGGCAATGCCGTCGTTTTCAACCACCAGGTAGCCCAGGCGGGCGCCGGCGGCAATCTCTAGGGCCGTTTGATACTGGGGCTCCACCCGACCGAGCTGGGCCACTAAACCACAGATGCCGCTTAAACCGCTTTTAACCAGGACTTCGGTGGCCTGGGTGCCACGGGTTTCCTGGAGCGCCTGCTCCTGGGCTTCAAGCTTGTCTAACTCTCGCTGCTTTTGCCGCTGCTCTTGCAGCAGGCGGTCTCGGGTATCTCGCTGGATTTTGAGGTCCTGCTCAGCTGCGGCTAACCCACCAGCCAAGGTCTGAATAGTGGCTTCTGTAGCAGCCCCTTCGCCATGGGCAGCACCGGCTTTTTGGGTGGCGGTGAGGTCTGTCTCCAGACTCTGGATCGTTTGGGTTTGGGCGGTGATTTGGCTTTGCAGCTGGTGCAGTCGTTCCTGCAGCCGCACCTGTTCGGTACGCTGGGGCTCAAGGACGCTGAGCAGGGTTTCAATATCACGTCGCAGGGCGGTTTGGGTCTCTACCCAGGCTTGGGACGCGGTTGCGATCGCGCTGGTCGCTTCCCGGCTTTCCTCAACGGCCTGGGCGGCCTGATCCCGTTGCGTTTTTAGTCTGACTTGTGTGTCGCTGAGGGTGGCCAGCTGCTGCCCCAGGGTGTTT
>JBCDJC010000240.1:0-7396 GCA_038748225.1 Cyanobacteria bacterium P01_H01_bin.26 | reverse complement strand
TTCATCCGCCGCCACCACCGCCAGCTCACCATTACCCAATTTTTCCAGTAGCTCAGAAATGCTGCCACAGCCAACCATCTGCGCCGCTGCTTTGGAGCCATGCCAGGCCCTAGCTGAAACCGTTACCGTACAGCGGCGTTTGGTAGGAATTGCAGTTTGGGAAGTATCAGTCACAGGCAGTCAGGCAAGAGCATTTTCTGCCCCTTATCCTACTGGAATCCCACCGGAAGGCAAGGCTTACAAAAATTGAGATGCTCCGCACCAGAGAGGGCATAGGGCAAAAGGGAACCAGAGCAAAGGGCTACAGAATCCACGAGGAGACGCACACAACTCGAAAACCAACATAGGTGTACCCGAAATTGCGCGCGCTCCCAGAGCGATCGGCCGAACGGCAGCCGTCCGGATAGGCGTACCAGGAACCGCCCCGCAGCATCCTACGTGCAGTGTCATCATTAGATATCCAAGCACTCCCATCCGTGGGTGCTCCATTGTAATTGTCGTGCCAGTGATCCTGACACCATTCCCAGATATTGCCATGCATGTCATACAGGCCAAAGGCATTTGAGGGAAAAATGCCAACATCTGTAGTCTGCTTTCGATACTCACCTTTAGGACCAGCACCGTAGGTATATTCGCCGTTATAGTTAGCTAGGTCAGGAGTAATAGTGTCTCCAAAATGGAACGGTGTAGTCGTTCCAGCTCGACAAGCATATTCCCACTCAGCTTCACTGGGTAGACGATACTCCCGACCTGTCTTTTGCGATAAACGCTTACAGAACTCAACCGCATCATCCCAAGAAACTTTCTCAACCGGACGGGTCTCGCCTTTGAAGTTGGAAGGATCTGCCTCCAGCTCGTGTGTAACTTTAGTCATTCTGGCCACTGCTTTCCATTGGGCCTGCGTAACTTCGTATCGGCCCATTAGAAATGGCTGAACTGTGACTTCATGCTGAGGCTTTTCATTATCATCTCCCTCCTCTTCAGGCGATCCCATCAGAAACGAGCCACCCTCAATCGGAACTAGCTCTAAGGTGAGATCGCCAACACTTTCTTCAAAAATGTAGGCATCTTTTAGTTCGTCACTTACCGTTTCTCCAGTTTCGTTGACCGTAACCACCTGAACACTCGTTTGTTTAAAGTCTGCATCCGCGAGGGGTGATGCATTTATGGAAGCCTCTGGAATTGATGTGCCAGGCTCTGACTGAAACAAGACTTTCCCTAAAAGAAACGCACCGATCCCACCACCTGTAAAGCCCAAGATCTGAATAAGCTTCCGACGGCTTACTCGATCATTTAGAGAATAGGGCAATACTGTTCCCACAGAGGATGACGAGGCCAAGCGCTGCTGTGGTGAAACTGACGACAAATTCTTTTTATTTGGGCTCGAAGATTTCGCTGTAGCTCTTGGCGGCACAACCAGTTTACGAGCTGGAGGCATGATAAAAGGCTTACTTTTGCGGTTAGGGGGAGATGTGGGAGATTGAGGAGCAGGTGCTGGTGCAGCGGCTCGGGGAGTAACAGCAGCCGAAGAGGTAATAGGCTCTACAGATGCACTGGATACAGCCGGTGGAGCCGGCTGAGGTGTACTTCCTCCTCGTGCTAGTCTCTCTATCCCTTCCAAAGCATCTGGGTCTGTCGGAGACGTCGCCCACACCCTTACCCAAAGCTGTTTTGCCATGACAAAGTCCTGCTGAATCTCAGCTTTGAGCGCATCGTTTTTGAGCGCAGTCACATCGGCTAGGGTTGCCTGGCTCGGCAGCAAAATTAAATGGTTTTTACTCGGTGGCTCGATCACACCGTAGGGCGTTTGGGCAACCCGCTTATACTGTCGGGTGAGTTGGGGTACATAGTAGCGGAGACGCTGATATAGTCGCTCTACCGTCGCACAGTTACCCTCTCCCTGCAGACGCAGACTGTCTATTAAGACATAGGTAAAGGCTCCATGCTGCAGCTCCTGAATTTCGTAGGATGATTCCTCAGGGCTACAGGAAAACAGAATAATCACGCCCTGCTGTTTTTCTTGACCGATACCTAACCCATCCCGACGACCTTCATAGCTACGGCAGGCATCGATCAGCATAATCACGTTATCTGCCCCACTACGGCGCAGCCGCTCGCTGATGTAGTGGATGGGAATCGCTGACCCAGCTAGGTCACCGCGATCGCCGTCAATTGGCATCAGATAATCGCGGTTCTGGTCGCGGATGCCGTGACCGGCAAAAAAGCACCATAGGTTATCGCCCTCGCGCAAAAACGGTTGCTCAAACCGTGTACGAAAGAATCGCCGCAATGTAGTACAGGTAGGGTAAGCATCCAGATCAGGGCCGTAGTCCTGAGGGATGGGTGCAGCATCTTCAGCAAAGTGATAGACGCGCTCAAACTTAAGTTCGTCACTAAAAAATTGACGAACCGATTCCGCATCCCGCTTTGCATAGTTCAGCCGTTGCAGATAGCGATAACCATTAATGCCGATAGTAATTGCCCAGTTTCTGGCCATAACCAGGGGTTAGGAGTCAGTTGAGGATACGGTATCCGAATTTCGAATGCCTTAAGTTAGTTTACGGCTGTAGCCTAACTGTTTTTTCCGTCTGGACGAACAAATTTCAGGGTAATACCCCCAGAATTACCGAGTTTACCGCCATTACCCACCAGGCTGAGCTGGCCTTCGGCATTGATCTCTACCGAAAGTTCGACTTCATTCAGCTGTAATCCGGTGCTGGTAGTCGCCTCGTCAAACAGGTCATTCACCACGGCTAACATCCCCTGCATTTGAGTCTTCAGAGCCTGGGCATCCAGCGGTACACGTTTACGTGTCAGTTTTTGAGTCATAACCTCAACAGGACCCCGCCTAGGGGCTTCACCCCAACCACCGCCCCTATCGGTGCGACCATCACGAACACCGTCAATGGGGATGACGTCTTCAGTTTCTTGGACTTCGGCAATGATATAAAGCTGTGGTTCATCAGCCATCGACTCAGGACTCCTATCACTCATGAAACGGGGGACAGTTAAGGATGTGAATTAAATAACATACCCACCACATGTAGGATGTGTTAGGCGATAGCCATAACGCATCGGTACTGTATTTTCAAGCAGGCTCCTTAACCGTTCAAGGCTAGCTTACGGACTCAGTGTAAAAGACACAAAGAAAGAAATATGAGAAAAGCTCAGTAAGGAGAATCAATAAATGGCGTAGTACAAGAAAAAATAGATGGAATCAGAAGGCGGAGCCATAGAGGACATTCCCAGGCAGAGTCAGAGAACGAGGGCAATCAGACCACTGGCATGTTCATAGCGACGCGGCTGAACCAGTTCAAAATCAAGCAGTAAACGGGTCTGGTAACGCAGAATATCCAAACTAGAGTTAATCACCTTCAGTTGATTGAGCTTGTCATGGGAGTAGCGGGCTTGAATCATCGCTTCCAGCAAACTGTAGAGACCCGTAATCATCCGGTCTCCTAGCGTAAAGCGGTAGTCGCGAGGCAGACGATGGAGAATCGGTACGTACCATTTGATCAGGTCGTAGGTTTTCTGAATGATGGGCAGGTCTTCCATAGGTCAAAAGAATCGAGGCGTTACCACGCCAAATAGGGGAAAAGAGAAAAAAGAGCAAAGGGGAAAAGAGCAAGAGGGCAAAGGGCTACAGAGTCCACGAGGAAACGCACACAACTCGAAAACCAACAATGTCGTTCCTGTTAACGCGCGCGAACCTAAAGCGATTAGCCGAGCGGCAGCCGTCCGGAATGTCGTTCCAGGAACCGCCCCGCAGCAGCCTCAAAGCATTGTTATCAGAGGATAACCAGGCGTTTCCATCCGTAGGTGCTCCTTCGTAATTATTATGCCAATGGTCTAAACACCATTCCAAGACATTGCCATGCATGTCATAGAGGCCAAAGGCATTGGAATGAAAACTGCCAACGTTCGTTGTTTTTTGCCGATGTTCACCTTTAGTCCCCTTTCCATAAGAGCCTGAGTAAGTTTTACCTTTATATTCCCAATCTGTCCCACGATAATTGGCCAAATCAGTTGTTATAGTTGGGCCAAAATGAAACGGTGTGGTCATTCCTGCCCGACAGGCATATTCCCACTCAGCTTCACTGGGTAATCGATACTCCCGCCTTGTCTTTTTCGACAAGCGATTACAAAATTCAACTGCTTCATCCCAAGTCACCTGCTCAACGGGAAGATTATCACCTTTAAAGTTCGGTGGATCAGGTTTTAAATTGTGCTCAATCTTGGGCAAAGCAGCAACGGTTCGCCATTGGGCCTGAGTTACCGGATACTTGCCCAAGAAAAATGACTGCAGCGCAACTCGATGCTGTGGACCTTCAACATTAACACCGCGTAAAGCATCATCAAAATCACCATACCAGTCTCGTCCTGTTTCAGAAGTAGGAGACCCCATTGTAAAAGTACCTTCAGGCACCTTCACCAGATCTAACGTAATTCCCTCGGTCAATACCTCTCGACGATATTCGGCTCTTTTCTGCTCTCGTTGAGTAACCTTACCCTTACTATCTACCGTCACCACTTCAAAGCTAAACGTCTGCTGCTTAACCGCAGAGCTATGCCCTCTCTCAGAAGCCCCTGAAGGTGTTGACGGGGTAGACTTTGATGGTTGCTGACTACGCCGAATAGCAATCCGCTGCAATGCTCTCACAGCCTGCCGATCACCTGGAGAGGCCACCAATACCCTGACCCAAAGCTGTTCTGCCAAATCCCAATCGACTTCGGCCTCAGCCTCCAGGGCATCTACCTTTAACGCCTGCACATCTTGCAAGGTCGCCTGGCTTGGCAGCAGAATCAAATGAAGCTTAGTAGCAGGTTCGACAATGGCATAGGGAGTTTGCGGCTGTTTTTTATAGCGCTGATTAAGGCCAGGGACCTGATAGCGCAAATGCTGATATAGTCGCTCTACTGTGGCGCAGTTGCCCTCACCCTGGATACGCAACCCTTGCAATAGCGAATAGGTAAAAGCCCCTTGCTGGAGTTCATCAATCTCGTAGGACAGCTCGTTGGGGCTACAGGAAAACAGCGTGATTACCCCTTGCTGCTTTTCAACGCCAATGCCTTCGCCCCCATCGCGGTCATCCTCACCTCGGCAGGCATCCAGCATGAGAACAATATTGTCAGCGCCGCAGCGTCGCAGCCGGTCAGAAATATCTCGAATCGCCAGCCCGGTGCGTCCTACATTCCCAGGGTCACCGTCCACAGGCATCAAATAATCGCGCCCTTGAAAACGCTTGCCATGACCCGCAAAGAAAAACCAAAGATTGTCACCGGCTTCTAAGAAACCACGCTCAAATCGCACTCTGAGAAACCGTTCCAGGTTGCCAATGGTCGGTTCAGACCGTAGCGGTGGTCCATAGTCTTGGCGAATGGGGTCCGCCTCTTCAGCAAAAAAGTAAACCTGCTCAAACCCAGCAGACAAGCAAAAATCGCGCATAGCCACGGCATCCTGTCTGGCATATTTCAGCGGTTTAAGGTTGTAATAGCCATTAATACCGACACAGATAGCCCAGTTTTTGCTCATAGATCAGCGATTTTCAGGAGCGTATTTAGTTTAAATCAGGAAATTGATCGCGATTTCCTAGGGACATAGAACCTCTAGAAGGGTTCACCAGCAGCACGAATGGCCTTAGTACACAATGCAATTATCAAAACAGTGCGCCAGGAAGCTATTTCAACTCCCACCAATCTCCGCACCCACAGCCCCGCACGGTATAGAATAAGGCCGTCCTGCATTCGCTCCAGCCGTGAAGTCTACCGCAGATATCCAGGCACTGATCCGCGAGATACCTGATTTCCCTAAACCTGGCATCCTCTTCCGCGATATTACGACCCTGCTACAAAATGCCGATGGTCTTAAGGCCACCATCGACCTGATGGCCGACCAGGTTAGCGACTATCAGCCAGACTGCATTGTGGGTATCGAGTCTAGGGGGTTTATCTTTGGTATGCCCCTAGCCTACAAGCTCGGTCTCAATTTTATCCCCGTACGTAAACCGGGTAAGCTGCCCGCCGCCGTACACCAGGTATCCTACGCTCTGGAGTACGGTCAAGATAGCCTGGAAATCCATCAGGATGCGTTGCATGCCGATAGCCGACCGCTGATTGTAGACGACCTGCTGGCCACGGGGGGTACGGCGGCCGCCACCGCCCAGTTAATCCAACAAACCAGCGCCTCCATTGTTGGGTTTAGCTTTGTAATGGAGCTGAGCGATCTCAACGGTCGCCAAAAGCTACCTGACGGAGTGCCGGTAACTACGCTACTGTCATACTAAATTCCTGGTTAGTTTCGAACCGCAAGCTGCCCATGACCGCAAAGCCCACATCCTCCCCATCCCGTCGTTCTCCGCTGCAGGCACTGCAGGGGTTTCTCACCAGTGAGACTACGCTTTATATCTTCAAGCGGGTTTTGCAGGCGCTGCTAACCTTACTGCTGGCATCGGCCTTTAGCTTTTTTATCATTCAGCTAGCGCCCGGTGACTTTCTTGATGCCCAGCGGCAAAACCCGCAGATTTCCCCTGAAACTATCCAGCAGTTTGAAACCCAGTTTGGTCTGGATAAGCCTATCTGGCAGCAGTACTTTTTGTGGCTCTATCAGGTCGTTACTAAGCTCAATTTTGGTGAGAGTTTTGCCTATCAGCGTCCGGCGGTAGAAATTTTAGCTGAGCGGATCCCCAACACGCTGCTGCTGTCGATCTCGTCGATTCTGGTGACCTGGGCCATTGCCATTCCTCTGGGGATTGTGGGGGCCGTTAACCACAACCGATTTACCGATCGGATTTTACGGGTGCTGAGCTACATTGGCCAGGGTTTTCCCGCTTTAATTACCGGGCTATTGCTGCTGTTTTTTGCGCAGCTGACCACACCCCTGTTCCCGGTTGGCGGACGCACCAGCATCAACCACGACGACCTTACCTGGCTGGGCAAGGTGCTAGATGTGGGCTGGCATATGATTTTGCCCACCCTGGCCCTGAGTGTGACTAGCTTTGCTGGGCTACAGCGTCTGATGCGGGGGCAAATGCTGGATGTCCTGAGGCAGGACTATGTTCGCACCGCCCGCGCTAAGGGGCTGCCAGAAAATCGGGTGATCTATACCCATGCCTTGCGTAATGCGATCAATCCGCTGATTACGCTGCTGGGATTTGAATTTGCTAGCCTGCTGAGCGGTGCCTTTATCACCGAATACTTTTTTGGCTGGCCGGGGCTGGGACGTCTCACCCTCCAAGCGGTGCAGTCCCAGGACCTGTATTTGATTATGGCGAGTTTAATGATGGGGGCAACCATGCTGATTATTGGTAATCTGCTAGCGGATTTGGCCCTATCCTTTGTCGATCCGCGGATTAAGCTATCAAAGATGAATTAGTTCCGGGCGCTATGTGCCCACAGG
>JBCDJC010000239.1:0-7422 GCA_038748225.1 Cyanobacteria bacterium P01_H01_bin.26 | reverse complement strand
GCGCTCTTCTCAGCACCCCCTTTTAGGTGAGAGACTGAATCTGGCTCGCAGTGAATCCGTTTTCTTTGAAAACGAAATTGGTGCTATTTCGGTCCCCTTTCTAGCGGAGCATCAGGTCTTTGGAGCCACGGTTCTGCCTGCCGTGGGCTATTTAGAAATGGCTCTGGCTGCTGGAAAAATTGCTAACCTGGGCAACAGACTGGCAGCGGTTACGTTTCAACAAGCACTGCTGCTAGACCAGCCCCAAACGTTGCAGCTAATTCTCACCCCCGACGGCGACCACCACAGGTTTGAAATTCTCAGCCTGTCTAAAGAGCAGCGGTGGACACTCCATGGCAGCGGCCATCTCACCCACGGACCTGCCCTAGGTGAACCCGTTTCCCTCAGTGAATTACAAACCGCCTGTGTCACAAAAGTATCTGTAGACAGCTGTTATAAACGGTTGGCGGTCCAGGGCGTCACCTATGGTCAGAAGTTTCGAGCGCTGCAACAAATCTGGACAGGTGAGAATCAGGCACTGAGTCGTCTACGGCTACCACAAGAACTGTCTTCTACGGTAGATGACTATCGGCTGCACCCAGTATTACTTGATGCCTGTTTGCAAAGCATCGCCGCCGTCTTTGCCGATCTGCCAACCGCTGAAACCTACTTGCCAGCGGCCGTCGAACAGGTATCCATCACTGGAACTATGGGTTCTGAGCTATGGAGCCACATTCAGGTCCATCCGCGCGACCGCTATCTACTAGCGGATATCCATCTTTGGTCTACGACCGGTGACTATCTGGGGGAATTGCGCGGGCTGCGGTTACAGCCTGCCAGCGTAGAGCGGGTGCTAACGGCGGGAAAGTCCTTGGACGACTGGTTCTATCAGATAGACTGGCAGCCTGAACCGCTAGCTCAGCTCACAGCGCCCTCCCTAGTGGCCCAGAGAATTACCCCTCACTTTGCTGAGGCATTAGCTCAAACCGAGATCCAAGCCTACCAAGCCCTACTCCCACAGCTAGAGAACCTGAGCCTAAGCTATGTGGTTCAGGCATTTATGGCTCTCAACGGGGATGAGCCTTTGCCCCTGGGCACAGCGGCAGCTGACCTGACAGACAAATGGCACATTTCACCCGAGCAACAACGGCTATGCCAACGGCTATGGTCGGTTGTTGTCGAGCAGATGGGGCCAGCCCGGCAGCAGAACCAACAGCAAGCACTGCTGGATAAGCACCCAGAAGCTCAGGCGGAGCTTACTTTAATCCAACGGTGTGGAGAGAATTTAGTCGATGTGTTGCAGGGCACCATTGATCCATTAACCCTGCTGTTCCCAACAGGGGATTTAACCGACTTAACCCAGCTCTATCAGGCGTCACCGGGGGCGCAGCTGATGAATGATTTGGTTAAGCGGGCGGTTAGGGGTGCGATCGCATCCCTAACCCGTGCCCCTCGCATTCTAGAAATTGGCGGCGGCACCGGCGGCACCACCGCCCATCTGCTACCGGCCTTAATCAATGTCAGCCGCGCCGCCGACTATGTCTTCACCGATATTTCGCTTCTTTTTATCACCAAAGCCCAAGAACGCTTTGCCGACTATGACAACATTCGTTATCAAACCCTGGACATCGAGCAGTCCCCTGTAAACCAAGGATTTGAAGCTCACTCCTACGATTTGATAATCGCTGCCAACGTTCTCCATGCAACGGCGGATTTAGACCAGACATTGGCCCATGTGCGATCGCTCCTGGCCCCCGGCGGCCAATTAGTGCTACTCGAAGGCACCCAGCCTCTCCTCTGGTTGGACCTAATCTTTGGTATGACCGCAGGCTGGTGGAAACGCCCTGGCCATCCTTTACTATCAGCGTCTGAGTGGCAGTCCCAGCTACAAAGCTCAGGGTTTACCGAGGTGGTGCCTCTATCTCCCAAGTCAGGAGAATCACTGGCCCAATCGGTTATTTTGGCCACCGTCCCACCAGCTACAACAGAAGTCATCGTACTGGCACCGTCGCAGATTAAACTGGCAGCGCCACTGGCAACAGAATTAGGGGCTCGTTTAGTTTATTTAGACACTGCCGCTGGGGACAAACAAGGAATTGATCCGTTCGATAGTCACAGATTTACCTCTCTGCTGAGCAATACCGAGACGTTACAGCAAATTGTTTACCTGGTGGATGAGCCAGCATCTGGACAATCGCTTGAGGACTTTACGCAACAGTCCCTGAGTGGATTGCTCCATCTGGTGCAGACTCTGGATAAAAATGTCCAGTTAGCCAATATTCAGCTAACTATAGTCACCCAGGGCACGATCGATGGTGCCAGCAGTCCGGCCCAGGCATCTACTTGGGGTCTGGGGCGGGTCATTGAGCTGGAGTATCCTCACCTCAACTGCTGTCGGGTTGACCTTGATCCTACCGTGACGGCGAGACAGCAGGTGGCCACACTTTGCCAAGAGCTAGCAGCGGCAGGGAAAACTGGAGCGGTTCTCCATCGTCAAGGACGGCGGCACATCGCACGTCTCGCCAAAACCAAAACATCGGGTCTAAAGGTGCTCTCACAACCATTTAAGTTAGGGTTATCTCGCAAGGGTTCCCCTGAGAATTTGCACCTTGTTCCCTGCGCTCGACGCCAGCCTGCGGCTGGGGAAGTAGAAATTCAGGTGCTAGCAGCCGGGTTAAACTTTATCGATGTGTTAGATGCCCTGGCTCTGCTACCCTTTGAGCGAGACTGGCTCGGGGTGGAATGTGCTGGCAAAATTGTCGCCGTCGGCAAAGGTGTAGAAGAGTTTCACATTGGCGATGCGGTCATTGCCCTGGCCCCAGGCAGTTTCCAGCAGTATGTGACGGTAACAGCTGCGTTAGTCGGGCATCAGCCCCGGTCATTAAGCCCCACCGAAGCTGCCACCATTCCAGCTAACTTTTTAACGGCTGACTATGCCCTCCGCCAAATCGCCAAACTCCAGCCTGGGGAGCGGGTGTTAATCCATGCCGCCGCTGGGGGGACTGGCATGGCTGCTATAAAAATCGCCCAGCAGATTGGCGCAGAGATATATGCCACCGCCAGCCCAGGGAAATGGGAGGCATTGCAAACCCAGGGAGTGACCCACATTATGAACTCTCGCACCCTGGATTTTGCTGAGGAAATCATGGCCCGGACAAAGGGCCAGGGGGTGAATGTAGTTCTCAACTCGCTCTCGGGTGAATTTATTCCAAAGGGGTTGTCGGTATTAGCGCCCCGGGGACGATTTTTAGAAATTGGTAAGCGCGATATTTGGCCAGCGCAACAGGTAGCCCACACTAGACCCGATATCGCCTATCACGTTATTGACCTGATGTCGGTTGGGTGTCATCAACCGGAACAGATTCAACCGATGCTCCAAAGACTACAACATCAGTTTGAATCAAGAGAACTCGCCATTGTTCCCCATCAGGTCTTTCCTGTTGCTAAAGCACCCCAGGCATTTCGCCACATGCAGCAGGCTCAGCACGTTGGCAAAATTGTCCTGGACTTTACCCAGGTGCCGCCTACCATCCAATCAGAGGCCACCTATTTGATTACGGGGGGACTGGGGGGACTGGGCCTAGAAACCGCTAGCTGGCTGGTGGAACAAGGTGCACGACACCTGGCGTTGATCGGTCGGTCGGCCTCCTCTATAGAAGCGGTACCCCAGCTCAAACAGTTACAGCAACAGGGGATCAAAATTCTGTTACTCCAGGCCGATGTGGCGGTGCGATCGCAGCTAGAAAAAGCCCTCCAACAAATAGAAACAAACCTGCCTCCGCTGCGGGGTGTCATCCATGCCGCTGGGGTGCTAGATGACGGGATCCTACAGCGGCTTACCTGGGGACAGATGGCACCGGTGCTGGCTCCAAAGGTGTGGGGTGCCTGGAATCTGCATGAGTTGACCCAACACTGCCGCTTGGATTTGTTTGTTCTCTATTCGTCCGCGGCCTCCCTGGTGGGGTCTCCAGGCCAGGGTAGCCATGTGGCCGCCAACAGCTTCTTAGATGCCTTGGCCCATCATCGGCGTCACCTGGGGCTACCGGCGTTGAGTATTAACTGGGGACCCTGGTCCGATGTGGGGGCAGCCGCCACAGATTCTATTCGCCAGCAAATGCGATCTCGAGGGGTGGGCACAATCTCACCCAGTCAAGGCAAACAGGCTCTTTCCCAACTGCTTCTAAACAGCACCTCTCCCCAGGTGGGCGTTGTTCCCATCCAATGGTCCCAAATGCAGCAGACTATTGACCGCGACCCGTTCTTCGCCAACTTTAACTCATGGATAGGAGGCCAAGTAGGCAACGCTAATACTGTTGTGTCAGCAGCTTCACCAGACAAAACAGTCGCGGCTGATTGGCTCAGCCAGCTCAACCAGATACCCCAGCGCCAGCGGATCAGTTTTTTAACTGAAGCCCTGAAAACTGAAGTTGCTAGGGTGCTGGGCCTCACCGGTCAGCCCGACACTACCACCAGCTTTTTTGACATGGGGATGGATTCTCTTATGGCGGTGGAGCTGAAAAACCAGTTGGATACTCGATTAGGCACGCCGGTACCCTCCACCATCATTTTTGAATTTCCCACCATTCGTACCCTGGCCACCCATTTGGTTGCAATGGTCTACCCACCTAACGAACCGCCAGACCCAGGACCGGATTCGATGCGGTCAGCGGACGAGAGTCCCCCCGACATTGAAGAAGAATTAGCTGCCCTCGAAACCCTGTTAGAACGATCCTAAGATTACGTAACTGGCTATGAGTGATTCCCTAAAAACCAACAATTCCACATCGGATCGGGTATTTCGTGCTCTGAAAGAGGCGAGATCGCAGCTGGAAGCGATTGAACAGGCCCGCAATGAGCGGGTGGCCATTGTTGGTATGGCGGGACGGTTTCCAGGAGCAGATAGTCTGGAGGAATTTTGGAGTCTGCTAGTGCATGGTGAGACCGGCATTCGCATGCTGTCAGAAGTAGAACTATTGGCGGCCGGGGTCCCTGAAAGCATCTTCAAACAGCCTAACTATGTGCCTGCCTATGCCAGCTTTAGCGACCCCACTCAGTTTGATGCCCGATTCTTTGGCTATTCTCCCCGAGAAGCAGAGCTAATCGACCCGCAGCACCGGGTGTTTTTAGAATGCGCCTGGAGCGCCCTAGAAGATGCGGGCTACGATAGCCAACAGTATGACGGCACCATCGGCATCTATGGCGGTACCGCCCTCAACAGCTATGTGGTCAATTTGCACTCCAATCCGGCGGTACGAGACTCCACAGATCCGGTGCAGGCGGTGGTTAGCAATGTCATGGGACTAATGCCTACCCGAGTCTCCTATCATCTAGACCTAAAGGGACCAAGCTGCGGCATCCAAACCGGCTGTTCCACCGCCCTGGTGGCCATCCACACCGCCTGCCAAAGTCTCCTCAACCACGAATGTGACATGGCCCTGGCGGGGGGTGTCACCGTCGGCAGCGCCACTCCCCAGGGATACACTTATCAGGCCGACAGCATTGCGGCACCGGACGGTGTCTGCCGAGCCTTTGATGCTAAAGGACAGGGCACCCTGTTTGGCAACGGTGTGGGTTTGGTGGTGTTAAAGCGACTCCAGACAGCCCGGCGGGACGGCGACCATATTTATGCCATTGTGAAAGGCTCGGCAATCAACAATGATGGAGCCGACAAGGTGGGCCTGACCGCCCCCAGCATCTCTGGCCAGGCTAAGGTGATTCAAGCCGCCCTAGACCAAGCGGGCATTGCCCCCAACACCGTTAGCTATGTAGAGGGACACGGCACCGGCACCCCGCTGGGGGACCCCATCGAAGTGGCCGCTCTAAACAAGGTATTTAACTATCCAAAATCAGATCAGTTTCGCTGTGCTCTGGGCTCGGTCAAAACAAATCTAGGTCATCTGGATGCGGCGGCGGGAGCGGCCGGAATAATTAAAACAGCGTTAGCGCTAAAACACAAAGTTCTCCCACCTAGTTTAAATTTTGAAACGCCCAACCCAAAAATTGATTTTGACCAGGGGCCCTTCTTTGTAAACAACGAGCGGACCGATTGGATTAGTGACGACCCCAGACGAGCCGGAGTCAGTTCCTTTGGCATGGGGGGCACCAATGCCCATGTGATTTTAGAAGAAGCACCGATGGTGGTCTCTAGTGAGCGTGGATCTCGCCCCTGGCAATTGGTGATGCTCTCCGCCAAAACACCGACGGCACTGAAGCAAATGCGCCATAATCTGGCCACTCACCTGAGCACCCATGCCGATGCGTCCCTGGCCGATGTGGCCTACACCCTGCAGGTGGGACGTCGCGATTGGCCCCATCGCCAGGTGTATCTGTGTCAGACCACCGCAGAAGCAACCGAGCTATTATCCAATCCCAATTCTGCGCTCCACCTCTCCGGGAGAGCCGAGCAGGCTGATCGTTCCATGGTGTTTATGTTCTCTGGCCAGGGCTCTCAACATGTCAACATGGCCTTAGACCTATACGAGTCAGAACCTGTTTTCCGCCAGAGTGTTGATCAATGCGCCAGTATCCTTGGCGACAGATTTCCGCTTTTAGCCGCCCTGTATCCAACCCCACTCCCCCATGCCCGTGCGGCTGAATCCACGTCAAAGCCCACTCACCCGCTCACCCACACCGCCAACGCCCAGCCCACTCTTTTTGCCATTGAATATGCCCTGGCTAAAACATATCTTGCCTGGGGAATTCAGCCCCAGGCCGTGATCGGCCACAGCATTGGTGAATATGTGGCCGCCTGTGTAGCTGGGGTGTTTTCTTTGGAAGATGCTTTGACGCTGGTTCTGCAGCGAGGACAGCTGATGCAGCGCTGTACGCCAGGATCGATGCTGTCGGTGTTACAGCCTGTGGAAGCGGTGCGATCTCACCTCCCGCCCACTGCCGAAATCGCCGTCATCAACAGTCCTCAAACCTGCGTCATATCCGGGCCTACTGAGGTCATAGAAGACCTCAAAACCCAGTTAGAGACCCAGACCATTCCCTGTCGTTTGCTAGAAACCTCCCACGCCTTCCACTCTGCTTTGATGGAGTCGGCCCTGGCGAACTTTCAGAAGGTGCTGCAGCAGATTGTCTTTCACCCTCCAAATATCGACATTATCTCCAATGTCACCGGCACCTGGCTCACCGATACAGAGGCCACCAGCCCCAACTACTGGATGCGGCAGCTGCGGCAGACCGTGCTATTCAGCCAGGGAATCACCGAATTATTAACGCTAAATAATCCCGTATTTTTAGAACTGGGTCCAGGACACATCCTGACTAAGCTGGTGCAGCAGCATGTGTCTTTGACACCCGCCGCAGAGAATACCGTTTCCGTCATTCAGTCCCTGCCTCACCCCCGTGAGAATAAACCCGATACCATCACCCTGATGACGGCCCTGGGCAAGCTGTGGCTAGCGGGTATAGTTATCCCCTGGGCTAAGTTTTATCAGT
>JBCDJC010000238.1:0-7431 GCA_038748225.1 Cyanobacteria bacterium P01_H01_bin.26 | reverse complement strand
TTCTCATTAGTAGCAGACGTTTGTACCCATCAAAATTATGGCAACGCGATTGGTCGTAGGTCACTACAAAGACTGGCTTTTACCCGGTAGCTCCGACGATTCGCGTCTGTTTCATGCCGATCCGTCCGATGAAATTTTGCTATATCCCGCCCACATTGGCCAGGGCTATCGACAACACATTAAATTGCAGGATGACTTGACCCTGGTGATTATGAACTATGTGATTAATCGCGAGGTCATAATCAACGGTCCATCAAGACGAGAGGCTCACTCCAAATTTGAGTTCCCTGTGTCTGGTGGCGGACAATGTAGCCGATTTATTGCAAACCTTGACTCTAGGGCGTTGGGCTTACTCCCCAAGGTTGGGCAGATTCTTGAAATTGAAGTGATTTTCAAAGGCTACCGCTCTACCTGGGCCTACATTCAAGCTTGCTTAGAGCGTTTTCCTACGCAAATGCAACAGCAGATTGAGGAAATTGCCCAGGCCATATGGCGTCTTCAGGGCGGACGTTCAGGGGTAGATATGGCTGCTATCTTAAACTATCTGAACACCTTTGCTGCGCAGGGAAACTTTGGGACTGATTATGACAATTTTATTGAGTCTGCTTTGCCAGATCACCTCTATGCTGCTGCCGTTGACCTTCAGTATGCCAATCGTCGAGTCATCACCCCCCAGATGAAGGTAATTATGGGACAGATTCTAAGCTGCCCTTATCGGGGAGAAACGCGGCGTAAATATCTGGAAAAAAAGGCCCTGGATTTAGTGACATTGAGGGTGCAGGCGATTACGCAGCCGCGTCTGCATCCGACCGATCTTGAGTGTATTTATCAGGCTGCATCAATTTTAAGAAGGGAGATGGTTAACCCACCGACGTTGGAAGCACTGGCGCAGCAGGTGACCACAAACCGGCTGAAGCTCAACCATGGGTTTCATGAAGTCTATGGCACCACGCCCTTTCAGTATCTGCGAGCCTGCCGACTGTGGATGGCACAGCGGCTATTAACCACATCTACGATGCCCGTTGAGAGCGTTGCAGCGGCTGTGGGATACAGCAGCCGCAATTATTTTGCTAGAGCGTTTCGCAAGCAAACGGGGCTAAACCCTAAACTATTTCAAATGCAGGTTTGGCCCAGCGCTAGCTAAGAATTCCAACAGCCACCGCTCAAAAATCAACCGATAGGGAAGCCCGTACGGTCAGTGGGTCACCCGGATAAGTTTGTCTGACTTCGCTACTAACAGATTCGATATAGTCGATATCAAACAAGTTATCTACATTTATTTGGAATTGCCAATTATCTCGCTGATAAAAGGCGGCAGCACTGGTGAGAAAGTAGTCATCAGCAGAAATATTTCTACCAAAAAATCCTTCTCGCTCCCCAACGTAGTTGAAGCCTATCCCGAAGCCCAGACCTTCTAAATCACCCGATTGGATCCGGTAGGTGCTCCATAAACTAGCGCTATGTTCAGGAATATTGGGCAGTGGGTCACCCACTTCAAAGGTATTATCCTCAGTAATCTCGGCATCAATATAGGCATAGGAGGCGATGATATTCCAACCGGGCAGAATCTCGCCACTGATATCTAGCTCAACCCCGCGACTTTGTTGTTCACCCGTGGCAACGGAAGCCATTGCCAGGGGATCGTCAGGATCAGCCGTGGCTACGTTCTGTCGAGTAATGTCAAAGTAAGCCAGGTTGGCTGAGAGGCGATTGGGTATCAGGTCTGCCTTGATTCCCACTTCAAACCCATCCCCAGTCTCGGGTTCTAGCGGTAAGCCGTCGATATTGGTTTCTGAGTTGGGATTAAAGGACTGGGCATAACTACCATAGAGAGCAATGGTGTCAGTGGGCTGGTAGACAATACCAAGGCGAGGCGTCACGGCATCGTCGTTTTGGGTCGTTTTTACCACCGTATCGCCAAACGGCGTGAGTGTTTCATCGGTTGTTTCTTGACTAACCGTGTCATACCGTAGCCCAGCCAGCACAATCAGATTATCTGCCAGATAGATTTGATCTTGCAGATAGATCCCTAATCGCTCAGCAGTTGTCTCGTCAACGAGGACAAGCGGGGCATTGTCCAGATCAGGCTCTGGGACAGAATAATCTGGATCAAAGATATCGATGACACTAATAAAATCAGGAGTTAGCCCTCCTTTGCCCCCGCCAAGATCTTCTTCACGGGCCAAATCAACCCCAAACAGCAGATTGTGTTCGACGGAACCCGTATTAAATTGTCCCTGAACATTGGTGTATAGGCTGTAGTTATCACGTTCGTTATTTTGAGTGCCGATCGCGCGAGTCACCAATCCGGTAGCATCGTTGATAGTCAGTGGAACAGCGATTGTGTCGAAGTCATAATCATCGCGAACATAGCGAAATTCATTGCGAATTTTCCAGTTCTCACTGAAGCGATGCTCTAGAGTGTAACCCACATTCAGATATTCTTTTTCAGCGGCATCATCCGGATTGTTGATGATGCGATCTAAGGGAACATCGGCAACCTGGCCCCCAATTACTGGCAGACCAAAGTCGGCTGGGTCATTGTCTTCAATGTATTCCAAGCTGACGGTTAGGTCCGTGCGATCGCTAATATCCCAAGCAAGCGTTGGTGCAAGAAAAAACCGTTCAAAGTTGTTATCTACATCTCGAAAGCTGCCTTCCTGGCGATAGAGCGCGTTGAGACGATAGCGCACGCTTCCATCCTCGGTTAGGGGACCGGAAAAATCAAGACTGGGACTAATAAATTCTCGATTGCCACCCTGGAGCTGGAGATTATAATAGGGCTCTGCCAGAGGTTTCTTTGTCACCAGGTTGATCAGGCCACCGGGGTCGGCCTCACCATACAGCACCGAAGCCGGACCTTTAAGCACTTCAATTTGCTCCAGGTTAGCGATTTCTGGGGCTGCCGCATTATTGCTAGAGTTAAAGACCCGAAAACCATCCCGCAAAATTGGGGAACCGGAGCCACCAAAGCCACGAATGGTGAACAGGGTGCCGCGACCATCATCATTGCCGCCGTAGATCACCCCGGCAACATTGTCGAGCACATCTTCAATGCCGGTGGCCTGTTCATCTTCGATAATCTGTCGCGGAATTACCTGAATCGATTGGGGAATATCTCGCAGGGGACTATCTGTGCGGGTGGCGGTAGTCGCTGCTGGCGTAAAATAGTCACTCCCGTCTTCACCCGTTACGAGAAGTTGCAGCGTATCTTCTTCTGTTCCAACCGCTGGCGCGATGCCTGGTACGGCACTCAGGGTCAATCCTGCTGTAGTGCTAGTAAACTCTACGGTGGGAGGGGCATCTGCACCGGTAACAACAACTTGTATTTGCTCTCCAGGTAGTTCGGTTACCTGCACTACAGCAATACCGTCAGCGGGCTCAAACGCGATAAATTCATCGCCTTCCGATAGCATTAACGCCACACCGGGAAACTCGATTATCAGAGCATTGCCCGATACCTCAGATGTGGGTGTGGGCAGATCGCCCTCAGTTTCTAACTGTATTTGCAAACCAGCCTCGCTGGGCTCCAGGGTTACCCCAGTTATCTGCACAGTGCTTGCTTGGGCTACCCCATCAATCATAGCCGGCGATGCTGGCTCAAAAGTGTTGGCTATGGCAGCGTTTGCAAATAGAAGGGTGTGTGCAAACGCAACCTGTCCGCCCACCACAGCCAAAGTTACAAAAAGCTTCCAAGATTGTACAGAGTTTCTAACCATATCCTTCCCACCACAAATAAACTCCGTGAAGACTCTGCGTAACCTGGATTACAGGTGCTGAGGTCTCTGAAGCTCAAATAAAATCACTTGAGAGCAGGTTAGGACACTTGTCAATCAAGCACTAGATATTTTGGGTACTCAATGCATTTTTTAGTCAAAATACCTTAAACGGGTCTTTCAGAGTCTGGTGATGCCCATGGTAATCGCGGTAGGTGCATAGCAATGCTTTATAATGCAATTAATTCTCATTAGTGAATTTGCATTCATCTTTGTCATGGCAGCGCCACTGGTCTTAAATCACCGTGAAAATTGGCTTTTACCCGGTAGCCCTGACGATTCGCGCTTGTTTCATGCGGACCCTTCTGACCAAATTTTGCTGTATCCGTCCCGTATAGGCCAGGGGTACAGGCAAAAGATCCAGCTACGGGACGATCTGAGCCTTACTATTCTGGATTATGTGCTCCACCATGACGTGGTGTTTGACATACCAGGTGAGAACGTTTGCACTAAATTTGAGTTTCCGTTGGTCAATGTGGCTAGTCAATGTAGCAAATTTATTCCCTACATGGGGTTCAGGTCACTAAATGCTGCTCGGATTAAGAAGCAAGTCTTCGAGATTGAAGTTGTTTTTAGAGGTGCTTCCATTCTGACCTATGCCCAAGCTTGTTTGGATCGTTTTCCTGCCCATGCGCAACAGACCGTCGAAGCAATCATAAAATCCCTGTGGCATTTTCAGGGAGGACGCTCGGGTCTAAGTACGGCTGAAATTCTGCATCGGCTGGACGCATATACGATGCAGGGACCTCCGATTTCCCATGGTGACATCACCCTTGGGCATATTTTGTCCGATTCTCTCTACGCCGAAACAGTTGAACTTGAATATGCCAACCGTGCTCCCATCACCCATGCAATGGAGACAATTGTCGGTGATATTCTTAGCTGTCCATATCAGGGCATAACACGTCGTAGATATTTAGAGCGCAAAGCATTAGAGCTAGTTATGCTGCATCTGCAGGCAATTGCCTATCCTCGGCTCAATAAAACTGAGCTTAACTATGTTTATCAGGCTGCCTCTGTCTTAAGAACCCAGATTGTTAATCCGCCCACCGTAGAAGAACTGGCGCGCAAAGTCGGGACAAATCGACTCAAACTGAATCAGGGATTCCATAGGGTGTACGGTACCACACCTTTTAAGTATCTGAGGGAATGCCGCCTGGGGATGGCACGGCGGTTGTTGATGACATCTGATATGTCAGTAGAAAGCATTGCTGCTGCGGTGGGATATAGCAGCCGCAACCATTTTGCCAAAGCTTTTCGCGGACAGGCCGGACTCAATCCTAAATCATTCCAAATGCAGGTATGGCAGTACGCTAGCTAGGCACTGGCAAAATCGGTCTCGGTAAAAAAATGCGTTAATCGCCCAAAATCTATGGAAAGCTATTGGGAGTTATTCTAATCTAATTGAGAATAATTCTTTGATCCTGCATTTGGATGGTGCTGAGTACAAAATTCTGACTGATAGCCTCGATACCTTCAGAGCTGGTAGAAAGCCTGGCTAGGGAGACCCGTTTTTGGGCTGCTGGATTTGGTATGACAACACAAACCATTCAGATTCTTTGTGGGGTCGAACTCTGGTGTGAGGAATATAATGGGAAAGTTATTACAGGGCTGGAATCTTTTAACGATAGGTGCTGTTATTCTTGGGCAAGTTGTTTTTGTAGAAGCAGCCCAGGGAGAGTCTTTATTAGTCACAGATGCACTACCACGTAGCGCTTTAACAACAAACAATCGGTTGCCTATTCTTGCCCAAGCGTCTGAGACTGTTGAAATTATCCATATCCAGCTAAACGTTACTGAAACAGGTGTGGATATTATTCTGATAACGGCAGATGGGACTTTGTCTCTACCCCAGACTAATATCGTGGAGAATGCCCTGGTGGCGGAGATCCCCAATGCGACATTGGCCCTTGCGGAAGACGAGTTTTTGGTATTTGAGCCTGCCGCCGGAATTGCTGTTATTCAGGCTGTAAACTTAGCTGAAAATACAGTGCAGCTTTCGATTACAGGCGTAGATGCGCCGCCAGCGGCTGATGTGGCATTAGAGGCCCAGACCTTGCAGCTCAGCGTAGTGCCTGTGGGCTCAGTTGCCTCCCCATCAGCAGAAGAGCCACTACGATTGGTCGTCACTGGAGAAGAGAATAGCCGCTATGTGGTGCCAAGGGCCTCTACGGCAACTCGCACCGACACTCCCCTAGATGAGGTTCCCCAATCGATTCAGGTGATCCCCCAGGAGGTCTTAGAAGACCAGCAGGTGATTCGTTTGAATGATGCCCTGCGTAACGCCAGCGGTGTTGTTTCTAACTCGTTAGATCAGCGTGGACAGCGATTTATTATTCGTGGGTTTAGTAGTTCGTCAATCCTGCGGGATGGCTTTCGTCAGACCAATGGAAGTAGCGGTAACTCAGGCTTTCAGGAGCTGGCAAATATTGAACAAATTGAAGTGTTGAAAGGTCCGGCATCAATCTTGTCAGGGGCGCTGGAGCCTGGCGGTGCCATTAACCTGGTTACTAAAAAACCGTTGGCAGAACCGTTTTATGAACTGGGTCTACGGGCAGGGAATCGAGGGCTAATTGAACCGAGCATTGATATTTCAGGCCCGCTTACCGAGGATGGACAACTGCTATATCGCCTAAATGCGCTGTACCGCAATGAGGACTATCACCGTGATTTTGATGTGCCGGTGGAGCGGTTCTTTATTGCGCCCGTGCTGAGCTGGGCCATTAGCGATCGCACCGACCTGACCGTTGAACTAGAGTACAGCGACGAAACCCGTCCAGCTGATTTTAACGGTACACCGGTCATTGGCGATCGCGTAGCCGACGTGCCGTTTGACCGGATTACGGGGGAACCCGATGACGATGCCTCAAACGAATTTTTGCGCCTAGGCTATCAGTTTGAGCATCGCTTTAGCGATAGCTGGAAGGTTCGCAATAGCTTTCGCTACATCAGCTTTGACAGTAACTTTGTCTCTAACGCGGCCTTTGGCACCAACGAAGCCACGGGTGATATATTTCGTGTCTGGATTCAAAATGCGCAGCCCAGCGACAGCTATGAGCTGCAAACTAACGTGGTGGGTGAGTTTGCCACCGGGTCTATTGAGCACACCCTCTTAGCTGGTGTCGATCTGTATCGGCGGGAGGCGGAAAATAGCAGACGCTTTGATTTTGCCCCCCAGCCGCTCTTCAATGTGTTTGATCCGGTCTATGGGTTGGTGTCTAGACCCGACAGCTTTAATGAGCCCCCCCCTCAGATCACCGATTTTCGCACTGATAACCTGGGTATCTATATCCAAGATCAAATCACTCTGCTAGATAATCTTTTTTTGTTAGCAGGGCTGCGTTACGACACGGTCACCGAAGACATTGACGATCTGGAGCGAAATACCAGCGATAGTCAAAGCAACGATGCGTTTACTCCCAGAATTGGCCTGGTGTATCAGCCCACTGAAAACCTCTCTTTATATACCAGCTACAGTACGTCGTTTGTCCCCAACTCAGCCACGGATCGCTCGGGTGATCTCTTAGAACCGGAAGAAGGACGACAGTTTGAAATAGGGGCCAGGGCCGATCTGCTAGATGGCCGTCTGTCTGCAAATTTGGCTCTGTTTAATATTACCAAACAGAATGTGGCGACTGCCGATCCAGATGCTCTA
>JBCDJC010000237.1:0-7527 GCA_038748225.1 Cyanobacteria bacterium P01_H01_bin.26 | reverse complement strand
CTGTCTTGTTGTTAAGTAGCCTTCAGACCCCGTATGTTGCGATCGCACAGGCCGGCACACTTTATAATCAGGCTGATTATAACTATGTTGACGACAGACGTAACATTTTTCATGGCGGCAGTTCATCGGAAACAGCTGTTAATACAGGAGAGCTAATCGACCCGCTAGGGCAAATTTTAGGGTGTAATGGCGATTTGTTACCTAACTACGATGGTTTCTCCATTGCCCTTTATGAACCTGATGCCAGCGGACTAGAACTAGGTCCTTTAGTACCTCTAACAAGAACAGAATTCCCTGATGTTGAGAATAACGGTGTTTCTGGCGGCAAGGCACCCAATATAGAAAATATCAATCCCTTTTTCCTAACTAACACGGATGCTGGACAATATAACTTTTTGTTTGACACGGATACTGCCCTCCGGAGCCCAATCAACGCTGGATTGAATCAAACGGACAACGGGGCTCAATATATCTTAGTGGTAAACACTCCTGATGATTCTATTTATCCTCAGCGTCGAATCAAACTGGAGCTAGTTGATAGTACTGGAGGAGTTAACAACTCAGTTATTCGCTATACGGCCACAGCCCTAGATGGTATTCCCATATCCACCAGCGGTGGTTTGGAAATTAGTGAGACGGTTGTTGAAATCTTTGATGCCGAAACCCAAGGTCTAAATTTATTTTCCTTGGCATTAGGTATGGTGATGTGTGAGCCAGAACAAATTGGTATTACGAAAACCGCCGACCGTGCAGCAGTCCAACCTGGTGATACCGTAGTTTATCGTTTAGCCCTACGCAACCTCACAGATATAGATCTAGAGTCGGTCACCATCCAAGATGTGCTTCCCCAGGGCTTTCAGCTTATCCCAGAGTCAGTCTCAGGAGTGCTTGATGAGCAGACCGTTGAGATGGAGGTTCAGGCATCAGGACGCAATGTAACATTCTCGACTGCAACAGCTCTGCCGGTAGATGCAACTATGAGCGTACTTTATGCGGTGCGGGTAACCCCAGATGCCCTACGGGGTACAGGAGAGAATTTAGCTTCCGTTAGCGCTGAGCGCGGTGACAATGGCTTTTTTGTGCAAGATGGGCCAAGTATCCATCGATTAGTGGTAGATCCAGGTATTCTCACTGACTGTGCCACCCTGATTGGTCGTGTCTTTGTTGACAAAAACTTTGATGGGGAGCAACAGCGCGGCGAAGCTGGTATCCCCAATGCAGTGGTCTTTTTAGATGACGGCAATCGGATTATTACCGATGCGGACGGCCTTTTCTCAGTAGCCTGTATGCTACCCGGCACCCGCAGCGGCGTGTTGGATTTCACCAGCCTTCCAGGCTATGCTTTGGCCCCCAATCTCTACTTTAAAGAACGTAACAGCCAGTCTCGCATGGTGAATATTGCTCCCGGTGGCATGGTGCGCATGAACTTTGGCGTCACGCCCACGTTCCAGGAGGAATCACAATAATGAACCTGACTCGTCACCCAAAAGTTTGCTACTGGAACATTCTGGCTAGCTCAGTTGCCTTATCCACCCTGGTTACCAATGGGTGGGCTCATGCCGCACAAGAGATCCCTATATCGCCTGAGTCTGATACAAGCATAGCGGCTGCCCCATTTCCTAGCGGTGGGGGGGTAGAAGTACATAATCCTGAAACTATACCCGCGTCTCGGTTCTCATCTCAAGAAGTGAGAACCAGGCTGACTGAGATACGGCTTGCAGACGCTGATCTAGTAGACAATTACTTAGCAGACAATGAGATTGTTGAATCAGCTGAGCCGACAGTTAGCCCTGTAGTAGCCCCGCAGTTCTCAGTTTCACCAGAAGCTGCGGACACAGATGCTGCGGATACGGGTGCCACGGTTCCCGAACCGACAGAGCTAGAAGTCGAGACGACTCCTGATTTTTCTGAAGCCATTGATAGTAGTCAGGTAGAAATTCTCAACCCGACCACGGGAAGCGTTGTCGATGTTCCTGCCATTACGGTTATTATCAGTTTCCCAGAGGGAGCTGATGTTGAACTACAGATTAACGGTGATAGTGTCGACAGTGAACTAATTGGCCGTACCGAAACTGATCCTGAGACCAATCTAGTTACCCAAACCTGGTACGGTGTTCCCCTCGCTGAAGGCCAAAATACCCTAACAGTAGTGCGTCGAAGCGACAGCAGTGTTTTGCAATCGATTGAGGTTGAGGTCAGGGGGGCTCCCGTAGAAATGACGCTCAATTCTCGACAGGTTAAAATTCCAGCCGATGGCCGTTCAACAGCTGCTTTACAGGGACGATTGTTAGACAGTAATGGCAATGTTTCAAACTGGGATGCGGTCGTGACCCTAGAGACCACCGATGGTGAGTTTGTGGGTGTAGACTATGCGCCGGATCAGCCTGGGTTTCAAGTAGAAGCTCAGAATGGCCGCTTCACAGCAGAACTACAGTCGTCGTTAGAAGCCCATATGGTGCAACTACAGGCTGTTACCAATGGGTTAGAAGCTTTTAACCAGGTTCAGTTTGTCACACCACAACGCCCTAGCATTGCCACGGGTATTGTGGATCTAAGATTAGGAGCACGGGGCACCAATTTCCATAGTAGCCTGCGCGACTTTTTACCACCTGATGGTGACAATGACTATACCGTTGACCTAGACGCCTCTCTTTTTACAATGGGGAACCTGGGCGAGTGGTTGCTAACTGGAGCCTTTAATAGCGATCGTCCCCTCAACGAAGACTGCCGTGGTGAAACAAGTCTTTTTCGTCAAAGTTCAGGCAGTTGTAACAATTTATATCCCGTCTATGGTGATGACTCCAGTATGGAGGTCACCACACCCTCAACAGACAACCTATACCTACGGTTAGAGCGAACGTCACCGGTTGAAGGAGCCAATGTCGACTACGCCATGTGGGGAGACTATAACACTGAAGAGTTTGCTAACTCATCACAGCTGTTTACATCAACCTCGCGACAGCTCCATGGATTTAAGTTTAACTATAACCTCGGTAATCTAGCCCTCACCGGTCTCTATGCCGACAACATCGAAGGTTTCCAGCGCGATACTATTGCCCCTGATGGCACTAGCGGTCTCTATTTTCTATCCCGTCGGCTGGTTATTTCTGGCAGTGAGCAAGTCTATATCGAGGTTGAAGAGCTTGATCGCCCCGGTACAGTTATTTCGCGAGAGCGGCTCTATCGCAACAGCGACTACGACATTGACTATGATCGCGGCACCCTACTCTTTAACAACCCAGTATCGCAAACCTTAGTTGGGGACTTTGGTGAGATTTTGGTGCGTCGTATCGTCGTCACTTATCAGTATGAAGGGGAAAATACCGACACTAATCTTTTAGCTGGACGTCTACAGTACAATTTCAATCGCGAATTTGGACAAGAGTCTTGGTTGGGGACTTCATATCTACTGGAAAATCAGGGGAATCGAAACTTTGAGCTGTATGGCGCAGATGCTCAGATCTCTCTAGGTGAGAGCGCTCGTATATTGGCTGAAGTAGCACATTCTGAAAGTGACTTTGACCTGTCAGGACCGATTAGTGGATCAGCCTATCGAGTGGAGCTGGACGGTTCTATGGGTGACTGGCTAAATGGGCGAGCCTATTGGCGTTCGACGGATGCAGGCTTTACTAATGCGGCTACCACCAGCTTTGTGCCAGGGCAGACCCGCTATGGTGGACAGGCTAGCATCAAGCTCAGCAGCAATACATCTATTCGAGCACAGATTGACCATGAGGATAACTTTGGGACAGCACCGCGCCCGCTGACGGATCTAGAAGATTTGTTAGAACCTGGATTATCTCCTGTTCCAGGCTCCCGTGTAGACAACTCGCTAACAACCTACTCTCTAGGGCTAGCCCAGCGTCTGGGTAATACCAATTTAGAATTTGATTGGATTCGTCGCGATCGCACCGACCGAACTAACCCCGATCTGTTTGATGTCAGATCCGATCAGCTGCGAACACGTCTAACCACCCGCCTCAGCAACACCTTAACGTTACGCGCCCAAAACGAACTTACGATCTCATCAGAAAGCGACCCGATCTACCCTAGTCGCACCTATATTGGTCTTGATTGGGAGTTTATGCCAGGGATGAAGCTGGGGCTAGGTCAAGTCTTTTATGGTGATGACGGTCTTAGCGATCGCGACTCGTACACCATTTTCGACCTCTCTGGAGAACGCTCGTTGGGAGAAGACACGAAGATTCGGGGTCGTTTTAACAGTATCGACGGTCAGAATTTGGGAGGAGCGATTGGAATCGAGCACGGCTTGACCCTAGCTCCTGGTTTAAGACTCGATTTGGGATACGAGCGCACGTTTAACAACACCTTTAGTTCAACCGCCTCAGGTACTCAGTTTATCCAGCCGTTTGCGGTTGGTACCGGGGGCTCTTCGCTACGAACCACCAGTGGCAATACTTACACCCTTGGGCTATCGTATACCGACAATCCTGACCTACAGGCCAGTGCCCGCTTTGAACATCGCGACTCATCCCAGGGGTCGAATACGCTAGTCAATGCATCGGTAGTGGGGCGGCTATCTCCGTCGATGAGCGCCCTATTTAACTATCAGCTTAACCGGGCGGCCAACCAAAGTATTCGCAATATTGGCACCACTAGCAATCTCAAGCTGGGTCTGGCCTATCGCGACCCTAACGATGATAGGCTTAACGCCTTACTGCGCTACGAGCATCGGATTAATCCCAGCACTTTACCCACCAATGCTCTATTTGGCCGTAGCATCGACACCTCTGAGCATTTATTCTCGGCAGAGGCAATCTATGCCCCTAACTGGCGATGGGAGCTTTATGGCAAATATGCCTTTCGCACTAGCCAAACTCGCATTAGTTTACCAGCCGATGAGGGTGGCGATTTTGTCTCTAACAACAACTTACACCTGGCTCAACTAAGAGCAACTTACCGACTAGGCTACAGTTGGGACGTAAGTGCTGAAGCCCGCTGGTTTGGTGGTTTAGGTGACTATAATGAGATTGGCTATGCTCTGGAGGCAGGTTACTATCCAACTCCAGACCTGAGACTATACGGTGGGTACAGTGGCGGCGGTGCCTATGACGATGACTTTGGTGTCAATCGTTCCGCTGGAGGATTTTATATAGGCGTATCCGCCAAGATTAACAGTTTGTTTGATGGATTTGGGCTGCAAGATATTGCCCCCGAGCAACAACAAGAGTCTGCCTTGGAACCTGAAGAAGATGCAGTAATCATCGAAAATCCAAGCACGATCCTATTCCCTGGAGAGCAACCTGAGGAGGAAAACTCCCCTGAAGCCGATGATGAACAGGTAGACGAAGAAACAGCTGAGACTCCGAAAATAGAGAGCAACCCTGAAACGGTTGAAGAGTATACGCCAGCTAACGGGCAAGCGCTATGAAACTAAGTCTTTGCAACATGCAATGTGAGAGTCGATACCTGCTCCCCTCCTGGGAGGGGCAATGGGGTGGGTTGACCGTTGGCGCTAGGGATCGAAACCCACCCCGCCTTTCAGGCACTCCTCCCAAGAGGGGATGGAATAGGAAATCCTAATTAATTCTTAGTCCTAAATCGCACTCTATTTTTTTCTCCCTTGATGCTTCGGACGCCAGAGCCATGACCTATTACAAATCTATTTGTACCTTAGCTACCTCGCTTATGTTAACAACAGTGATTGCTGCTTCTGCCAATGCCCAAACTCCAGCAGTTACTAATTTTCCTAAGGTGCAGGTTATGGTTAACAGCCCTCAGGATGGACCAATTACACCAGACGATCAGTTGACGTTACGAGAAGCGATCGCAATTACCAATGGCACCATCACCTCAGCCGATCTTAGCGTCGCAGAGCAGCAGCAAGTAGCTCCCAGCCCTAGCAATTCAGTCATTGCTTTTGATTTACCCGCAGGTAGCACAACTATTGAGCTGCAATCACTTTTGCCAGTTTTAGCTCAGCCTGGTCTTATCATTGATGGCACTACCCAGCCTGGTTACGATGCTACTAAGTCAGCTACAGCAGAAATTTTAGTAGCAATTCCGGTAGTAGAAATCACTGTCGCTGACGATGCCGAGGTCTTTCGGGGCTTAACGATTGTTGCTGATGATATCACCATTCGAGGGCTGAGTTTATACGGGTTTACCTCAAAGCATCGGGCAACGGAGTCTACTCCACCTGCAGATATTTTTATTGCCCACGAACTGCCACCACCGGATATTAGCCAGCAATATACCCCGGCTAGTAATTTCTCGTTTTCCGATGAAAATCATCCACCCCAGGGAATCGTGATTGAACAGAACTGGATTGGTATTCCTACTGATGACACCATTCCTAAACAACCCTCTGCTTTTGGGGTATCTGTATTTAACAGCCAGGGAGTAAAACTACAAAATAATCGTATTTCTTACCACGATGGCAGTGGTGTCATTACTGGGGCACGGGCCGAGAATTTAGAAATTATTGAGAACTTAATTGTCAATAATGGCTTAGCTGGAATGCCGGATGCGATTCGCTTAGAAGGTCGTATCGACAATGGCCTGATTACTGGCAACCTGATGTGCGGTAATGACGGTAGCGGCATTTTCTTGTTTAAGCCTCAGGGTGCTGTAGAGATTAGCAACAATGACATTCGCTTTAATGGTCAACGCCTGAGACGGGCTGCCATTTATCTGATGGGTGATGACCACCGGGTGGTGGATAATCAAATCGCTAACCAAAAAGGCCCCGGTGTGGTGGTAACTGCCTTTAGCCAAGGGGGCACTACCCACAGCCAGCGCAACATAATTGAGAACAATCGCTTTGAGAATATCGAAGGGTTGAGCATTGACCTCAACACTCGTCGTAACCGAGGTGTTCAAGACTTTCAGCGAGGGGATGGTCCCAATCCGCTAAGAGATTCCCATAATCGACGGCGGGATACGGGGAATAGTGCCATCAATCCACCACAGTTCGACAGTCCTGAATTCTTTGTGATGGATGGTTCGGTGGTGGTTCAGGGTAAAGCTGATATCGGCTCAACAGTACAGCTTTACCTTACCCAAGGTAATACAGGTGAGTATGGTCCTTTGACTACGCCATTGGCCACAGTTGATGTAGCTGAAGACGGTACCTTTAGCTATGCCTCAGCAGCCTTGCAACCGGGTGATGTCATCAGTGGAACTGCCACCGATGCTGACTATGGCACGTCTGAGCCTGCCCTTAATACTACAGTTGTCGCTCTTGGAGAAACAAGCACCACTCGCCCTAATCGTATGGTTCAGGCCACTGCTGAGAGTGTTCAATGCACTACTACTCCCGCTCCGCCAGTGTCTCCAGCAACACCTCCGGCTCCAGAGCCTGAAGTGATCCGTCTAGAAGTTCCTCGCAATGTTCACTATGGTCTTGATGAGGATTTTATCAACCCGGATAGTGCAGTAATTTTGGACCAAATTGCTGCAGTAATGGAGCAATATCCATCGATAGTTGTTGATTTACACGGGCATACTGACTCCAGAGCAAGCGTAGCTTATAACCAGGACCTGGCTCGGCGTCGGGCGAATAAT
>JBCDJC010000236.1:0-7566 GCA_038748225.1 Cyanobacteria bacterium P01_H01_bin.26 | reverse complement strand
GGAGCTGGCTCAGCATCAGGAGCTGGCTCAGGGGGTTGTCCTATACCTTCTAGAAGGCGCTCTAGGGCTTCCTCTGGGGTTTCTGTTGGCTCCTCCTGCTGGGCGATCGGGGTGGCCCCATCAAGGGGAACGGTTTCTGAGGGCAGTCCGACCGTATCTTCAGGTCCGACCACATCGTCAGAGGGGACGGCAGCACCTTCTGCTAAAGCTTCAACTGAGGCAGCTACATCTGCTGCGAAAACGGGCAACCCAAAAAATGTCGCAACGGTGCAACAGGCCAATAGAGTCGGCGAAAAGCGCATAGGCAAACCTGTAAAACGTACTCCTTACACCACGTGAAAACAGACGCTTTGGCAAGCTTCTGTAATGACACATACTAAATCTGGCTTGGGGACCACCGCCTAGGCGATCCTCTACACTTTTCTGAGGGGCGATATGTCCCTTGGGAAAAACGTGAACAGAATTTAATATTTTCTGGAAGATTCTACCGCACCGTTTCCCCCAGTGCTCAATTTGTATGTGCCAGAATTCGATCCAACACCTGCTGGTAGCCCGATTCAACATCCCCTAAATCCTGGCGAAATCGGTCTTTGTCCATCACTCGACGGGTCTGATCGGGTTCGCTTTGGTTCCATAGACGACAGGTGTCGGGGCTGATTTCATCGGCTAGCACTAGGGTGCCATCGGTCAGGGTGCCAAACTCCAGCTTGAAGTCAACTAGGGTAATGTCACAGCGGTTAAAAAAGTCGGTCAGTATCTGGTTGATGCGCTGGGCCATCTGCTGTAACTGGGAAACGGTGTCATCACTGGCAATTTTCATAGCTCGGATGCGATCGCACGTCAGCAGCGGATCGCCCAGCTCGTCGTTTTTGTAGTAAAACTCCACCAGCGGCGGCGTTAGCACCGTTCCGAGGGGAATCCCCGTCTGTCGACAGAGGCTGCCCGCCGCCAGGTTACGGACCACCACCTCCAGCGGCACAATAGCCACCGGCCTCACCCGCATTTCCCGGTCATTGGGAGAATTGAGCCAGTGGGTGGCAATTCCCTGGGTTTCTAACAGCTGAAACAGATGGGTTGAAACCGCATTGTTAATCCGGCCCTTGTTGGCGATGGTGCCCCGTTTCTGAGCGTTAAATGCGGTGGCGTCGTCCTTAAAATAGGTGACTAGCACCGCCGGATCCTCGGTGGCATATAGAATTTTTGCCTTGCCTTCGTAGAGCTTTTTCCGCTCAGCCATGGGGCCTCCCCAGGAAATTTGCATCGCCTATTGTAACGTGACGAACCACGGTAGGGACGTTCTAACGTCCTGGGGAACGTCCCTACCGTGGTTCTATTTATTTGGTGGTCATCACATATACCCCGTCCCAGTTAGCCGGGGGTGGGGCCTGCAAATAGCCCTGGATGCGCTGAATATGAATGGCCACAGCCTTATCCTGGGGCTGCATGGCCTGGGCTTTTGTAAACATTTTTAAAGCCCGCCCAAAATCTCGAGAGGTGTAGGCTTTGCGACCCTGACGATAGAGCGTTAAAAATTCCTGGGTGCGTTTATCCAAGGGCTGGTGTCGGTTACCAATCAACTCATAGATTTTTACCGGTTTCATTTTGCCCTTCACCCGGGTCAAGTCCAGCTCCCTCACCCAGATTAGTTCTCGACAGCAGTTGTAGGTATGCTCGCTCAGCACAATGTCACAGCCGTACTGTTTGGTAACACCCTCCAGGCGGGCACTGAGATTAACACCGTCACCAATGACCGTGTACTCCATTTTGCGACGCGAGCCAATGTTGCCAGAGACCACCTCCCCAGAGCTAAGACCAATGCCAATGTTGATTTCTGGCTGGCTATTGTCCCGGCGGAGCTGATTGAAGTGCACCAGTCGCTCCCGCATGTCTAGCGCCGCCTGCACCGCTGCCCAGCCGTGGTTTTCTAAGGGCAGCGGTGCACCAAATACGGCCATCAGCGCATCGCCAATAAATTTATCCAGGGTGCCTTCGTGATTAAACACCGACTCCACCATGGTTTCAAAATACTCATTGAGCATCGATACCACCTGGGATGCCTCCAGGCTTTCAGTCAGAGAGGTATAGCCGCGAATGTCTGAAAATAAGACCGTCACATTCCGACGTTTACCCACCATCAGGGAGTCTTCCCCCAGGGCCATCACCTGTTCTGCCACACTGGGGGTCATATAGCGATAGAGGGTGGTTTTCATCCGTTTTTCTTGGCTGATGTCTTCGAGCACCACCAGCCCCCCCCGAACTCCGCCCCCGGGATCCGTCAGGGGATTAACCGTCAGGTTGATGCTGTGCTCCAGCTGATGGGCGTTTTCAGGGGCATTGATGGCCTCTGCCTGATGACCCCAGGGATAGTAGGCCGGTTCGGTGTTCTCATCAGGGAAAAACGTGGAGGTTTTGCGACGGATCTCGGCTGGGACCAGCAGCGTCTGACGACCTTTGATGGTGGCCACAGCCGCCTGTAGGGTTTGTTCAGGCACATACTGCTGTGTTCCATAGTTGAGACTGTCGGCTAGGCGCGATCGCAAATTTTCAATCGGCACAACCTCCCAAATCAAGCGACCCACCAACATCTCTTCCCAGGTTTGCTGCACCTGATCTAGGGGCTCCCCACTATCGACGGCGGCCAAGTCGGTCGGACAGCCCAGTAAACTAAGGGCGGCCTCATTGATAGTCACAATCCGTCCCCCCATGTCCGTGGAGATCACCGCATCCGACAAACTTTGGAGAATATCCTTCTGATACTGTTTTTCTAACAGCACGCTCTCATAGAGCTGGGCGTTTTCCAGGGCAATACCGGCCTGGGTATTAAAAGCCCGCATAAACGACTCATCAGAGCGCGTAAACGCTCCGTTTTCCTTATTGATCAGCTGGGTTACCCCCATAATCCGTCCCGATGAGTCAAATACGGGCATACACAGGATGCTGTGGGTGCGATAGCCGGTTCTAGTATCGGCTGACTTATCAAACCGGCTATCTCGGTAGGCATCAGGAATATTTAGGGTCTCGCTGGTAAAGGCGACATAGCCCACAATACTATCCGTATCAATGGCCTGACGCAGCTCCACCAGCTCCTTCCCATCGGCGCTGCTGACCTTGGACCACAGTTCATTCCCATCCATCAGCCACAGGGTGCTGCGGTCCGCCTGCATCAGCTTGCGAGCCTCGGCCATCACCGACTGCAGCGTTACCTCTAGCTCCAGACTTTGCTCCAACGACGAAATGGCATTGAGCAGGGCGTTTAGTCCCTTTTGGGTACGGGCTGCCGTGTAGAACGAGTTGCAGCTCTCCAACAAAACACCAATGGAGCGGGCAAAGGATTCAAATTCCCGTTCGTCCTCGTGGGTAAACCGATCGTCGCCAATTTTATTAAGCAGCTGGACCACCGCCACCGCGTTGGCACCGTTGCTAAAAATGGGCATGCACAAAACATTTTTAGTGCGGTAGCCCGTTTCCTGGTCAGTGGCGCGGTTAAACCGGGGATCATCGTAGGCGCTGGGAATATTTAGGGTTTTTCTCGTCTCCGCCACATATCCAGCAATGCCCTTACCAATGGGCATGCGTATTTCTACCGCCTTTTCCCCTTCACCCTGGGCGATTTTCGACCAAAGTTCCTGATTCTCCTCATCCACAATGAAAATCGTAGTACGATCGGCCTCCAGGATCTGACCAATTTTTAGCGTAAATGCCTCTAGTAGTTCTTCGAGCAGCGTTTCTAGCGACTGATTATTGATCAGGTTAATCGCCTTTAGAAAATACTCAAACTCTTGAATAATCAGCTCCAGAAGCTCGATAAATCTAGGCTTAGATAAGTGCTGAACCTGGGCCGTGAGACGACCTGGCGTGGTGCCCTGCGACAAGCGGGCCAAGGTGCTATCTGCAGATGACTGGGCCATAATTATTTAACGAGTTCGCTAAAGCTATATAAGTTAACGGGAACCAATAGTCCTTCACACTACATACAAATAGTTTAGAGGATGCTCAAAACTACCCCTAACATGCGCTAGGGAAGCTTTGGTTGCAACAACCTCCCCTACAGTTTAATCAGTTTGTCCAGATTGACTAATTACCGTCTTCCTGCTCAGGCTTGAGCAACGGAAACGCGATCACATCGCGAATGCTAGGAGAATCGGTCAGCAGCATGACCAGACGGTCGATCCCCATGCCCATGCCGCCCGTTGGCGGCATGCCATATTCCAAGGCGACAACAAAGTCCTCGTCTAAACTTTGGGCCTCAAGGTCACCCGCTGCTTTTTTGGCTGCCTGGGCCTCCAGCCGCTGGCGCTGATCCACCGGGTCCGTCAGCTCCGAAAAGCTATTGGCCGTTTCTCGACCGACAATAAATAGCTCGAACCGCTCAACTAGACCGGGCTTGTCCCGATGGGGTTTAGCCAAAGGGGAAATCTCCACCGGATAATCCATGACAAACGTGGGTTGAATCAAGGCGGGCTCCACCGTCTGCTCAAAGGCCTCATTGAGCACATGGCCAATGCTGGGGCAGTCATCGATCCCCCGCAGACCGGCCTCCTTGGCAGCGGTTTTAGCGGCCTCAAGATCGGTAAACTCAGCAAAGTTCACGCCGGTCTTTTCTTGGACCGCGTCGTGCATCGTGATGCGTTTCCAGGGCGTACTCAGGCTAATGGCCTCGCCCTGATAGGTAATTTGCGTAGTACCGAGCACCTCCTCTGCGGCAGTGACAATTAGGGCCTCGGTAATGGCCATCATGTCGTAGTAGTCGGCATAGGCCTGGTACAGCTCGATCGAGGTAAACTCTGGGTTGTGGCGGGTGGAAATCCCCTCATTACGAAAGATGCGTCCCATTTCAAAAACGCGCTCAAAGCCGCCCACGATCAGCCGTTTGAGGTGCAGCTCCGTGGCAATCCGCAGATATAGCTGCATGTCTAGGGTGTTGTGATAAGTCACAAACGGTCGGGCATCGGCTCCCCCCGGCTCCGCCTGCAAAACCGGGGTTTCAATTTCAATAAAATCCTGCCGGTCGAGATAGCGCCGAATAGACGCTGTGATCAGCGCCCGTTTTCGAAAGGTTTCTCGGACATCGGGGTTAACAATTAAATCCACGTAGCGCTGACGGTAGCGCTTAGCCACATCGGTTAGCCCGTGCCACTTGTCAGGCAGGGGCAGCAGCGCCTTGGTGAGGATGGCATAGCGGCTCACTTTGACCGACAGCTCACCTTTATCGGTGCGCTTGATGGTGCCCTGTACCCCAAGAAAGTCACCGACGTCCGTCAGCTGTTTGAGGTGGGAAAACGCCTGGTCATCCGTATCGGCCATCGCTGCCTGGATCGTCTTTTTATCTAGAAACAGCTGGATAGCCCCGGTTTCGTCCTGGAGGGTAAAAAAGGCTAGCTTGCCAAACACCCGTCGGGCCATAATACGACCGGCAATGGACACCTCTAAAACATCCTCTTCACCGTTGGGTAGGTCGATAAACTGCTGCTGGAGCACTGCCGCCTGATGGGTAATATCCCAGGTGTAGGCGTATGGATTGAGTCCCAACTGTTTTAAGTCACTCACTTTTTGCAAACGAGCAGCGCGAATTTCGCGGGGACTTTGGTCGTCGGGCTGGGGGCTGGCCATGCGCTGGATAATGAGGTGTGACAGAGATTAATTGTATTGGAAAAGGGAGCGGCGGGAGTTGGCAGAGCCGACGCGACCCTAACGGACAATATATTTAGTCAGTAGCTGGGTGACTTTTTCAAGCACCGGCGGTTTTGCTAAAAAATCATCGGCCCCTACCATTTTGGCGCGCATACGATCCATCATGCCGTCGCGTCCGGTCAAAATAATGATCGGAGTTTTATAAAACGCGTCGGTGCGGCGTAAAAACTTGCACAGCTCATAGCCGCTAATGGTGGGCATCGTAATGTCAAGAAAAATCAGGTCGGGGCGATGCTGGGACAGGGTGGAAATTTGCTCCACCGGGTTAGTCACCGGCAGGACCTCATAGCCCAGGGGCTGTATCAGCTCAGCCATGACTTTGCTCACCAGGGGGCTATCGTCAATGCAAGCAATCAAACCTTGCCCTTTGGGAGCTGCGGCTGCGGGCCGGGGGGGGACATAGGGCGCAGGAATATCGGGAATTTGCTGAAAATCAACCCACCCTTGATAAACAAACGGCACTAGCAGCTTGATCACATCCGTGAGCGAGCGCCGGGTCTGGGCAGCCATATCCCAAAGGGTAATGTTGCCCTGCATCCAGCGGGTCAGCCGCTCATATTTATCGGTGGGAAGATGAACCCGCAACCCCCGTGGATTGATCACAATGGGGGATAGGTAGGGCAGCTCATGGGGCAAGAGCGTGGGTAAATGGTCGCCGCCAATGGTTTGCCAGTGGTGGTATATTTTTTGAGATCGCACCAAAGCCCGCTGTACCGACAAAAATACCACCTGCTGGGCCACGAGCCGATTGGCCTGCCAGCGCATATCCTTGGCCGGATAGTCTATCAGCGTCAGCACGACCTCATCCACAATGCTCTGAATCACGGCCTTAGCCTGATTGAGGGAAATATGCTGACGGTGAATGGCCTGGTTGATAAAATCCACCTCCCAATAATCTCCGGGGGTGCGCATTTGAGTAAACCAGCTATTGGAAAACTTCTCGCTATGGCGTCGCAGACAGCGGTACCATCGGCGTACCGGGTGTTGCCCCCCGGTGGCATAGATCAGGCGTCCCGAGTAAAAGTAAAGTTTCCAGGGGTCACCGGCCTCCGCTCCCACCACTAGTTCGCCAGTGCACTGCCGTTGGGAAAGGTTCAATAAGTACTCTGCTAAGGATTGGGCCTGGGTCAGCATATCACTCTACGTTAGAGGCTTTAGGCTAGACCCTAAAGCCGTTTAAATCTGATAGTTGAATCTAATGTCCGATTAGCAACTCTGGGAAACCTAGGCAAATTAGGCGGATTATCCAGTAGCTTCACACCCGATATCCCAGCGTGCACCCTATCCCTAGGTTGCCCATCCTTGGCCCGACACAGCTATGTCCCGCGGCATCGACACTGTCTTGGGCTATATGGACTGCGCCAGTCCCTGCGCCCCGGAATTAACCGTGGTACTACCGGCCGTGGTACCACCGGCAGATAGAGCAGTATCGGTAGTAGGGCCGTGCTGTAGTTCCCATACCTTCAAGGTAATCAGATATTCATAAAAAGCCTGCAGCATGCACCAGGTAAACCCGGCTCGACCATCCCAGATACCCCCGAGAAAAAAATACATATAGATAAACCGCACTAACGGACGTAGCGGCAGCCGCAGCGACAAATCCTTGAGGGCCCGGCGGCGCTCTACCTCAGAACGCCCCCAAACCAGGGTCCGCCAGTCAACGCTGTGGTTTGACAGCTGCCGCAGCGTTTCAGCGGCTTCGTCGCTGGAGTAGCGGTTGTGCTTTTCAATCCAGCGCCCTAGTCCTTTACTACAGGTGTAATGGGGATAGGTGGCCTGTAAAAAGCCGGTGGACCCGTCACAGACTTCGCGCTCGGTGTGGCCGTAGTCATCAAACCAGACCTGCTGTTTATCGAGCAGTCGCAGCTGATAGCG
>JBCDJC010000235.1:0-7607 GCA_038748225.1 Cyanobacteria bacterium P01_H01_bin.26 | reverse complement strand
TGCTGACGCCCAATGTACTTAAAGCTAGACAGGGCTAGAAAGAACCCACTTAAAACAAAAAAGAAATCAACGCCTGAATCGCCAAACTCAAATAACGAGCGTAAAAAAGGTTGGCCAAATTTAAGACCGAATAGCTCTGTTGCATGAAAGGCGACGATTAGCAGGGCCGCTATCCCCCGCAGACAGGCAAGAAGCTCTAGCTGCTGCATCTTTTTACTAAACTGCTTCATAACAGTGTCCTTTTTGCTTTAGGTGGGTACCCCTGACTTAAGCTCACCATAGATACCCAACGTTTCTGTTGCCACACGGGTGACGTTGAGCCAGTCTAGATTTTTCTGGGCCTGGGCTTTCCAGTAGTTTAGTTTGGTTGAATTTTTGAGCAGCCCGGCAATGGTGGTGGCCAGTGCCTGGGGATCGCCCGGCGGTACCAGCAGCCCGGCCCTACCCTGTTCTAGCACTTCAGGAATGCCGTCCACACGGCTGGCAACGATGGCACAGCCGACTTCTCGTGCCTCTGAAATGACCAAACCAAAGGGTTCTCGATGGGAGGCTAAAACAAACACGTCTGTGGATAACAAATAGGTGCGAGGATCGGACTGAAATCCTTCAAAATGGATGCGATTGGCTACCCGGGTTTGACGGGCCTGGGCCTGAAACTGTTCTTTTTCTGGGCCATGGCCCACCAGGTAAAGGTGAGCCCCAGGAAAGTCAAGGGCAACCTTTTCAAATGCCACAATTAGCTCCGCAATCCCCTTGCGTGAATTCATCCCGGCTACGGTTGTAATGGCCGGACGCTGCAGGCGGGCGGGCGGACAGTCGGTGAGGGAACCCACCCGCGGACTCTCAAGGGTGCCGTTGGTGACAACCCTGAGCTTATGGGGGGGGATTCCGCGATGCTGCATCGACTGGGAGACGGCCTGGCTGACGGCAATCACGCGATCGGCTAGGCCCATCAGCTTGGCGCTCTCTTGAAACTCATTGTGGACGGTGGCGACTAGCCCGTATCGATTCCAGAGCCTGAGGCTACGAGCTAGCACGGCCCCTGTCATCATATGGGCATGGACGATATCTGGCTGGACGCGCTGCACGATGGCTCGATACTGTGAGGCGGCCCGAGTCAGGTTGCTCCAGGTTCGGGTTTGGTTAAGCTGAAAATGGGTCACCTTGTATTGGGCCAGCAGGGTCTCGTATTCGCCACCGCCGGAGATCACGCTCACCTCATACCCTGCCTGGGCCTGGAGGCAGGCCAGATCTACGGCGACATTGACAATCCCGTTCCCTACTTTTTGAATGTGGTTGAGAATATGTAGGACTCGCATTAGATCGCTCCAGCCGTACGTTGGATGGCCTGTAGCCCGTTCAGTACGCCCAAATATTGTCGGACAATGCAGTCGATGGTGAAGGCTTGCGATCGCACCTTCAAGACCTGGGTATCCATGGGCCGATTGAGCGTCGCTATAATCGCACGGGCCATGGCCTCATGGTCACCAACCGGTACCAGTTCACCGTACTGACCTTTATTTAAAATTTCGGCGGGACCGCTCTCACAGTCAGTGGAGACCACCGGCGTTCCAGCCGCAATGGCCTCGGCCACCACATTGCCAAACCCCTCATAGATCGATGAGAGCACAAAGACGTTGGCCCTGGCCATGTAAGCATAGGGGTTTTCAACAAAGCCTAGAAAAAGAACATCATCCTGCAGCCCAAATCTTTTAATCAACAGATCTAGCTCGGGTTTAACCTCAGGTTCACGGGGATCCACATCTCCCAAAATCATCAGCCGGGCCGGACAGTGCTGGCGTACCAGGGCAAACGCCTGGATCAGCGTGGCAAAGCTTTTTTGCTTGACAATGCGGCCCACCCCCAACAAAACAGGCGGCTGGTTATCTGCAAACCAGGAATGGGTCACGGCCTCCTGAGCTTTTTCGGTAAAGTCAGGGGTGACCACAGGATTGTGTATCACCGTCATCCGCTGCATTGAGATGTTGGCATGTTGCTCAATATCACGGGCCACCCCTTCTGAAGCGGTCACAATGGCATCGGCCCATGGGTAAAAGTAGCGCACCACCGCCCACTTAATTTTTTGCATCAGCACGGCGTGGCGATCTCGAAACTGCTGGGAGAGATTGGTCTGCACACACATAACAACCTGGGTATTTACCCCTGCCAGCCGCTTTGCCCAGGTAGCCGAACTAAAAATATCCAGCGTGGATATTAAAAACGCGGGCTGTTCTTGCTTTAAATAACGCTTTAGGGCCAGCGTCTTAAATAAAATAACAGGGGATCTTGCATCCAGGTTCACCAGTCGGATCGTTTCTGGAATCTTTGATAAATAGGCTCCTTCAGCCTGGGCAACGACCAGATCGACATCAAACCCACGCTCTGCAAACCCCTCGGCCAGATGCAGCATGACCCGCTCAGCTCCGCCTCCATCCAGATTGGGAATAAACAAACTAATAAATGGCTGTGGCATTTTACTCCTTAAATTTGAATACTAAACATTCTGTTATATAGTCTATAAACTCTTAGGCAAGTGATACCCATTAACTCTCAGGGATCGAGACTCCCCTATCCCAGCCCTGGAGGATACGGCATACACACATCTCGAGCAGAAATTCAAAAGCCCGCCTCACCCCCCTCAATCCCCCCTTGATAAGGGGGGAAATTCCGGTCTTCCCCCTTACCTTACGCTTTAGCGCATGCCCAAAGGGCTTTAGGGCGAGTTAGAGGGGGTAAGGCAACCGTAAGCGCTATTTACAATCACCTGTGTGTACACCGCAGCGATTCTGCGAAATCTCCGATTCCAACCCCCCAAAATTAGGGGATTGGGGGCAGATTCTAAACTGTCAAATAGCTTGTTCATATCCCATGCAGCATTGAGTCGGCCTAGACCAATATTTCAGGGGTCTCAAGCCGGAGCCAGCTCAAGCACCAGGGGCGCATCACTAACGTTTAAGACCAGGGACCTGGGGTTGTTGTATTGGGCCGTGGGGGCGGCTGACTGCAGCGGCTGATACAGCCGAGCGGTGTTGATGGCGGTGGCCAGACTCACCGTCACCGTTTGGAGCGGCACGGCAATATCACGCTGATTTACCAGATCAAAGCTGGGTACTTCTTGCCAGAGAATTAGATAAAATCGTCCATCCTGTTTCTGTAGCAGGGTATGGTGAACATTGGTGGTTGTTCCAGTCATGGTATAGCTCAGGCTGCCTGGAACAAAGTCCCCTGGCCCATCCTGCAGCAGCGCGATCAGGTTTTGGAGAGCCGTAAAAGCGGGTTTTGGAGAGCCATCCTGGCGGAGCAACCCAAAGTTTCCTTCGCGTTTTGTAGTTTGCCATTTATCAATCAGCTCGTTCATGTAAACCCGCCGGATGTCCCGGTTAAAATATTCTAGCCACAACCGGGGCACGTATTTGCCCCCCGCTGCCTCGGACACACCGGGCTGACCCGAGTCGTCAGAGACCGCGTTGTGCCATCCAGACTCCGTTGCGATGATCAGCTGGGCAGGGCATATCTGTTGCGTAGATGGAATCCAATGCCAGTCTAGACCCGCCGTGGGCGGCTCGCCGCCAGGGTAGCTGTGCATGGCCCCATAGTCACAGCTTACCGCCCCCAGCTGGGTAGCATTGTGCCAAAGCGCAACGGTTGGGCTCAGCACAGGCAGTGCCGCTGTGGCCGGGTCGTTTTTAATCGCCCCATAAAGCTCAGATTGAAACAGCTGCACACCGCCTGGAAAGGGCTGATCTTTATAGGTTAAGTCCTCCCACACATCCCACTCGTTGGGGCCTTCAACCGCTTCAACCGCCGTGGGAATTGTTTTGACAATGTCAACGGCAGTGGCGGCTGTTGCCTGATCCCTGGGATCCATCACCAGCACAGATTTAATCCCCAGGGTAGCCAAATCGGCAAACTTTTGTAGAGTCCCCGTATCATCTTGCCGGACGCCGTCTCGAATATGGCGAACCCCGAGCTCCTGAAGTCTGGGTCTAATAATAGTGTCGTAGTTACTATAGGCGCTGTTTCGTCGGTTTAGATGCACCACCACACCCACTGAGTCGACAAATAAATTAGCAGAACGAGCGGTTTCAGATGGGCTCTGGGATTGGCCAGGTAGCACGGTACTACAGGCAACGATCGCACTGGTTAAAAACACCAGCAGATACCGACGACGCTGTATCCAGTTAGGTAATAAAGACTGCATAGTAGTTAGATTTCCAAAAATCTCCGGTAGAGCAGGGTAGCGGTTGGCAGCAGGGAATGGTCTGCCAATTCACACAGCACATCTTGTTTGATTCGAGCTTTTGCCTCGGTGGGAATAGCCACCAGGTGCTCGGGCTGATTCAGCTGTTTTTGGGTCTCCTTGAGCTGATTAAAAATACTGTCTCGAATCTCGGGGGTGACTGGCTCCATATAAAATGAGGTGCCGTAGCGCTGGTTGATCCTTTCAACCACTCGATGGGGAGATTGTGTCGTCTCTTTGAAGTCTGAGACTACGATACCATCACATACGGGCCAAACTCGTTCGTAAAAGTTGATATAGCTTTGAATTGCAAATCGGGTAGACAGGGTGCGGTCCACCACTAATACCGACGCGATGGCATCGATCGGATTGCGAATTAGGACAACGCAGGGAATGCCATAGGCGACAGCTTTGGTCACCTGCAGCGGCGCATGCATATGGTGCGCCGCTTTGACTGTGGGGTTATACAGCCGAAAGGCTTTGGAGAAAAAGGAGTTGGCCGACCGGGGAAATCCCTCGATACAAATGTCTTTTTCAGGGGATACTTTCTTCCATTTGTTTTCCTTTGAAAATGGGAGCAGCTGAAACAGAATTTCATGGCGTCCCATGATGTGGCCTGTTCGGTATTTTGTATTTTTAATCAGTCTTTTGGTAATCATGGAACAGGTACCTAAGCGACGACACGGACTGAGCTGTTGACCGATTGGGAACGCACAAAGTTGAGCTGGGCATGGTAGCGAGACGCAGCTAGACCGATGCCTAAAAATCCCCAGAGCACCATGCCCACCACGCCAACCATGGCGACATTCAGACCCATCTGGGCAAACATGCCAAATGCGATCGCACGGGCGGCACTGGCAAAGGTATCAAAACGGGTCTCGGCCCCTTGGAAAAGTTTAAAGAAAATTAGAAAGATCCCGGTGACATAGGGCAGCGTCCCTAGCCAGCCCAGGGAAAACAACAGGGTTAAAACACCGCTATCCTGACTTCCCAACCGATCGCTTTCCACCACTGTCCCCAGACCTCGACCCACCCCTTCGCTGAGCGCCTCTCCCAGCAGCTGGTTGTAGCCGTCTAGGCGGGCCTGATAGCTGCCATCTTCCTGGGCGTTTGAGAGGGACTCAAGCCGGGGGGCAATCTCACTGGCTAGGGGCTCGATTGAGACCAGGGGCACCACCAGCAGGGCCATCACCAGCAGGGTAGCCAGCAGCCGCACCTGCAGATGTGACTTTAGGGAGGGCAGGTAAATCAGCAGGGCGGCCATCCAGCTGAGCCAGCCTGAGCGAGCCAGGGATAGCAGAAAAGAGAGATATCCGGTCCCGGTAGCGACAAACTTCAGGCTACCCCGATTACTCAGCAGTAAAATCAGCCCGGCCATCATCATAGCCGCAAACGGCTGGGGGGAGTTCATCGTGCTCCACACCCGCATACCCAGCGGTTCTGGCGTCCCAAATACCCCCGTATCTACCGCATTGGTTAACCAGAACCGATCCCAGTCTGGAGCGGTTAGGTACTGCCATACGCCGTAGGCCCCCATCACCAGCACCCCCCATAAAAAGGTACGCTGAATCGTCTGACGATAGGCGAGATACCCGTGCCAGTTGATAAATAGATAAAACCCAAATACCAGCGGTGGGAGCCAGTTTAGCAGCGCCACCACCGTCCCCGCCGGAGAGTTTTGGATTAAACCAATCAAAAATCCATAAAAGACGCTGGCAAGGCACAGGATAAAGGGCAGACCTTCCTGACGGTGGGCATTTGGCAAATGGCGCAGCAGGGTTACCCCAGAGATGAGCGTGACTAAAGGGGGAGCCAACAGCACAATGCTCGGGTCTTGCCAGCCGCTACGCTGATCAATAAGACGTCGCACCAGCGGTGTTAGAAACCAAATCCACCAGGTAAAGCCCACATAGAGCAGGGGATAGCGCATATACAACAGCACACCCACCGCCGTCGCCCCCAGGGGAAACAACAGCCGGAGGATGCCACCGGCTCCCGCCAAGATGCCCAGCCCTGTAATACAAATCAGGCCCAAAATCCCGACCCAGGCCAGGGCAGGTTGAAAGCGTAACCAGGCAAACGTATCGTTAACAGAAGAATGGCGCACTCGTTATGGTTTCCCTAGCATCTGGTTAGAAGTAACAGACTTAATTTTTGACCCAGGCCGCTCCGCTATCGCAGCCTGACAAACAGTCCAGGATTGCGCACCTGGGCTAACCCATGGGCAAAGGACTGGGGCAGATAGCTCAGACCCAGCGCCACCAGCGTACGCAGGTTAAATTTGTGATGGGGCAGTGACTGATGCAGGTAGGCGCGAGCCTGGGCGGACTGGCCCAACCGTAAGTAGGCAATGCCTAAGGTGGTGTTAGCGTGGGCCCATTCCCCTTGAAAGTAGGCGCGATAGTGCCGGAGATTTTCATCGTTGATAAATCTTTGGTGGCAAAACGTTGCCGCCTTGCCTTTACGGATTTTAGCTTGGATATCACGGCTGCCGCTCACCATGTTTTCGGACCGGGCATGTATGCGATAGTAGGATAGACGCTCTGGACAATAGTAGGCCCCACGACCGGAACGACAGGCTAAATAGGCGAGGTAGTAGTCCCAAAACACACCCGCCTCAAACAGTGTTTCCCAGCCCACTGCGTTTCTGCGAATGAGAGCGGCAGAGGCGGTAAATACCGCTTGATCAACCAGTCCTATCTGCCAAAAAGGCTGATAAATTCCCTCGTGTAGCCGGTGACGTTTTTCTTGTTTACTGTGTTTTTTAGTAGCTGACTGGCTGACAGTCCCCCTGCCATCCATTACATAGTAGTCGCAAAACGCCAGCGCTAGTTCTGAATTCTCTTCTAGGGGCTGTACTAGCTTTTCTAAAAAGGTTTTATCCCACCGATCGTCATCGTTTAGGCTAGCAACGTATTTGCCAGTGGCTTCCGTAAAGGCATGGGTGGCATTTAAGCCAATGCCAAGGTTCTGAGGGTTGCGACGCAGCCGCAGCCGAGAATCTTGAAATGAATCAACAATAGGTTTTGGGCTGTTGTCACTGCCGTCATCTGAAACAATAATTTCAAGATTAGGATAGGTTTGACCCACCACGCTTGCGATCGCTTCTTTTAAGTAAGCCGGGCGATTATAGGTGGGGATGATGACGCTAATCAGCGGCATTTCTAAATTGGCTAAAGTGTGTTTAGTCATACTGTGTTTAGTCATAGTGATCGCTAAGTTAGGGGGTTACTAATGCCGGTGCCGTTGAATCTTGATCTAAAGCTCGTCGAACATGGGTCTGAATCAGCTGTATTACCTGGGCTCTGTCGTAGTGTTGGGCGGCTTTTTGGCGGGCAGCGGAGCCCAATCGCTGACATAGGCTATC
>JBCDJC010000234.1:0-7609 GCA_038748225.1 Cyanobacteria bacterium P01_H01_bin.26 | reverse complement strand
GGGTCATAGTCCTTTGATTGTTTGGGGATATTAAAATAGCGAAATCCTCGGGAGTCGTTGCCCACCCCGGCGGTGTAGTTCCAGTTGCCCCAGTTGCTACAGACGTCGTAGTCGATCAGCAGCGACTCAAACCATTCGGCCCCCATCCGCCAGTCGATGCCCAGGTTTTTGGTCAAAAAGCTAGCTACGTTTTGTCGACCTCGATTGGACATAAACCCGGTGGCGGCTAGCTCTCGCATGTTGGCATCCACCAGCGGGTAGCCGGTCTCCCCACGGGTCCATTGCTCAAAACGCGGTCCGTCTTGTTTCCAGGCGACCCGCAGCCGCCGCAGCCCCGATGGGTAAAACACCGTGTCGCCATGTTTGGCGCAAACAAAGCGAAAAAAGTCTCGCCACAGCAGCTCAAATATCAGCCAGTAGGTAGAATCATTGCGAACGCGCTTGGCTTCATAGGCCCCCACTTCCTCGTAGATACGCCGAGGAGAGAGACACCCTAACGCTAGCCAAGGAGAGAATTTAGATGAGTAGTCTGGGCCGAGCATCCCATTGCGAGTTTGTTTATAGACGCGCAGTTTGTCAGCATCCCAAAAGTAATGGCTTAGCCGCTTTAGGCCCTCAGTTTCACCACCTTTAAAGGGCAATACTCCCCGTGGGTCCGGCGTTTTTTTCTCCAGGTTCAGACTCTCTAGTGTGGGCAAATCGCCTCGATTTATTTCGGGTAGCGGTGGTAAGGTGCCAGGTGTGGCAAATGTGGGATAAATGGAGCTGTTTTTCTCTATTTTTTTGCGAAAGGTGGTAAAGCCCTTGGGAAGTTGAGAGATTTTGAAGGGTAAATCTTCTGGGTGGTACAGCGTGGCGCCCCAGTAAACTTCATAGCCAATTTTGGCCTGGGCTAGCTGCTGCTCTAGGGCGGCGTCAACCGCTAGTTCCTCGCTGGTGACTTCTTCGTGCCAGTAGACGGCATCGACCTGCAGGGATTTTGCCATGCCGGGGATAATGTCTTCTGGTTTCCCATGGCGGATGAGTAAATCTGCCCCCCTGGCCTGTAGAGATGCTCGCAGGTCTGCCACACTTTCTAACAAAAACTGAGCCCGGTAGGGGCCGGTTTTGGCAAAGCCAAAGCTGGTTTGGCCAAACTGACGCGGGTCAAAACAATAAACAGGAATAATCTCGGCGGTTTGCTCTAGGGCGCGGTGGAGCGGTTCATGGTCGTGGAGGCGAAGGTCATTACGAAACCAGAGCAAAATACGCATTCCAGGTAGCTACCCCTGTGGGTAACACTGATTGTTCATCCAGCTAGCAACGGCGGGGGCTCGGGAGGTAAACACAATGGTGCAGTCTCTGCCCGCCTGTTGTACCTTAGCGTAGGTGTCGAACTGGCGCACCTCGGCGGGGGCACCTGGGTCCACCACTACCAGTTTGATATTGGTCAACGGGGTGAGGGGGTCGCCCCCTTTAGTCCTGAGCAGGGCGGTTTTGGCCGATAGTTTTTGGATAGAGCCGCGGTGATGTCCTGCGCCCACCTGTTTGCCTTCAATGGCGACGTACTCTACGGAAATTGGCTGGATGACGGGCTCTAGGACCAGAGGCTCAGGGCTCAGGGACAGATCGTAGCTGCCGCCGATACCAGTAACGTCGTAAATAGTAATGGGCCGTTTGATGCCCTTGGGATAGACCTGGGTTTCCCCCTGGATGGTCAGGGGGTACTGCACCTGCTGGCGGGTGGCGTCGGATATGAGGATTTGCCCCCCGGTGGTGTAGGACTCAATGCGAAAGGCCAGGTTGACGGCGCTGCCGATGACGCTGTACTTGGTGCGCCGCTCGGAGCCAATATTGCCAACGACCACTTCGCCGGTGTTAATGCCGATGCCCATTTCCTGCTCGGGAAACCCCCGGTCGCGCATCACACGGTTAACCTCGGGCATGGCGGCCTGCATTGCGATCGCACAGGCCACCGCTCGCCCCGGCTCATCCTGCTGGCGGTTGGGGGCACCAAACAAAACCAAAATGCCATCCCCCATAAATTCATCAATGGTGCCGCCGTAGCGATTGACAATATCGGACATAAAGCCCAGATACAGATTGAGAACCTCCACCACCTGCTCCGGGCGCAGCTGCTCTGAAAGGGCGGTAAACCCCCGCAGATCGGAGGTCAAAATCGTAATCACCCGGTTCTCGCCACCCAGTTTGAGGTTTTCCGGATTGTCGAGCAGGTTCGCCACCACCTGATCGCTCAGGTAGCGACCAAAGGTGCGACGAATCTGGCTAGCGCTGTGGGCTAAGTAGGTATTGACCCCGGTGGCGGCCCCCACCAGCGCCAGTAGCGGCGGCATCACCGGCACCCACCAGCCCGCAAGAAACAGGGCATAGGCCCCCAGCACCAGGATGGATGCGATCGCCACCACCAAAACCATCTGCCGGGCCAGGGAGCGTTTGCCAGGGTTGCGCTGTAGCCAGGTAACCGTAGCTCCAGCCGCCGCCCACGCAAATATCCAGAGGTTTTCCACCGGCTCTGGCCAGGTTCGCATCAGGGCGCGACCGTCCAGGGCCGCACTAATAATCTGGCTGGTGAGATTGGCATGGATTTCCACCCCGGCCATGGGTTGGGGCAGGGCCAGCATCTTACTGCTGTGGGGTACAAAAAATCTGTCCTTGAGGCTTTCTGCCACGGGACCAATCAAAATTACCCGGTCCCGAGCCCAGTCGTCGGGGAGCCGATCGTTGAGCAGGTCCCTTAGGGGGACGGTCTCAAATAGCTCGCTGCCGCCGCGATAGTTAATCAGCGTTTGATAGCCCTCGGCATCGGCCCGCACATAGCCCCCGTCATTGGGGCCAAGCCGCCGAAATACAGCGCCGTTGAGCTGCCAGACATTTTTTGTATCCGTTGCCTCGGGGGAAATGCCCTCGGGCTCCAGGTACAGCAGCGCCAGATATAGGGCCAGGCTCGGGGCCGTTGTTCCCTCCGGTGTGGCCACCTGTAGCAGCCCCCGCCGAATGGTGTTGTCAATATCGACAATGCCGTCATTGATACCCACCTGGCCCAGCTCCGCCAGGGTGGGTGCCGCGTTCACGACGTCGCGCTCCTGACTGTCACCCAAAACCGTACGAATCCCAATCAGATTGGGGGTACTGCGAAAGACCGCCTCTAGCTCCGCGTGGCCAGGCTCAACGGGAATATCTCGAAAAATGTCGAGACCAATGGCGCGGGGTTCCTGGGCAGCCAGCTTACGAATGGCCTCAGCATAGACCCCGTCTGACAAAATCGCCTGTCCCTGCTGGCGAATGTCTTCTTCATCAATACCCACAATGGCAATCCGGGGGTCCGTTTCCTCCGGTCGCCACTGCAGATACTGATCGTAGGCGCGCCACTCTAGCGGTTGCAATCCGCCCGCTGCCCGCAACAGGACCACCAATAGGGTGACCGTCGGTGTGGCCACCGCCATCCCCCGCCACCGCCAAAAGAGCTTTTTTAGGTTCATCAGCGCCGCTAGTTGATGCCCTCTAGCAGCCGCTGGAGGTTGATCTGGGAGTCGGAGGTCAGGGCGCCAGGCTCGCCGCCAGATTCGCCGCCAGATCCGCTGGGAACAGCATTGGGGGTAGCCGGTACCGGACCAGCCTGACGGACAATGGGCTTCTCGGCCACCGAGGCTAGCCCCACCGAGGTGAGTAGCTCTGACCAGGTATCTGGCCGCTGCGATCGCATCGTCGCCACCAGGGCAATGGTTTCTTGCCAGGCCCCTGCCTCAGCATAGAGTCCGGCCTGGGCCAGGCGATCGCCTGCGGTTGACTCCAGCCGGGCCAAAAAGTCCGGGCTCGCATCAAGCCGTTGAATTCCCCCCGCTAGCACCACATCATCACCCCGATCGGCGGGGTCACAGATCAGGGCAAAATCCCAGTAATAAAGACTGCCAGCGGTAAATAGGGGGGTGACGCCATCGGCCTGATACCTGGGTAAAACAGCCTGGATTGTCCCCGGCGTGGCGGGCAGCTCAATCAGCTGCTGATGGATTTCGTTACCCAATTCATCAATCACCGTCAGCTCGGCACTGGTGACGATAGTTTCAGGAATATAAAACCATAGGGATAGGGGAATATCGGGGTCGGCCCCAAACGCGGTTGCGATCGCATTGTGGGGGAGCAGCGAGGTCAACGAGGGGCGATGCTCTGGGTCCAAACACAGTTCCCCCCGGGTGCCCAGGGAGGGGCCACGGGCCGGGGCCCCTACGTCGCTGGTATCGGGAAACTGGACTGCATAGCTAGGACCGGCGGCGGCCACCATCACTGCAGTCAGCAAAGCTTGTATACATCGTGACTGAATAGACATGACGACTTCTTTTCTGACAACCTCAGATTAGGCAAAATTTATCAATGACTAACGTCTCCATAGACGCTAGCGCGTCACCCTGGCGTTACAGCCCGTAGGTTATCGAGCTGTCTCGATCAATGTGACAGATTCTATAAAAATCTTCTTTACCGCTTAACTGTTCTTACTGGGTAACTACATAGGTTTCAGAACTTGTTTCGGTAACTTTTTGCCAGACCAGTCGAAAAACTGTCCGTCGCAAAAGGCAACAAAATCACCCGGATCATTGTCTTTAGAAAGCGGTCACCAGCGGCGGCGTACAGAGTGTAGAACGCTGACCGTAAGGGTTTACAGCTGACTGCCACCCGCCAGAACTCCCCGATAGTTTTACGGAGAGCGTACGTCAGCTGCACTACACATCGTTATTTATGCTAAGCCCATAAGGGATCTACGGCTAAATAACATCTGTGATGATCCCGGTTTCGAGAGCTGAGCGGAGTCGAAACTCGACCTATGGGTAATTTTTTTCAAGCCACTCCCCAAACAAAAAAGTCAGCCCGGATTGGACCGACTTCAGACGCGAAAAAGGCTCTACCGCAGCTGACTAATCCTCCGTCTCCGGTAAATCAAACGACACATCTAACTCCACTGGGCTATCGCCATCCAGGCCAAAATAGCGGGCTTCGATACCGGCAATATCAGTGTCAGACTCCAGCGAAACCAGGGAGGTAACCGAACCAAGGGCCAGCAGGTCCCCCGGTCGTAAATCCACCCCCTGGGTTTGCAAGGTATCGCGCAGCCAGCGAACAACATTGATGGGATGATCCAACAGCGCGGTGCTGTCACCCTCAGCTAAAAACTGTCCCTGGTCGTTGTTTAGCACCACGCGGATACCGGCCAGCTGCTCTAGGCCACTTTCATCGGGGGCCAGCTCCACCGGATCCCCCACAATGCCAAAGCGAGCCCCGACATTGACCGCAACCAAGGCTCCGGCATTGACGCTGGCATTTTCCTGGTAGACCAAATCGGGCAGCTCTAGAAATGGAATCACCGCATCCAAAGCGGCCAGCAGCTCCAGGTCAGTTTCAGCCTGGTTGATATCGGCACTGCCCACCCGCACCATCAGATCCCCCTCAGCATGGGGGCGAGTGCCAAACCGGATGGGTAAGGTGGTGCCGCTATCGAGCAGCATATCTTCTAGTAAAAAACCGTACAGGGGATGGCTGATCCCCAATTGCTCCTGGGCATTGGGACTGGTCAGCGCCGCCTTGTACCCCACCACCGAGCCTGATTCCTCAATCAGTCGCCGGACAAACGTGTACTGAATTGAATCAATTTCCCTAGAGGACAACCCCTCGGTCAAAACAGGGGCAGGATAGCCCGCCAAATAGTGTTGAAAAAGTGAAACCGCAACCAAATCCGTATAGCTCTGGGCCAGTTGCAGGGGCTGTAGGGGACGAAGCTCTGCCGCTTGGATGGTTGTGGCTCCGCCCGCTAGAAGGATGCCCAGACCGATGCCCCGTAGCCAGCGCCAGTTTTTCATATCGTTTTTTCCTATTGGTTGGGGGACAGCAAATCGCCTAAAGACTCAAATTTATTGCTTAGCTTAATGTATTTGTGTAGAGCGACCCTAGAAAAGCAGGTGTAGCTAGGCTACCGGTCAATAGCTATTTACCATAACGAGTTTTGTTGGTGATTAGCATGCTAAGGTGACGCCTTGCCAACTGGATGGGGCCATCGCTGCGGCCCTTGATTTGGCCTCTAACCCAATGCCAATGTCACTCCCCTGGAGCAGTTTGTTACTGTATACAAAGACATTGCGATCGCGCAACGTCCGTTGTCCTAGCGAAATCACACCCTATGAACCCGGTAGTTTTTACTTCGGTGGCATCAACTGGGGTAGTACAGGCCACAGCGGCGTCACCCACGGTGACCAAAAAGGCCAAGCAAACCAGTCGCCAGCCGTATCCTAACTACAAAGTCATTGTGCTAAATGATGATTTCAATACATTTCAGCACGTGGCTGAAACCCTGGTGAAATATATTCCCCACATGACCCCGGACCAGGCGTGGAAGCTAACCAATCAGGTGCACTACGAGGGGCAGGCAACGGTGTGGGTGGGGCCGCTGGAGCAGGCGGAGCTGTACCACAGCCAGCTGATTCGAGCCGGGCTGACCATGGCCCCCTTGGAAAAAGCCTAGCCCATGGCATCTAACCCCAGGGAGCCCCAGGGACGGGTGGTGCTCAACCATTCCACCCATGTGCCAGGGTTAATTGCCATCCTCCATAAGTTGGCGGCCCAACCCCACATCAAAACGCTGACACCGGCGGTGATCAGTCGGGGGCGATCCAACGCGCCAAAACTTCGCCTCAAGATATCGGTACCGATTCGCGGCGGGTTTAAGCTGATTGCCCGCAAGGGCAAGTCAATTCAAGAAGTGTTTGTGATTACTGATCTGAATGCAGAGCAGCTGGCCGCGGCGATTGAGGCGGTAATGTGAGCCAGAGCTGGTGGTCGGAGGGCAAGGCGAGGTTTGCGATCGCCAAGGGTACCGCAAACGCCTTTTACCGTCCCGCTAGCCAGATCGGCCGTGACCTTGCTGTCCTGGCGGCGGCTGTCTATCGCCAGCAGCACGGCCAGCTGCGGGTGATCGATGCCATGACCGGATGCGGGGTGCGATCGCTGCGCTATCACCTCGAATCGGGAGCCGATAGCGTGTGGGCCAATGAAGGCAACCCCGAACTGCGGCCCATACTCAGCGAAAACCTGCGTCAGGGTATGGCCCCCGACACCTATCGCATTACCCACCAGGATGCCAACCAGCTATTTTTTAGCTGCGCCCAGCACCAGGACTACTACGACCTGATCGACATCGACAGCTTTGGCAGCCCCACACCGTTTGTTAGTACCGCGCTGTGGGCGCTCAAGTTTGGCGGACTGCTCTACCTCACCAGCACCGATGGACGCACCACGGGCGGCCATGCCCCAGACAAAAGCATCCAGATTTATGGAGCCTGCGCCCGCAGCCACCCCGCTGTCCATGAGCAGGGTCTGCGGCTTCTTATCGGCTACGCGGTCCAGAAAGCGGCTGAGCGAGGCTTTCACGCTCAGCCGGTGTTTTCCATTTTTAATGGCGTTATCCACCGGGCCATGGTGAGGGTGTTGCCCCGCCCAGTCCCCATGGCTTACGGATTTCTCGCCCATTGTCACGGCTGTGGGCAGTTTCGTACCGCTACCTGGCGACAGCTGGGGCAGCTCGGCTGCCAGGCCTGTGGGCAAGCAACCGTCGTCAGTGGGCCAATGT
>JBCDJC010000233.1:0-7624 GCA_038748225.1 Cyanobacteria bacterium P01_H01_bin.26 | reverse complement strand
TTCCAGGCTGCTGGAAATATCTAAGGTGATGCTTTTTGGCGCGGTGTCATAGTCAAGCTGAAAAGTAGACAGTGCGCTGTCTAGAAAGAGCATAGCTCTGCTAAGGAAACCGAGGGCTAAACGGTAGATGCCCCCTTAAAAAGCTGAGCGTTGGTAATGCGGGATACCCGGTGCTGACAGAGATTGTCTCTCAATGTTCAGGATGGAGGCTTTACGCCTACTTTACGCTCTCTTGATGTATCTGCAGGCTAACTTCACGAACATTATAGTCACTGACAATGGTTTGTGGGCCTGGTGGTGTACTGATGTCTGACATGCATGACCCTCGATATTATTTCAGCACCCCATGAACTTACTAAATTAGTGACTAACTCCCCTATCGCTCGTCAATCCATGGCTGCCTACTTACAGGCCACCGACATTATTAACTGGCACCATCCCAGTATTCAAGACCAGGCTAAGCGTCTAGCCATCGGGTGCAAGACCCCAAACGATATAGCCCGAGTCTGCTTTTACTGGGTGCGAGATAAAATCCGCCATAGCGTTGACTATCAGCTCAACCCGGTGACCTACCGAGCCTCAGATGTGTTGCACCACCGCACGGGCTACTGCTACGCCAAAAGCCACCTGCTAGCAGCCCTACTTCGTGCTAACCATATTCCGGCCGGACTGTGCTATCAGCGTCTCAGCATTAATGCTCAAGGTGCCCCCTACTGTCTCCATGGGCTCACGGCCATATATCTGCCTGGCTGGTACCGAGTTGATCCAAGGGGAAATCGCGATCGCATCAATGCCCAATTCACACCGCCCCAAGAGCAGCTAGCCTTTTCGTTGCACATTCCAGGAGAGACTGACCTTCCTGGAATTTTTGTAGATCCCCTAGACGTTGTTGTACAAGCTTTACAGAGCCATACCACCTGGGACGATCTCCTAAAAAACCTACCCGATATGTCTTTAGAAGACGCAAAAACATCGCTATAGTGGGTAAGGCATTGCAGATTTTCCGTACGATTTTGTGACCTTGCTGCACGTATGACAGATAGCGGTTTAAAACCTACGGTTGCCAATAAAACGCTGCAGGAGACTGTTGCCGATTTGCGGGGCGTCTCGGTTTGGCAGGGCTGCTGGCGCTTTGGCCTATTGGGCGCAGCGATGTTGAGCAGTCTTACCCTGGCATGGACAACCCCGGCTGAAATTGGGTTTTGGCTGTGGACCGTTAGCGCCGGAGTGTTTTATGCACTGTGGCTAATCTGCACCCACGATATGGCCCACCATACCCTTTTAGGCTGGCCTCGGGTTGAAAATGTGTTAGCGCGGATCATCTCCTGGCCCATGCTGTGGCCCGTAGGGGTGTATTCAGAGCTGCACCGGCTCCACCACGGATGGAATGGTTTAGATTTAAGAGATCCCGAGCGCTATCAGTGGAGTGAGCAAGCGTATCAGCAGGCATCGCCCTGGCGGCGGTGGTACATCCGCCACCAGTGGCTAATCAATATTTTTGTTTTGGGTGGCTGGGGAATCATTATTAAAACCTTGATGGACGGACGACGGTTTCAGCAGCTGGTACCGCGACTTAGGTTTCAGCTGTTGGCGGACCTGCTGGGAATGGCGCTGGTACAGGCCGGTTTGCTGACAGCCGTTGTTTTTACCCACACCAGCATTTTGCGGTATTTGTTATTTTGGTTTTGTCTAGAGCGGGTGGTAGGGGCAATTGCCCAGACCCGAGCCCATTTAGAACACTATGGTCTGTGGCAGCGGGCGGGCGGCCATCTTTTGACACAGCTTTATTCTTCTCGGAATTTACAGGCCAGCCCCTGGTTTGGTTGGTTAATCGGCGGCTTAAACTACCATGCCGTACACCATGCGTTTCCAGACATTCCATTTAATCGGCTGCCGGAGGCCCATGGACGGGTTCAGGCGGTGCTGGATAAGCATGGGATGCCCAGGATGACCCTGGAGCCAGGATATCTGGGTACGGTTTTACGGCTAGTCAATCAATTCACTTTGATTCCTGATGCGGCGGTAGCCACAACCGAGGCAGAGAGCTGTTGTCCGGCTGCAGGCAACAGCTCTGTTGGGTGAGAGGCATTCACCCGCACCGGGTTGAAAATCCAGCGCTAACCGAGGGCTGTCCACTAAAGGGACAATACTGGCTGTGAGGCCCTGAATATAAAGCTTACAGCGATCTCTTAACCCCTACCCTGCGGGAACGCTGGCGCGTATAGTGGGTTTCACTCAATGAGCCCTGACACTTTCAGTGCAGGGCGAGATAACGCCACCTCGCCAAGAACAAGATCGGCAGTGAGGCATTCGCTCACCTACAATCGCCGGGTCAACAGACTCACCACTTCCCCAGGCTCCGGTGTTAGTATCAGCCGATTCTCCGGCACCTCAATAAGCGGGCTCCACTGGCTGGTTTCCACATAGCGCCGGTTGTGCAACAGATGGATCGTCTGGCGAATACCGCTGGGACGACCCAACAGAATATGGCGAATCACCTCGCCAGTCGGCAGGGTAATCGAAAAGTTGGCGGGCAGACCGGGAGGGGCCTGATCCGCTGGATCAGAAAATGACATATGGGCTCCTTGGGTTGAACGGTACGCGAAGGAAGCCCAAAAATCCAGCCACCCTTGGCTTTGGCAGACCGGGGTGGCTGTACAATAAACGACAGCTCCGGACTGGACATGTCAGTCAGGGGTCAGTGGGGTGGTGGTGGGCTCAATCACCGCCATCCCACGCGGCTAAATTTTTGGGTACGAATGACGGCGTTTTCACCATCAGGACTAAAACTACCAGGCAACAACTCAATGCGTCAAGCTGTTGGTAAGCATTATTGGGCATCCCCTAGAAAACTATGCTTGACTATGGAGGGGCACATGCTGAGGCAAATAAGGCAACTTGGGAACAAGGAGGTGGATAATGCCCAAAGCATTGATCACGCAAGCCGCTCAGTCTTACATTTTTGTTGATTACTTCAAGCTCAATTTCGCCCCGCCAGACATCCTTGCCTATTTCGACGTTTTCTTTCAGCGTCGCGCCTTAAAACTCCCCCACTATAGTGGTCCCCTCGAGCGGCTCCACGATCTCAAAGTTCGTATCAAAGAGAGCTTACCTATTGAGTATCCCATCGCTGTCAGTCATCAGCCTGAAGTGCTAAGCTGCCTATCCTCGGCTTTTAGCGCAGCGATCGCATAGTAGTTCGCTGCAAATTATCATAGCCCGATTAAAATGATGAGCAAGCTCTATTCACCAAATGCTTTATGCCTGAAGCAACCCTTGATTCAGCTCAACTTAAAGAAGTTATCAAAGCGGCCTTGGTCGAAATACTTCAAGAACAGCGGGGACTACTCTACGACCTCATCACCGAAGCTATGGAGGATATTGCCCTCACCAAATCAATAGATGAAGGTAAAGATAGTGAACCAGCTACTAGGGATGAAATATTTAGCATCCTGAAGCCGGCTGAATGAAGACCGGGTTCCGAAAATCGTTTGCAAAAGATCTCAAAAAAATAAAAGACAAATCTTTGCTCATTAAGTTTAAAACAGTCATTGAAACTGTTGAAGCTGCTGATAAACTGAGCGCTATCATTAATCTCAAAAAGCCAAAGCAGATGGTAATTACTACCGTATCCGCGTTGGCGATTATCGGATAGGTCTACTGCTTGAGGTAGATACCCTTATATTCATTCGATGTCTCCATCGACGGGAAATTCACAAATTTTTCCCGAACTAGACCCCAGTTATCTAGCCTCTGAACATAAAAACTGTTTAATCTAATACAATTTGATGTTAATTTTTAAATCACATACTTGATATAAAGCGCTTAATACTATCACTACCATGAAAAGCTTTTTCTCTGCCCTCACCGATCGCGATCTGTCCCCCGGTGCGGCCAAAGTCGCCCTCGTCGTCGGGACAATTCTCTTTACCATCAACCACGGTCCTGCCCTCGCCAACGGCAAAATGACCCCCACCCGCTGGCTGGCCGGCATGCTCACCTATGCCATCCCCTACTCTGTCAATATCCACGGCCAGTACACCTACCGCAAAAAACAGTCAGCTTCCTAGAATATTTTCGAAGAAGAGGGGTAAGGATAACGGCAAACCAGAACACCTAGAAAGCATATACCTTGGTAACTAGCCAACCCCTAGTATGGCTTCTTTAATAACTCATCCAACAAGCTGACCGGATGCTGATTCAACTCCTGCCAATCATTCTGCAGTTCAATCCAAAGCTTATGGACCTCAGGGTATTCTCCTAGATCCTCACCATATCGACGAACAATATATTGCATCAAATTAAAGCAGATAGTTGCTTGGCCAGTGACTACCAAAGATTCCATTTGCTCTCTTTTTTTATCTGGATTCGCATCAAACCATAATGTCGTTGGCATCTGGACGGCTCCGTTTACTTTTGTCTCCAAAGCCTTGCTAATCGGACTAACCCCTGGGACCTTCAAGGGGCGATTAATTAAGCGATCAATCCGATTTGATATCCGCTTACCCTGATAGCGTTTATCCTCATATACCTGTTTGAAGATCAGTGCCTTAATCCGATCCATAAATACAGACCGTGTCAACGCCAATAGTGACTCTACCCGCAGTCTCATGATGTAGATAAAATCATCAATCTTTAGTTTTCTCAAGCGTTTCCATGCGCCGACACCAACCTGGGGAATATTTTTTAACAGGTGATCGCGAATCAGCTGTCGCCCGACTACCAAGGTGGCAATGACTAGTCCGACCAAAATTATCGGCATTAAGGCTGAAAAGAAATCTTTCCAGAAACTAAAGGTGCCTTCGACAATCTCGCGCCATAGGTCATAGCCAACGGCTAGCAGCGTTAACCCACAGATAACAGAGAAAATCCAAAGCAGCCCGTAGAGCTGCCCCAGGGTTAGCTTGCCAGATGAGCGTGTTTTTTGAGGATAGGGAAACAGATTATCATTGTGCACATCCACATCTGAAATGATAAACATGCCCAGCGGCTCGGATGTTTTACGATCATCGGACAGTAGTAAGCTCAATATGCCCTGATTGTCGTAAATGCCGCCATCCATAATGGCAATGGTTTTATCACCTGGCAATCTCTTCTCGACGGATGCTTGTACCGTTGGTGGTACTTTGTTTTCGGGCCAGACAAAGTCTCCAGGAAAGGCTAAGGGTTCAAATCCACCGGGAAAACAGGATGATGCAGCAACTATGTCAGCGATGCGGATGAGCTTAGCATCTGCTTTGTGGATAGAAATTTTACCATTCCCAATCCGGGCACTGGGACTGGCGCTTTTTTGAAAGCGGAAAGCAATGCCATTGCGAAACTCTGTGGCGTTAAAGATAACTTCCTGAATGGAAATCTTTGAATCGATTATCTGTCCAAAGGTATAGGGCTTACCACTGCGGGTTTTTAGAAAGGTACGGTTGTAGACGTTTGCGATCGCAGTAATTAATTTTTGCTCACCCGATGGTACTCGGACAGCCCCTTTACCCAACTCATCCAACCCGTCCGTAATCAGCTGCGCTCCACGTAGGAACCCATAAAAGCTACGGAAAAATTCAGGAAACGGCTCACCTTCCACGAGAGATAAAATATATCTTGCCCCGGTAAACGTACCGCCAGACACCGTAGAGAGTCGGCTCAGTTGGCGCAACATGCCAACCCGATGGAGATAGGCCAACGTTCCCAAGTGAAAAGCGGCGGCGCGATAGCCACCCCCCGATAATGCCAAACCGATGAGAAAATCATCGGCCCGTAGATCGGGGGGTGGTTTAGGCAGATCTCTAAAATCGAAGGGAACCTGAGCCATGGCAAGTCGTCTCTCCGGGAAGATGGTAGTCAGGACATCCCCAAACCATAACCTTTTCCACTCAATTGCCCACAGGTGTTGCTACAATTCGTAATTCAAGCCTATACCCCGCTTCCCGCCAGGGCAGGCTCCGCCAATGCCCCGCGCATGTACCCCAGCCACTCGATCAAATTCTCCAGCTGCTTGTCCGGCTTCATCACCCCCAAACCGCGCACCGTCACCTTACCCGAAGCATAGATAAACCGAGACTTTAGGTGACCCGGCACCTTCTCATGCAACAGCTTCCAGGCGGGGGCTTCCATGGGGGTTTCCATCACCACGTGCTGTTTGCCCTCGGGTTTGATCTTGGCAAAGCCCAGCGGTTTGGCGATTTGTTTTAGCTCCAGCATCTTCACCAGCTGCTCCACCGCCGATGGAATCGGCCCAAACCGGTCGTTGAGGTCCGCCACAATTTGCATCAGCTCGCGTTTGGTGTCGGCGGCCACCAGCGAGCGGTAAATGCCCATCTTTTGATCGGTGTCGCTGATGTAGTTGTTGGGGATAAACGCCGTTAGCTTTAGGTCGATCTGGGTGTCGTCCACCTGGGGAATCTCCTGACCGCGAATCTCGGCGATGGATTCCTGTAGCATGTCCATATAGAGATCAAAACCGATCACCTCCATCTGGCCCGACTGTTGCACCCCCAGCAGGTTGCCGATGCCGCGAATCTCCATATCCCGCATGGCTAGCTGATAGCCGGAACCCAGCTGGGTAAATTCTTGAATCGCCCGCAGCCGTTTGCGGGCCTTGTCTGAAAGCTTGTCCTGGCGGGGGAAAAACAGCCAGGCGTGGGCCTGGATTCCGGCTCGACCCACCCGACCCCGCAGCTGATACAGCTGGGATAGGCCAAACTTTTGGGAATCTTCGACCAAAATGGTATTGACCCGAGGAATATCCAACCCCGATTCGATAATGGTGGTGCACACCATCAGGTCCGCTTCACCGCTGCTAAAGGCCAGCATAGTGGCCTCTAGTTCACCCTCCTGCATCTGGCCGTGGGCCACCGCTAGCCGAATGGAGGGAATCATCTCACGGATGCGGGCGGCCACATCTTCGATGCCTTCTACACGGGGGACGACATAAAATACCTGACCGCCCCGGTCTAGCTCCTGGCGGATGGCGGCGCGCACCTTTTCGGGGTCAAAGGGGGCTAGGTGGGTCATAATTGGCCGTCGCGAAGGGGGCGGCGTGGTGATCAGGCTCATTTCCCGGACGCCGGAGAGGGACATGTACAGCGTTCGGGGAATGGGGGTGGCGCTGAGGGTGAGCACGTCCACCTCGGTTTTCATGGCTTTGATTTTTTCTTTTTGGTTGACGCCAAAGCGCTGTTCTTCGTCGACAACCAGCAGGCCCAAGTCTTTGAATTTAACCGCTTTGCCTAGCAGCTGGTGGGTGCCGACAACAATATCTAGCTCACCGGTGGCCAGCCGCTGAATAATGTCTTTGCGTTCGTTGGCGGTGCGAAAACGGTTGAGCAACCCCACCTGGATCGGGTAGGGGGCAAATCTCTCTTTGATGGTGTGGTAGTGCTGCTGGGTCAGAATGGTGGTGGGGGCGAGCATAGCCACCTGTTTTCCGGCGGTAATGGCCTTAAAGATGGAGCGGATCGCAACTTCGGTTTTACCAAAGCCCACATCACCGCACACCAGGCGGTCCATGGGGCGCAGGCTTTCCATATCCCGCTTGACATCCTGGGTGGCCTTGAGCTGGTCCGGTGTGGGCTGATAGGGGAAAGAGTCTTCTAGCTCCTGCTGCCAGGGCATGTCGACGGGGTAGGCA
>JBCDJC010000232.1:0-7713 GCA_038748225.1 Cyanobacteria bacterium P01_H01_bin.26 | reverse complement strand
ATGACCTTCTGACATGGAACTAAGTTTGGTGCTAGAGGACACTAAACATTTCCAGTCCTCACCTTTACAAGAGTCATGGCTCAAAACTCTGCTCTTCATGTAGAAAAATCCGGTAATCCATCCGGCCCAACAATTGTTTTCCTACATGCCCTAGGCACCAACGGTTGGATGTGGCATCAACCCATCAAATTACTAAGCGAATTTAATTGTGTTGTGCCTGACTTACCCGGTCACGGTAAAAGTAATCATATTCCCTGGCAGTCGTTCTCAGAGACAGCCCGGTTGATCAGCCAGGTCATTCAAACCCACACGGATTCAGGCAAAGCCCACATCGTGGGTCTTTCCCTCGGTGCCTATGTAGGACTGCAGCTACTGTCTGAATATCAGTCAATGGCAGAACGTGCCATCCTCAGCGGGTTACATGTATTACCGATGCCCAACAAACAGCTCATGTTGCTAATGCCCTATGTGCTGGCACCTCTTATCAAGTCAGACCTGGTGGTACGGCTCAACGCAAAAGGGCTCAATATTCCAGAAACACAGCTAGAAGGCTATCGTCACAGCTTTAGACAAATGTCTATACCCACATTTATCAAAGCAAATAGGGATGCCAGCAACTTCGAAATGCCCAAGAATATTGCCTCGATAGCCACCCCCGCCCTAATTATTGCTGGAGAGAACGAACATTCTCTGATACATCAATCCCAGGATACGCTTAGCCGCGTCATGAAAAATGCCCAATCCTATATTGCCCCCAACATGGTTCACGGGTGGAGTTTAGAAGCCCCCAACTTATTTGCCCAAACCGTCCGTAATTGGCTCCAAAAACAGCCCCTTTCAGAGCAACTGCAAACTGTCAGCTAAGATTGGCCCCAACAACATATCCCCCGTGATTCTCCAAAATCCAAACGGCAGTAAAACCTATTATGTAGAATACGGCGAGCCATCGTCTGAGACCCTGGTGCTACTACACGGTATCGGCGCTGACCATGCCATGTGGGAACCCCAGATAAAGCCATATGTAGACGCCGGGTTTCACGTACTCGTCCCCGACCTATTTGGCCATGGTCGATCGTCCAAGCTCAGCAAAATACGGCTCTCTAGCTGGCATCACCAAATCACCTGGCTATTGGACCACCTCACCCTAGAAACCTGCACCCTTATTGGCGTCAGTATGGGGGGAGTGATCGCCCAGTCATTTGTCGTCGAGTATCCCCACAGAGTCAACAAAATCATCATCGCCGACTCCTTTGGCGAGCTACGTACCTTACAAGAGAGACTTTTAGGCTTTTCTCAAATCATTGGTTTTAACCTGTTCAAGATACTGGGCAAACAGCTGTTAGCAAACGGCATCCACCAAACCTATCGCGCCGAGCATGCCCAAGCCGCCCAAGCATACTTCGATAAAGCCAGCTTAAAAGTAGACCTAAATCAGCTAATCCTAGCCAGACAGGCCATCAACCAAATTGACGTCCTCGAAAAACTGGGAACAGTCACCATCCCTGCGCTTATTATGGTCGGCACAGACCTAGGAGAGTCATTTATCAAAATCAATCAAAAGATTGCAGATGCCCTACCAAATGCCAAGTTTGTTCTAATAGAACAATCGATGGACCCCTCCAATCTGGTCAATCCAACCGAGTTTAATCACCAGGTACTAAAGTTCTTAAACCTCTGAGCAATCTCAATATGCGCAATTAAACAACATACCCACCAGCACTCCATTTTCAAGCAGCCCCCCAGGGCTTGTTGACTATTAAGCTCATGGTTTAACCATGGTGATTGTACCAAAGAGAACGGGATAACTTCTGCTTTTAGGATTTTGTCGCAGCGCGCAAAATCCTAAACCACCCTACCAACCGCTTAAATATGCATGCTATTGGGGATAGCGTGAGTTGTGTTCCGTTGGGTTGTAGGGCGGCGGAACGCCCTGCCCAGGGGGTGTGGGGAACTCGGCGGGACCCCACGCAGCGGGTTTTGCGAACGACCAACTTCTCAAGTTTCACAGGTAAGTTTGACTCATCATTGCAAAGATTCAGGTTTGGTGGAGGTCACGGTGCACACGGCTATGCCCAACCATAAACTTGTTTCTTAACAGATTCCCAAATCTAACGTTCGCGCAGAGATGCCCCACAGGCAGGAACTATTTTGCATTTACCTAAACAAAAAACCAACCCAATACCACCTCAGGATTCATCGCCCAGGAGAACAAAAACAATGATCAAAAAACAAACAGCAAAATTTCTTTTAGCCTGGATTCTTGCCAATGCCGTAGGAGGATTTCTAATCGGATTTCTAGAAAACAACGGGGCTCAGTTTATGGCCACACTGATTTTCTCTGGAGCCATTATCGGGTCTTTACAATGGGCGATATTCAGATGGATAGGCACAAGCGGTTTACGCTGGGCACTGTGGCCGCTGGCTAGTGGCTTGGGGTGGATCATCAGCACGCTCATCGGTATTTTATTACCAGAGCCTGGGTTTATCGCTGCAGCCACTGGCAGCCAACTCACACAGGTTTTATGGCTAAATCTTATCAATCAGCCAGTTTGGATAGCGGGTATGGCCATTGCCCAGGGGTTTATTCTTGGCTTCCACAGTCGCCAACGTTTTCGCATACTTGGCGTGTGGCTACTAGCTAGCTGTCTGGGCGCAGCCCTAAATGGAGCTGTGAGTGTTGTCATGGGTAATGCCGTTTTCCAAGCGCTGCCGAATATCCTGAGCGGTATGGCTCAAGCGAAGGGTTGGGGTAGCTATGGTGTTATCACGGGGTTGGCTCTACTGTGGGTGTTGAAGGATAGCTCTGTTGGGGTACGGTCTCCTCTACACCGTCAAGGTTGAAACCGTCATAGCTTTAGTGATGGCTCTGCAAGAGGTATTGACAACGTTGGGTTAATGAAGGTGTTGTTTTGGGATAAGAGATTTTGGTGGGGTGTAACCCAACCTACGTGACTGTTGATGAGGATAAGGGTTAAAGAGAGATCCCACAAAAGCAAGCCCTGTGCAGAAGTCGCTTTGGCAAGAATGGGATGCACCGATAGAAAAAATCCAGACAGTGGCGGAGAAATTTGTGGTGGTAAATGCCCTGAATCCTGAGATTGCACGGTGCCAGGTATTAAATTGACGAAAGGACGAGGATTGGTATGTAGAGACTATGTTTACGAAAGTTTAGATCGGGCTGAAGCGCTTACATGCTAAAGTTCACAAGCCTGGATGCGAGAGAACGACGCCCGCCGAACGCCCAAAACCAACCGGACCAAAACCACCAAACAGGACCAAAAACGGGAGGTGCCCCCTCGGACTGTCTAACTCATACTTAATACGGAAGGTCCAGGAGTCGTTTTCTCGCCATCCCACCATATCTCCCAATGTTTTCTCGGCTATCTCATAGTACTGGTAATCTGCCTTGCCTCCACACTGAAGATAGATTTCTTTTTGTACGCTGAAGCCAAAGTGCCCGTCGCTGTATCGTACCCACAACTGATCAATTACCCGTAGGTCCGAGCAAGGAAAGTTACGAATATCATTAAGGTTCAGATAGCCTTTCTGAGCCCTATCCCCTATGGCTTTTATCACCAAGGAAGTTTCTTGATCAGCAGCTTGCCACTGCTGTGTTTTCAAGTAATAGGCCAACTTAAAGTATCGGGGTGTTGCCCTGGCAGCATAGGCCAAGTCATCGCCATCCAGCACGTTCAGCGGTTCATGGAGCTTTTCTAGCATAGCAGTCTGCACCGCAGCATCCACTGTCACCGCCACCTGCCAAAAGTCAGTGGCCAGCAATAGTTTTTCAAAACTGGGACCTACCAGAGCAGCTTCAATCAACTGAGTTGCATCTCCTTGCGCCGCATAAAGCTTCATAGTTTCTGCCCACCAGGCTAGCTTTTCGGTATCGTCAAATATCTCTAGCAAACAAGCTTCCTGATGGGTGTCTTTAATTTCTACCGCTGCCAGGTATTCCTGAAAGCTGAGATGGGCAAACTCAAACTCTCCTTCTTGCTCCTTAGCAATGAGCGCATCCACCTCTTGCAGCCGCTTCAAAAACTCTTCTGGGGTGAATTGCACCTGGGGCAAATTTGCAAGCTTGGCTTTTAGCAAAGGAGTGATGTCCGCCAGGGTAAACTTGCGAGTCTTTCGACGCATTAGCTCTAGCGATAGAGGCTGTAAAATAGCCTGCTTTTGGCTGGCGGTGAGTACATCAGTCATACCTTTTGCCTGCTGGCGTTTTTCTAGCAGTACCTGACAAATGTCTCGATATAGCTCCACCCGGTTTCGGGGAATGCTGCCACGACGACGATGGACCGTAGCAATCATGGTCAGCAGGAGCGGGTTTTCTGATAGATCTTGCAGAGCATTACTGTTTTTTATTTCCTGAAGTAGTAGCTTGGCCTGGCGATCGGCCTCTTCTCGCACACCCAAATCGTCATCACCCTGGGATTTGATTTCTATTTCTTGATACCACTGATTTACAAAGTCTTGAACTTGTCCTGCCGTTAAAGGCGCAACTTCCAGCACCGTCACTCCCTCGGTGAGCTGAGCATGTTTGTAACCCAGGGGGCGTGAGGTCAGGATAAAAGAGGTTTCTGGATATTCGTACATTTGTCGATCCACCCAACGGCTTACCTGTTTACGATCTTGTTCATCAGCCACCTCATCTAAACCATCGAACAAAATTAACAGACGATTTTGCTTCAGCTTTTTGGCAAACCAGCCCTTAGGCGGTGTCAGTGGCTCGGTTTGCTGCAGGTTTTGCACCCAATCAGTGAGCAAATCCGCCAGGGTCAGAGCTGGTTTGGCAGTAACCTGCTTGCAAATATCTCGCAGATAGAGCAGTACAGGAATAAAATTAGGTGCTTGGGGATGCAGGCGACGCGATTTTCGTAGGGCATACATCAATGTCATGTATCGCATCAGCGTCGTTTTACCCGAACCCGGTGCCCCCAAAATAGCAAGGCGGCGATAGGCAGCGTCTTTTTTCATCAAAGCCAAAAAGTGGCCGATGGTAGTATCCCGTGGTAAGTCGCGTTCATCCTTGACCTTCCGGATTAACCGAGTGGAAACCTGAGCCAAACTAATACCGGTAACATTCACCGGAACAATCACCTGCTGCAGGTTCAGAATGCGGTCTTTATCGAGGCCTTGGGTTTCAAAGCGACGGCAGAGATAATCCAACCTTTCGTAGTATTTGCCTTCAAAGTCTGAGGTAATTTCCCACCAGCGCTGAGCCACCCACTTTCTCAACGCATCAAATACGGTGCCGAACAGTGCCAGGATAAAATAAAAGGCTTTAAACAGTCCCTTTGCAGAAGCTTGGCCCAGCTTTTCCATCTCTTGCTCGGCCTCCGTCATAAAGGCACCGCTGAATTTTGCCCACAGCACCGTACAGCCGGTAAAAAAGGCCGCGATAGCCGTCTGGGTTGTGTCTTGCTTTAGCAAAAAACCGGCAGTGCTGATAAGTCCCGCGCCAAAGGGCATCCAGGTGACACAAGCTTGCAACGGTTTCGGAACTGACTTTGGTTTCGCCATTCTGAGTATCTAAAGGACTCACGCCCATATTCTACTCATGTAGCATCAATTCCGCGATAAAGGTCAGCTACAGCAAATTCCAACCCAATAACGATGAAACTCTACAGGCACCAAACCCGGTTTAGCAATCTCCTTACCAAACGCTGAAATAACCGCAGAATGACTCGAGAAAGAAAGCCCTTTCTGCCACAGAAAAGCTTCGGCAATATAAAACATGGTGTAATACGCCCTCGAACCAGCAAAGTCGTAAAGGCGATTATCGGCTAAAAGTTTCGAGGCTGCTAGACTCTCTTTTGCTTTATCGACAAATGCACTCAAATTAGCTGTCATACAGCTATGCCCTCTTTTCTCACGTTAAAGAGGAAAGGATTATCTGCTGCTCGAAACTGCTCCACAGAAATAAAATGTCGTGAGATTACCACATCAAATTCAAGACACAGATGGGCAATAAACTGGCCCGTCCTATCAATTTCCTGATAAGGATTTACCGGAGCATTGAGTACGACCAGAAGGTCTATGTCAGAGCCTGACCGGCTATCTCCTCGAGCCTGGGAGCCAAATAAGATCAGGCTTTGCAGCTGTTCCTGATAGAGACCACTCAAAAACTGCTTCACCTTTTCTAAAATTAGAGCCAGCTCGGGATGTTTCATGATGCAATGGTAGCAAAATCGTTCGGAAGGGTGCGTTACGGCAAGGCCTAACGGCACCCTACTGGGCTTACTCGTAGGCATCCATGGGGAGACAGGAGCAGACAAGGTTGCGATCGCCAAAAGCCTGATCGATCCGATTCACCGTGGGCCAGAACTTGCGCTCCTGGGTCCACTTTGTCGGATGCACCGCCTGCTCTCGGCTGTAGGGTCGATTCCACTCAGCGGTTAGGTCGCTGGTGGTGTGGGGTGCATTTACCAGGGGATTGTTGTCCTGGGGTAGCTCCCCCGTCTCAATCTGGCGAATCTCATCGCGGATGGCAATCATTGCATCGCAAAAGCGATCTAGCTCTGCTAGGGATTCACTCTCGGTAGGCTCCACCATGATGGTGCCCGCCACCGGCCAGGACATGGTGGGCGGGTGGAAACCATAGTCAATCATGCGTTTGGCGATGTCATCAACATTGACGCTGGCGGACTTTTTGAAGCCACGCAAATCCACAATGCATTCGTGGGCCACCAGCCCCCCATTGCCCTTGTAGAGAATGTCGTAGTGCCCCTCCAAACGCTTGGCAATATAGTTGGCACTGAGGATGGCCGTTTTAGTGGCGTGGGTCAGCCCGGCGGCACCCATCATCTGAATATACATCCAGGAAATGGGTAGGATGCTGGCGCTTCCCCAGGGAGCAGCGGATACGGCACCGACGGATTGTTGGGTGCCCAGGTCCGGCGTTAGACCATGGCCAGGTAAAAAGGGCACCAGGTGACCCTGCACACCGATGGGGCCAACCCCTGGACCACCACCGCCATGGGGAATACAAAAGGTTTTATGCAGGTTTAGATGGCACACATCCGCACCGATGTCGCCGGGGCTGCATAGACCCACCTGGGCATTCATGTTGGCTCCGTCCATATATACCTGGCCGCCGTGCTGGTGGATGGTGTCGCACACGGTGCGGATGCTGGCCTCAAACACGCCGTGGGTAGACGGATAGGTAATCATCAGGGCCGCCAGATTGTCGCTGTGTTTTTCAGCCTTGGCGGTGAGGTCTGCCACATCGATGTTGCCGTCGTCATCGCATTTCACCCCGACAACTTTCATACCGGCCATGACAGCGCTAGCGGGGTTGGTGCCATGGGCCGACTGGGGAATCAGACAGACCGTACGGTGGGTATCTCCCCGCGACTGATGGTACTGACGGATCACCAACAGTCCGGCATATTCCCCCTGGGACCCGGCGTTGGGCTGGAGGGAAATACCGGCAAAGCCCGTAATTTCAGCCAGCCAGGTTTCTAGCTGGTCAAATAGCACCTGGTAGCCCTGGGTTTGGGCCAGGGGTGCAAAGGGATGAATCTGGCCAAACTCGGGCCAGGTGACCGGTACCATTTCGGCGGTGGCGTTGAGCTTCATGGTGCAGGAGCCGAGGGGGATCATGGCGGAGGCCAGGGACAGATCCTTCATTTGCAGCGCGTACATGTAGCGCAGCATCTCGGTTTCGGAATGGTAGCGGTTGAAGGTGGGGTGGGTGAGGTAGGCGCTGGT
>JBCDJC010000231.1:0-7734 GCA_038748225.1 Cyanobacteria bacterium P01_H01_bin.26 | reverse complement strand
GTTCGTGATACGGCACACTGGACTTATTGAGAAATTCAAGGTAAGAAGGTATTTCAATAGTTAGTGCGACTGTGCAACAGAGGTTTAATCCATATGCAACGAGGTAGACAAACACCTATCGAATTTCACCATGCCAGAGTGGGCAAAGTGCTTACCATGGTCAAAGCCGGTATCAGCATGAAAGACATTGCCGCTCACTTTGGCCGTAGCAAAGAAGCCATCTATCTCAGTTTTAGAAAAACAAACCGCCTACACGAAATTAAAGAGGCCCGCATCGGTCTAACCGATGTCTCAGTTGGCGATGTCTACGGTGATAGAACGGTCATTAGCTTTATTGAAAAGGGCTTTAAATGGCAAACCCGCTGTAAATGCGGCAAAGTGCAAGCCCTATCGACCAGCGAGCTCAAGGAAGGGACTAGCTGCTACCAGTGCGCCAAGAACGATGGCCGCATTGGCGGCGGCTGGCAAAGAAAGGATCATACTGGCAAACGCTATGGCCTGTGGGAATTTGTCAAACCTGACAAAGATCTCAACTGGATCGTAAAATGCAAAGGCTGTGGCCGAACATTCTCTCGGCAGCCCAGTTCGATTGCGGCCAAAAGCGGCACGAGCCGTTCCTGCGTGCAGTGTCGAGACAAGGTGAAGCGATAAGGTTGGTAAGGGATCTGCCAAAGAAAAAATCCCCGGAGTAGAGTGGGGAAGGGTTAAAGGGAAAGGGGCTATTGGCGGGTATCTTATTTACCAGCAAGTCCCTAACGTATCGTCCTTGGTGGCGTTGAGAACTCGGGTAACCCCGGGGGCTCAGCGCCATCGCCTGTTTTGGCTGTCGCCGCTGCGTTGCAAAATCTCACCACCTGTTGCAAAAATAGTTGCCCACAGCTGGGCCTGCTGTCACCCCTTGTTGCCGGTGGATCAAAGGGGTGTGCACAAAGGCTCAACACCTTTTCAGACAAGCATTTGGCGTTGTTTTATCTCAAAAAATGCGGCTATGCTTGTAGCAACCGTATTTTTTGAAACTATCATCTTGAGCCTGGCCGCTGCCCACAGCCGCTAGAGCCCTGATGCGATAACCAGGAGCAGGCCAATGAAACAACGATCAAGACAGCGGGCCCATCGCCAAACCCATCGCCAAACCCACCGCCAACCCCAACAACAGCCTAAGCGCCAACCCCAACAACAGCCTAAACGCCGGTGGTACAAGATTATCACCAGCGGTGTGCTGATGCTAAGCAGTTTTAGCCTTGGTTTGGGTTTGCGCTTTCAAGCTCGAGCCGCCGCTGCTAAACAACACCTATGCCAGAACATTGTTGCTAGCCAGGCCGTGCTTTCACGGCAGCAGCTGACTCAGCTGCTCACCATTCCCGAAAGAGAAAACCGCCAGGCCATCGAATCTATCGCCAAGGAGCCCTACTGTACCCTGGCTGCCATTGAAGTGCGTGCCGGGGTAATGGCTGAGCGCAGCGTTTATCCCTTGGCCTTTGACCCCAACACCTGGCTAATCGTGCTGTACGAAGATGAGGAGTATGCTGGCTATGGTTTCAAATTTCAACATTAGATTTTTGCCGTCGCTGATGTGGAGGATGCGCCGATCTGTGGGTTGTGCCATGGGCCCACCCTTGACAGATACAATCATCCCCAGGCGCGGCACCAGATTTTTATGGGGCAGTCTGTTGATGCTGCTGACGGCCTGCCAGTCGGCCCCACCGCGCCGTATTGCTGTTCAGCAAGGCTGGGAGCTGCAGGTCGGGCATCAGGTGGGCGACTACTCCATTAGTAGCGGCCTCGGCGACATTACCCTAGAGCTGGGTGGTGATGCCATACACATGCCCTTTGAGGGCAAGCTTCAGCCCATGGCAAATGGCTGTGTTGCCCTCACCAGCTCCGAGGTCCCCGCCTATCTGTTTCGTCTTTGCGGTATCCATCGCCCCGCTGAGGGGGTACGTCCCCAGGGCCACACCATTGGTCGGGCCGAGCAGCTAGTCTTTGCCGCCCTTAGAAAACAACCCGATGGCACTTGGACCCTGGTTGAACCCGCCACCGATCTAATTGAGCAGTTTTTATCGGAGTAAATCACCATGAGCCGGATACCCTCGCTGGGGGCAATTTTTGCGGGTCTTGTCCTCGGGTGGTCTACCCCAGGATATGCCCAGGACATTGCCCTGAGCTTTGATACACCACCAGCCCGGAGCGCCATTGCCAGTGGCGACGTTAGCCTCAGCTTTACCCCCCAACCGGTAGAATCGCCTCAGCCGCCACCGGCCGTCACCCAAACGGTGCTCCATACCCTAGAAGCTCTATTTGACGGCGGCAGTGACTCCTTAGTGGCCCGGTCCGTGGGGCGAGCTGAGGGGACTCGCACCGGCGATGGCGGCTACACATCGGCCTACTATGGCCATGTGGATCCGGGTAACCAAAAGTGGAACCTGGGTAGCTTTTCCTATCAGCACGGGGCCACCGCCCCCGCCGAGGCCGATGCCAAACAGCTCAAGCGGCTATATGGCCAGGCCCTGACCCTGCGGCAGCAGGCTAGCCAGCACCAGATTGTGCTATCCCTGGCCGAGGAACTGAATGGCATTGACCTGGCTAACCAGGCTCCCCTGGCAGCCCTAGATCGGGGCTATATTAGCTGGCTGGCGATTGCTCGACAGCGGCCCATGGCGGAAACTGACCGGATTGTTTGGGCTAGAACCCGCTCCTTTCTGGACCCCGACAGCGGCCGCTGGGATGCCCCCGGTCTTGGCAACACCCTAAATTCCATCCGCTGGGACCAGGCTAGACGGCAGCAGGCTGTGCAACAAGTATTAGAGCTGGAATAAATCTAGTGCAGCAGCCCTGCCAAAGGACCCGCAGGGGAAAGCCTGGGGGCAGCTGTCCCCAGGCTTGGCTAATTTCTGTTGTTGATGATTCTGTCGTTAAATCGGCGGTTTACCTGGGCTAGGCAGGACGTATCTGTCTATTTAATCATTACGATGCATATCTTCTATCCATACGGAATTCTGTTTTTGTTACGATCATTCATTGGGAGAGAATTTATCTCCTAGGACACAGCCTGGCTCTACATGAGGACGTTATGATTTCAAATCGTTTAGATTCTCGATCGTTTCATGAGTTCTCTGTTAAGGAGGCCATTGGCTTTTTTGATAGCAGTTTGGACCAGGGACTAACCAGTGAGAAGGTCGCTAGTCACTACGAAACCTACGGTTGGAATCAGCTTCCTGTTAAACCCGGCCAACCAGCCTGGCTAAGGTTTTTATTACAGTTTCATCAGCCGCTCTTATATATTCTGTTGCTGGCGGGTGGGGTTAAGGCTTTTTTAGGCTCGTGGACTAATGCCGCTGTCATCTGGGGGGTTACCCTGCTCAATGCGGTGATTGGCTATGTGCAAGAGGCTAAAGCAGAAGGGGCGATCGCATCTTTGGCAAAGGCCGTTACGACTGAAACCACTGTTTTGCGAGAGGGACAAATGTTGCGGATACCGTCGCAGGATTTGGTGCCTGGGGATGTGGTTTTGTTGGCATCGGGGGATAAAGTACCGGCGGATTTAAGACTCTTGAAAACCCGCAATTTGCAGATTGATGAATCTTCTTTGACGGGGGAATCGGTCCCCGTTGATAAATCTATGCAACCCCTGCCGGGGGATACGCCGTTAGCAGAACGGATTAATATGGCCTATGCTGGCAGCTTTGTTACCTTTGGCCAGGGCACGGGCATGGTGATTGCGACGGCGGATTCAACAGAAGTTGGCAAAATTTCCCAATCTATGCAGCAGCGGGTCAATTTAAGTACGCCCCTCACCCGCAAGTTCGCTAAGTTTAGCCATATTTTGCTATACGGTATTTTGACCCTGGCCACGCTCACATTTGCCATTGGTCTACGGCAGGGAGAGTCTTGGGTCTATATGTTCGAAGCCGCTGTTGCTCTGGCCGTCAGCGCCATTCCGGAAGGCCTGCCAGCGGTTGTGACGATTACCCTGGCGATTGGGGTCAATCGCATGGCCCGTCGCCATGCGATTATTCGCAAACTGCCCGCGGTTGAAGCCCTGGGTAGCGCCACCGTGATTTGTTCCGACAAAACTGGAACCCTGACGGAAAACCAAATGACGGTGCAGATGATCTACGCGGGGGAACAGTTTTATCGGGTCAGCGGTAGTGGATACAGTCCCAAGGGCGAGATTGGTTTAGCCACTGACGGGACACTGGCCAGCCCGGACGGTCTGCCGTCGGTGCTCCAGGAGTGTCTGATGGCAGGCGTGCTGTGCAATGACTCCCAGCTAAAACAGACCGGAGACCACTGGTCGGTGGTGGGAGACCCCACGGAGGGGGCATTAATCGCAGCGGCGGCTAAAGCTGAACTGAGTCAGTCTGGGCTGACGGCAACAAAACCCCGACTAGATGCGATTCCGTTTGAATCCCAGTATCAATATATGGCCACCCTGCACGACGCTCACCCGCGCACAGTCTATGTTAAGGGTTCGGCGGAAGCGTTGCTCAGTCGGTGTTCCCACCGGATGGCTCCCCAGGGTCAGGTGATGGCGCTGGAGCTAGCGCCGATTGAGGCTGCGATCGCAACCATGACCGCCCAGGGATTGCGGGTCCTGGCCTTTGCCCGTAAGGATGTCGGTACCCACCAGCATGCCATCGACCATGACGATCTCAAAACAGATCTGGTGTTTTTAGGGCTCCAGGGCATGATTGACCCGCCCCGACCTGAAGCCATCGCGGCGGTCCACGCCTGTCGGGCCGCTGGTATTCAAGTCAAAATGATTACCGGTGACCATGTGACCACAGCCCGGGTGATTGCCCAGCGCATGGGAATTCAACAGTCTGAGCAGGTGCTGGCCTATACCGGTCAGCACCTGGGCAAGATGGACCAGCGTGAGCTGACGCAAACCGTCCAGTCGGGGGATGTGTTTGCCAGAGTAGCCCCGGCCCAAAAACTCCAGCTAGTAGAAGCGCTGCAGTCTAAAGGGGATATTGTTGCCATGACTGGCGATGGCGTCAATGATGCCCCGGCGCTCAAACAGGCCGATATTGGTATTGCCATGGGCAAAGGGGGCACCGAAGTGGCCCGAGAGGCGGCGGATATGCTGCTGACGGATGACAATTTTGCGTCCATTGAGGCAGCGGTGGAAGAGGGTCGAACCGTCTATCAAAATTTGCGCAAAGCGATCGCATTTCTCTTGCCGGTCAATGGCGGTGAGTCCATGACCATTTTGATCAGTGCCCTATTGGCCAGGGACCTGCCAATTCTCTCGCTACAGGTCCTGTGGTTGAACCTGATTAACTCCCTCACCATGACGGTGCCCCTCGCCTTTGAACCCAAGTTTAGTGGGGCCATGCAGCAGCCCCCCCGCAACCCCAAAGAACCCCTGATTACCCCCAAGCTACTGCGCCGAATTTTGGCTGTCTCCCTATTTAATTGGGTGCTAATTTTTGGCATGTTCGAATGGGCAAAAATAACCACCGGTGATATTGCCGTTGCCCGTACCATGGCGATTCAGTCCCTGGTGGCGGCTCGGATTATTTATCTCCTCAGCATCAGCCAGCTGGGACTGAGTTTGTTCAACTATGCCCGTCGCCGGTCCACCCGCATCACCAGTGCCCCCATCCTAATTTTAGGGATTGTTGCCGCCGTGGCCCTACAGGTTGTATTTAGCCAGTGGCCGATGATGAATGCCCTGTTTGAGACCGCCCCCCTCACCTGGCAGCAGGGGCTGATTTGTTTGTTGCCCATGGTGCCCATGGTGCCCTTTGCCATGCTGGTCAACTGTATCGATCCGGCGATTGAAAAATCCGTGCCCCGCCGCTAGCTCGATCGGCCCAATGACAGCCCGGCCAGATTGCTATGGCAACTTGCTATTTCAACTACAGTCTGAGCGGCCCTAAACGTAGGATAATTTGAGGATTCGTTGACAAACGGGGCCTACGATGACATCAGTGCAGCCACCTCAACACAAGCATATTGTTTTAACGTCCCACCCGGGAAATCTGAGTCAAACTCCGCTGCCAATTCAGTGGGGGCATCCCGATCCAAATCGGCGAGGACCGGTGATTGCCACCCTGGGGAATCGCGCCCATCGCAACGCCATTGGCACCCACTCCGGTGGCTATGCCGTGTACCGAGCCCTGGCCATCGCCAGCGGCAGTCTAGAACGCGGTCACCGGGCGGATCTAACCAACACATCACCGACGGTGTCCATTGGTCCCCACCCCAGCTGGACGGTTCCCGATAAAATTATCTCCCTCGATCCATTTGGGGCCATGGATCACGGCATGTTTTCCCAGCTGCGGGCGGACGGGTACGACATCCGCCCCTCCATAGCCATCACCAAAGCCCACATCAATATTCCGGAGCTGCAGGAGGCGGTGACCCAGGGCCGTGTCCGGGTGGATGGCAAAATCCTCAAACCGGGGGGGGAGCTGGTGGTCACCAAGGCCGCCATTGAACCGGTGTGGTATCTGCCAGGCATTGCCCAGCGGTTTGGGGTCAAAGAGGGCGACCTGCGCCGCACCCTGTTTGAGCAGACCGGGGGGATGTTTCCGGAGCTGGTAACTCGGTCTGACCTGCAGGTGTTTTTACCCCCCATCGGCGGGCACACCGTTTATATTCTGGGGGATTTGGAAGCCATTACCGATCCCGATCGCCCCCTGGCGGTGCGAATCCATGACGAATGTAACGGTTCGGACGTCTTTGGCTCGGATATTTGCACCTGTCGCCCCTATCTGGTGCATGGTATCGAGGTGGCCCTGGCGATGGCCCAGGCCGGTGGAGCGGGTGTAGTAATCTATGCTCGCAAAGAGGGACGCGCCCTGGGGGAGGTGACCAAGTTTTTGGTTTACAACGCCCGCAAGCGCCAGGAAGGGGGCGATCGCGCCGACACCTACTTTACTCGCACCGAGTGTGTGGCCGGGGTGCAGGATATGCGGTTTCAAGAGCTGATGCCCGATGTGATGCACTGGTTGGGGATTACCCGCATCGATCAGTTTGTGTCCATGAGCAATTTAAAGTACGACGCGGTTGTCCAATCGGGGATTGACATCGTAGAGCGCATTTCGATTCCCGAGGACCTGATCCCAGCGGATGCCCAGGTGGAGATGAATGCCAAAAAGGCGGCGGGTTACTACACCGATGGTGATGTCCCCGATCAAACGGTGCTGACCCAAACCATTGGTCGCCAGTATGAAGACGATATGTGAGGATGCGGCATGACCCCAGCAGAACAGGCCGCCGTTGACTATTTGCGACAGCCCCAGGCGATTCGCGATCGCACCCACCGGCTGTTTGAACTCTCCCAGGCGGATCGGCTAGAGCACTTTGCCTGCGACCTCTCCCAGCTAGAGGCGGTGGCCGCCTATGTGATTGAAACCACCCAGCAGCTGTACCCCGACTTTGAGGTGCCCTTCCACAGCCGCTGGCGTCACTTTAATGCGGGCGGTGTGGAGCGACTGAGCCTGGGGCAAGATGCGGCCAAAGAAACCGCGCGATCGCACCTGGACCTGGCCATCGTCAGCGTCTTACTGGATGCCGGTGCCGGTAGCCGGTGGCGCTATCAGGATGCCGCCACCAACCAGGTACTGGGACGCTCAGAAGGATTGGCCGTCGCCAGTCTCCGCGCCTTTGAGCAGGGTGTTTTTTCCTCGGATCCGGCCGCTCCCCACCAGGCAGATGCCACCGGTCTGCAGCAGCTGAGCGCCGCCGACCTGGCCCAGGCGTTTCAGGTCACCCCAGAGAATC
>JBCDJC010000230.1:0-7837 GCA_038748225.1 Cyanobacteria bacterium P01_H01_bin.26 | reverse complement strand
TGGCATCCTTAGACTCCATTCTTTCTCGTTGGAGTTTTGTAAATATGGACATAGCAACCCCAAATAGTAGACCACTTGCAACACCCCCTACTAATCCAAAGCCAGTGCCATAGACCAGACTGAAGAAAAGCCCCATGAAAACCCCAAATGGGATACCTGTTATCAGTACATTTTTCATAATAAAAATGCGTATTATTTAGCGTGATCCGATATTGCTGACCAATAAAAGCAACCCCCTTACCCAGATTTAGCAAAAACTGCTCTGGCTTTTCAAGCAGCCGATTCTCCAGCTCACCCTATCCCTTGCCATGGCGCTGTCTCAAATCTTTAGATAGCTGAGCTAGTAGCTACGAACCATATTCCTCTTTTTCTTGCCCCCGCTGCTCAAACTCCACAATATAGCGACCAATATTCCAATAGATCTCAACCAGGTTCGATTAACCTGCTGTATCGCCGACTGCTGACCGTTAACTAAACAATCACCGATACTCTCAATCAGCTGCTGATATTGACCATTAGTTAGAGCACTCACCGGGGAATCCACCCTTTTTAAAAAGCATCCCATAGCGGCAAAGCCCATGCATACAGAGCCTTAGAGCAATATTAGCAATATAACAGCCGCGATGTTGCTAAACAAAAAGATTTTTACAAGTGCATGCAGCTCCTTGAGCATTGCCTCACTGACAGTCGGCATCTGAAACAGTTTTAGCGTCAGCGGCACCTCGCCAGGGGGACGATGGACAAATGTGTTCGGTACTACAAGGCTGCGCGCGCAGGATGACGAGCTGGCTAGGTAAGACCAATCGGTCCACCCTAATGCGGCACAATAATTGTCACATCTTGCAAATCGAGTAGCGCGATCGCATCCTTGAAGAATCTGAGCAAGCCTCAGCCCATCAGGCTTTTCCAAACGACCGCTCCTGGTTATCCAAAACAATTACCCAGGTTGAGGCGCAGCAAAAGCCATTTGTTTAGAATTCCCGAAACCTAGAAATTAGATGCTATGATAATAGACGGTAAGTTTTCGGAAGAATAGTAATTTTGTTGAGATTTCGATTTCAGTAACAAGGAATATCTCCGTTTAACTCGCTACGTTTTTTCATTAAGGGGATTTCCTTATGTCTATTTATGTGGGCAATTTGTCCTATGACGTCAACAGTGATGAGATAGAAGCTGTCTTTGCTGAATATGGCAAGGTCAACCGGGTTAGTTTACCGATGGACCGTGACACCGGCCGCCCACGGGGTTTTGCCTTTGTCGAAATGGGTGCCAAAGAAGATGAGCAAAAGGCCATTGAAGCTCTGGATGGAGCCGAGTGGATGGGCCGTGAGATGAAAGTTAATGAAGCCAAGCCTCGGAGCAATTCCGGCGGCGGCGGTAGCTATCGTCGTAATTCTTTTTAGGATTACAGGCCGAGCCAAATTTAGTTAATTCATCACAGCGAGGGGCTTTTTAAGCCGCTCGCTTTTTTTAGGTCGGTGTAGCATCAACCTGGTGCCACATGTACAGCGCCAGGTAAGAGCGATGGGGAGCAAAGCGCGCTGCGGTACGGATTGTTTTTCGACGACGGCTGGTCAGACGCTCAAGGGTTTTTCGAGCAGCGGTGTCCCCCTCTGGCCAGATATCTGGATCGCCAAAGTAGAAAATACCCATCATGTCCGCTGTCCACTGCCCTACGCCCCAAATCTGGGTCAGCCGCTGTGTGCGCTCACCATGGTTAAGCGCACCTAGCTCATGGGCATCGAGCTGCTTTGTCAGGGCAGCTGAGGCAATCGCCCCCATCGCCTTGACCTTGGCTGCCGACAAACCACAGGCCCTTAGGGTATCGGGGGAGACTGTGGCCAAATACTCGATTAGGGGCTGCTCGGCAGCGCGATCGACAACCCGGCCCCAGATTGAGGCGGCGGCCTTGACCGACAGCTGCTGACCAGCAACGGCCTGACACAGACGAGCTGGAAAGGGAATATCTCGACGGGGAATATGTTGAATCGGCGGGGTTGTTGCGATCGCAGCCGCCAATATCGGACTCAGGTCCTGGGCAATGTCTACAAACCGGGTATGAATTGCTTGCGTCATAACTACAGCAGCCTTATACCAGCAGTATATCTGCCCCATACCAGCAGAGCCCCACCCGCTTACGGATGGGGCCATCAAACAGGGACGCTAGCTGAATTTTTTTTCAGCTTAGATTCATGCTTTGCATTAGCCTATTTGCAATGCTTAGAAATGTAAATTCACGCCACGCAAACCATGGGGACTACCCAAAAACGCCCAAAAGTTGTCGTTGTCGGTGCAGGCTTTGGTGGTATGCAGACGGCTCAATCCCTAGCCAAAAGCGGTGCTGAGGTGTGGGTCATTGACCGGAACAGCTACAACACGTTTGTTCCCCTGCTGTATCAGGTGGCCGCGGCCCAAATTGAACCTGAAATCATCGCCTATCCGATTCGCACAATTTTACGACGGGCCGCCAATACCCACTTTCTACGGGCCGAGGTCAGACATCTGGACTTTGCCCAACAGGTGGTCACAACAGATAGCGCCACAATTTCCTATGACTATTTGGTGCTGGCAACCGGCAGTCGTACCCAGTTTTTAAACGTGCCGGGGGCAGCCGCCAATGCCTTTTCCCTAAGGACGCTGGAGCAGGCCGTGGCCCTGCGTAACCACATTTTTCGCCGGTTTGAACAAGCTAGTCGAGAACCCGATCCGATCCGGCAACAGCAGCTGCTGAAGTTTGTCGTGGTGGGTGGCGGCCCGACGGGGGTTGAAATGGTAGGAACGCTGGTGGAACTTCGCCAGGCGTTGCGTAGGGACTATCCCGAGCTGGACCTGGGAAAAATGCAAATTGACCTGGTGCACTCGGGCGATCGGCTGTTGGCCAATTTGCCTGAGCGTCTCGGTCTCTACACCGCTCGAAAACTGCACCGACTGGGGGTTACCCTACGTTTCCAGACGCGGGTAAGTCGGGTTACCCCAGCCACCGTTGAGTTTCAAGATGGCTCAGCGTTACCAGTTGGCACCGTCATCTGGGCCGCTGGTCTCGAGGCCGCCCTACCGGAAACAGCTGATGCCCCCCCAACGGCGACCAAACAAAAGCTCAAGGTACAGTCAACCCTACAGCTCACTGGCTACACTAATGTCTATGCCCTGGGTGACTTGGCCTATGCTAAATCAAACGGCAAACCGCTGACAGGGGTGGCACCAGAAGCTCTGCAGCAGGGGGTGGCCGTGGCCCGCAATATTCGCAGACAGCTTTATGGCAAAACCCCTCAACCCTTTAGCTATTTCAACAAAGGCCGACTGGCCATTATCGGCGGCTATGGGGGAGTGGGGAAAATTGGTCCTTTTTTGCTGACTGGTTTTTTACCCTGGCTGATGTGGCTTATTGTTCATCTGGTTTACTTACCAGGGTTTCGTAATCGGCTCCTGGTGCTCCTGAGCTGGTTCCATGGCTATGGACTGTGCGATCGCGCTATTCGACTAATCCTGGCGGAGTCCCCCCCAGACGCCCCAGACATTTCCCTCAATCCAAAGGCCCCTAGGGGCTAGACCGCTTGCTATTGTTTTTTACCCATTTTACAACCGGAGATTTTTTCCCATGAATGCCCAAAAGTACGTTCCCCTTGTGGCTAGAACCTTTATGGCCGTTATCTTTCTGCGAAGCGGCCTGAGCAAAATTGCCGGATTTGCTGACACCCAAGAGCAAATTGCCAGCGCCGGGCTACCCCTAGCAGCTTTAGTGACTGTGTTTACAATTCTCTTTCAGCTGGCAGGCGCAGCTTCCTTAATTTTGGGATACAAGACCCGCATCGGAGCCGTCTTGATCATGTTGTTTTTAATTCCGGCCACCCTGGTATTTCACAATCCCATTGCCGATCCCAGCCAGATGACCCAGTTTATGAAAAATTTAGCCATCATCGGCGGACTGCTGATGGCGTTGGCCTATGGAGCTGGCCCCATTAGCCTAGACCGCCAGATGGCCTCGACCGAGACAGCCCAGTAGTCTAAGGAATAGAACCCATAGAACAATGGTGGAGTGGTCTATGCACTTTCGAAATATTCGGGCTCGGCTGTTGGTTTGGTACTTTTTGCTGGCTGTAGGTACCACCGGCGTGGCGGTTTGGGTAACGCGTCAAATTTACTGCAGCCGCATAGACGCCCATGCAGAGGCGTCCATAGTGGAAGAAGCAGAGCGATTTAAGCGCCTGGCCGAGCCGCTCCGCAACCGTCAGCTGACCAGCACCGATGTCGCCAGGCTGTTTGATCGGGTTTTAGCCAGCTATGTGACCACTGAAAATGAATTTCTATTGATGTTCATCGACGGTCAGCCCTATCTGGCAAACCAGTCTTTGCCTGGTCTGTTGCAACCGTACCCTCACCTGGTCGAGCGGTGGTCTAGTCTTGCCACACCCCAACGCCAGCGGATTGTTAGCCCAGATCACCGTTTTTTCTATATTGCACAACCGCTGGTGACCAACGGCGAGGTCCAGGGCGTCTTTGTTGCCATCCATGATTCAACAACGGCCTATCAGTCGGGAACAGAAGTCATGGGGCTGGTACTCAAGGTATCGGCGGGCGTGCTGGGGGGATTTTTTATCCTTGCCTGGACCATGGCCGGTCGACTGCTGACACCACTGCGGCTAATGAACCAAACCGCCCGCAAAATAACGGCCTCCGACATGACCCAGCGGATTCCCATTCAGGGTTCGGATGAAATCACAGAGACAGCCACCACGTTTAATGAAATGCTGGACCGGCTACAGTTTATTTTTGACAGCCAGCAGGAATTTCTCAAGGACGTTAGCCACGAACTACGGACACCCATTACGGTGATTCAAGGGCAGCTTGAGCTACTGCCCTACCGACCGGAAAAGCAGCCGGAAACCATCGCACTGATTATGAACGAGCTGGCCCAGATGAATCGGATGGTGAATGATTTGCTGCTGTTGACCAAAGCCGAACGACCGGATTTTTTGATCCTAAAACCCGAAGACCTTGACTGGCTGACGGAGGAGCTTTTTTTTAAGGCTAGATCGCTGACGTGCGATCGCACCTGGCAGCTAGAGGCCAAGGGTCTGTATCCAGTGATTATGGATCGCCAGCGATTTTCCCAGGCGGTGATGAATCTTGTTCAAAATGCCGTTCGCCATACCCAACCCGGCGACACAATTGCCCTGGGTTCGGTTGCCATCGACGGTGTGCTGCGATTTTGGGTACGGGATACAGGAGAAGGCATTGCCAAATCGGATCAGGTCAAAATTTTTGAACGCTTTGCGCGAGCTACCAACAACAACCGGCAGTTTGAAGGCGCTGGACTCGGGCTTTCCATTGTCAGCGCCATTGTTCAAGCCCATGGCGGCCATGTGGACGTCTCAAGTGAGCTGGGGGTGGGCTCCACATTTACCCTAGTGATTCCCCTAGAAATATCGACCCAGTCGGAGACACACAGGCATGAACCGCATTCTCATCGCCGAAGACAACCCTCACATCACTGACTTCTTAAAAACGGGTCTCAAAGCCCACGGCTTTACCGCCCTGGTGGTGGAAGATGGCCATCAGGCTGCCCAGCTGGCCCGTAGCCAGGATTTTGACCTGATGATCCTAGACCTGGGGCTGCCTGGCAAAGATGGGTTAGCCGTGTTGAGCGAGCTGCGGGGGCAGGGGGAGCGGCTGCCCGTGATTGTGCTGACGGCTCGAGATGGCGTCGATGAAACCGTCACAGCCCTAGAAGGGGGGGCCAATGACTATATGACCAAACCCTTTCGCTTTGAAGAACTGTTGGCCCGGATCAAAGTACAGCTGCGCGATCGCCCCGGCAGCCAGCCCCGCCAAACAGAAACCCAGCTGAGGGTGGGCGAGCTGACCCTAGATTTAATTACTCGGCAGGTGTTGGTGGGCAATCGCAGCGTTGAACTATCGGCCCGTGAGTTTGTGCTAGCTGAAGTGTTACTCAGACATCCCATGCAGGTCATGAGTAAAGAACAGCTGTTAAACCGGGTTTGGGGCTACGACTACGATCCGGGCTCAAACATCATTGAAGTGTACATCCGGCATTTGCGAAAAAAACTAGGCAGCGGCTATATCGAAACGGTCAGAGGCATGGGATATCGGCTCAAGATCGGTCAGTAACAGCCTGGGCGTACTTCCCCCTACAGAGACAACGCCACAACAAAACAGGTACGTCCCGGCTCTGACTCAATCAGCAGACTTCCCCCGTGGCGGTTCTCGATGATGCGCCGCGACACATCCAGCCCCAGCCCTGAACCTTTACCCATAGGCTTAGTGGTAAAAAAGGCTTCCGTTAGCCGATTTATAATCTCCGGTGGAATGCCGGGACCGTTGTCTTCTATCTCTACCCGCAGACGACCGTTTTTTTGACAGGTACGAATTGTGATCTCCGGCGACTCTCCAGAAAAACTCTCATCCAACGCGTCAATGGCATTGTCAATCAGGTTGGTCCACACCTGGTTAAGCTCACTGCCAAAGGCCATAATTTCGGGTAAGGTTTTGTCGTAGTGGCGTTTGACCTTGATGCCATGTTTGAGCTTAAAGGCAAACAGCCGTAGCGTATCTTCGATGCCGTCATGGATATTAATTCGCTGCTGGGCGGCTCGATCCATATAGGAATAGGACTTCATGGACTGCACCAGGGTAGAGATGCGCTCCGCCCCGTCCAGTCCGCTATGGACCATCCCCATCACCTCAAACGACAGGGCTAACCAGCGCAGCCCCATGTCTCGCAGCTCGGTGGTATCATCTCGCCAGCGGTCCATGAGTGCGTCTAGTTCGGCGGGCTCCACCCTACCGGCTGCGAGCGGTTCGGCCAGCTTCCAGGCGTTCTCCACACCATAGTCTTCTAGCCAGTCGGCCAATGCATCTTCACGATCGCCCTGGGCTAGCGGATCGTTCTCAGGGTCGGCAATGGCCCCGAGGCCGCGATCGCGAATTTCGAGCCATTTCTGGGTATGTTCCTCATCCACCTGGCGCTGACCGTACACCAGGTTCATCCGCTGTAGCTCTAGCACGGCGGGCTGTAGCTCTTTTAGCACCCGTACCAAGGCCGCAGCCGGGTTGTTGAGTTCATGGGCTAGCCCCGCCGACAGGGTGCCAAGCGCCGCCATTTTCTCACGGGTGCGGATAAACGATTCTAAACCCCGCATGCGGGTACCCACGGTTCGAAAAATATCGCGCTCAAACTCTCGGCAGCTGTGGATCACATCTAGAAAGTCCGGGCACCTGAGGCGATAGAGATCGACATCGGTATCCGCTGTTAGGGTTACCGGGACCAAATCCTCCGTCAGTACCTGAATCTCTCCAAAAAATGACGGGCTTGTGTGTCGCCCCACCGGAATATCTGTCCCATTACTCTGGCGACTAACGGTAATCTGACCGCTGAGCTGCATAAAGAAACCCAGGGGCGAATCGCCTTCTTTGACAAGGATTTCACCTGCGGCTAGTTGAATGTGCTGGGCGCGATCGCAAATCCAGTCCAAACGTTCTTGAGGCAGCGCTCGAAACGCCTCCATCTGTAATAAAGCATCGCTACAAAGCATCGCTACTCTCCTTCACCCGTTAACGCCACATAGCCACCCAACGCAATCAGCCCTGTCCCCGTTGCATAGCGCTGCCCCGTTCGCAGCCTTGGGCTAGCCTCCAACCACTGGCCAATGGGAGCAGCCAACGCAATTACAATAAAGTCAACGCCAGTATTCAGGGCAACAGATGTTGAACCCAGCAACAGAAACTGTACAAAAACAACCCCCTCTGGATTGATAAACTGGGGAATAAACGCCAGAAAAAACAGCGCCGTTTTGGGGTTCAAAACCTCAACGGTTAC
>JBCDJC010000229.1:0-7892 GCA_038748225.1 Cyanobacteria bacterium P01_H01_bin.26 | reverse complement strand
GTTCCGGCCCGGTTACGTAGTGCCTCGGGTAGATGATTGCGCTCACCCAGCTGCTGTAACATCGGGCCATAGCGGCCAAATTTGATCACACTGAGGGAGGCGACGGGCATGGCGATGCGATCGCGATATCGTCCCAGATCGATCCCCAATAAGCTACACAAAATTATCCGAATCGTCGCTTTGTGGGATACCACCAGCACATTGCCGGTTTCATAGGTTTCTTCAATTTCAGCAATCACCGCATTGGCGCGATTGGCGATCTGCACTGAGGTTTCGCCGCCGGTCGGTGGGTTCCAGGCGGGTTCGGTCATCCATCGAATGTAATCCTTGCCATGGTGCTCCTGCACATAGGCTGGTGTGCGATCCTCCCACTCTCCATACTGGATTTCCTTAAGACCATCCCGCCGCTGCGGGACGATCCCCGCCGCCTCACAGAGCGGTGTGGCGGTGGCAATGGTGCGTTTCATGGGGCTAACAAATACGGCGGCCCAGTCCATGGCACCATAGTCGTTGGCAAAGGCTTGGGCCATCTCTTGGCCCGCCGGTGTCAGGTCTGGGTCGAGCGCGCCGCAGTAGCCACCGGTCTGACTGCTGGTAGTCTCGCCATGGCGTAGAAGGTACAGATTCAAACTCATGGTGTGTTGACGTGCAATCCGGTAACAGCTTACACGCACTTTCTAGAGGTGAACAGTACTAGATTGACCAAACTATCCACATGTTTTTGGCGGTCTTGCCGACTAGGGAGCCATTAAGAAATAAAGAACAACAGCCCCCTTTCGGGAAAACCTCAATATGCCTAGCTAGGATAGCTTGAGTCCTTCCGAAAAGGAGGAAAGCCCTGAACAGCTCGTGCTGCGATTAATCAATACTTACCCATGGATCTTGGGGCGTTGGCCATTCGCAAAACCGGCTGCGTGGGGTCCCGCCGAGTTCCCCACACCCCCTGGGCAGGGCGTTCCGCCGCCCTACAACCCAACGGAAGTCCATTCATGTTATCCCTAACAGCAATGTATTTGAGCGGTTGGTGAGGCGGTTTAGAATTTTGCGCGCTGCGACCAAAATTCTAAAAGGAGACGTTATCGCCTTCTCTGTCGGACAAAACTACCATGAGCAAACTATGAGCTTAATATTTAAAGAGCCCTATATGTTCAGCTGGCAGTATCTCAATCTAGCTTGGGTGCAAACAGTTCCTGCCCCGCTTGATACAGCGTTAGTCCGTCAACGGTTTCTGCTGCTGACACATCAAATTGGATAAAGATATCCGCAATGCGAGCAAAGAACTGCGTTTCTGAAACGGGGTAAAGGGGAAACGATTCTTGCCCTGTGGCCTGGGCCATGAGTTGTTCTTCCTCGACTCGAATATCAATCTGCATGGTAGGCAATAGCTGATAGGTGCCTACATAGCGGGTGTAAAGGGCGGGGTCCACCTCAGCGATTTCAGGTTCACTGGTTTCATTCACCGTGACCGTGTCAATATCCACCGTTAGGGTCTCCAGCTGGGTCTCCACCGCCGCAGACATGTCTGGCTGGTAGCGACCGCCCAGGTGCTCGGCCAAAAAACGCTCCAGGGCAGCCGTCATCGCCAGGGAATTGATCTCTTTACGAAAACCATGGCCCTCGTCGGGGGCAACAAGATACTCGACCGGTCGACCCAGATCGCGCAGTGCCGCGACAATTTGGTCCGACTCCGCCTGTTTAACGCGGGGATCGTTGGCTCCTTGAATGACCATCAGCGGGGCCTGAATCCGATCCGCAGAAAATAGCGGCGATTGGGCCTCTAGCCGGTTGCGATCGCGCTCATTTTCTAGATCCCCTAACCGCAGGGCAAACATAGCCTTCAGGGATGCCCAGTAGGGGGGAATGGACTCCAGCAACGTAATCAGATTAGATGGACCCACCGCAGAGGCTCCAACCGCATAGATATCTGGCGTAAAGGCCAGCCCAGCCAGCGTGGCGTAGCCCCCATAGGAGCCCCCAAAGATCCCCACCCGTTCCGGATCGGCAATCCCCTCATTAATCAGATACTGCACCCCGTCGGTCAGGTCGTGCTGCATCGCCCCGGTGCCCCATTCGTTGTTGCCCGCATTTAGAAAATCTTTGCCATAGCCCGTGGACCCTCGAAAGTTGGGTTGCAGCACTGCGTAGCCCCGATTTGCTAGAAACTGGGTAAATGGGTTGTACCCCCACACATCCCTGGCCCAGGGACCACCGTGGGGCATCACAATAACCGGCAAGTTTACGGGCTCTACGCCCTGGGGTAGCGTCAGATAGGCCGGAATTTCCAAACCATCACGGGCGGTGTAGCGGAGCGGCTGCATGGTTGCCAACTGTTCACTGGGGAGATCTGGCCGAAAGTCATACAGTTTTTCCAGGGCTTTGGTGTCACGGTCAAATAGGTAGACAGCCCCAGGATTCACGTCGCTTTGGGTACCAATGATGGCGAAGCGGTCATCCTGGGTCAGGGAGTTGAGGGACAGCTCGGTGTTGGGAAGCTGCTGCTGAAGAAAGGCCAGGTCGTCTGCAAACCGGTCGTTTTTCGGATAGATGCGGGTGCGATCGCCAACATAGGATGTGGCCATTAGCTCATCGGTGGCTTCTGAAAACACCGCCCCGCCAAAATCCACCTGATTTTCAGGATCGGCCTCCACGACCTGACTCTGCTGGCTGGCCAGGTCAAGCAGCTCTAACTGAATCAGGTTCCCATCGCGATTGCTGCTCAGATACACCCGTTCGCCATCCTTATGAAAGCGAATGGGCACACAGGTTTCTTCAATGCGACAGGTATAGACAGGCGTTAGACCGTCGTCTCCCACGGCCAAAATCTCATTTCCATCCTCCAGGGTTTGCCGGTAGGCTAGGCGCACATTCCCCGCCAGGTCAGTGGTCCATGCTCCTATATTCTCGTCATTTTGGAGTAGCAGTGTCCGCTCTCCCGTGGCTAAATCTACACGGTAGACATCATGGAACTGCGGATCGCGCTCGTTTAAGCCAACAATGATGTGATTTGGCGTTTGTTTAGGAACCGCATAGATCTGAGCCGTAACGCCGTCTACCGGTGTCAAATTACGGGCTGTCGTCCCGCCTAGGGACTCGGGATCGGCCGCATAGATGTGGAAGTTCTCATTTCCCCCCTTGTCCTGGGCATAGAGAATATAGCGGCCATCCGCACTCCAAAAATAAACAATAACCGGACTTTCCGCATCCGCCGTCACCGGACGAGCCGCCTCCATGGGTTCGTCAATCCCCTTAACCCACACATTCATCACCCCGTCTAGAGGTTTTTGAAACGCCAGAAACTGGCCGTCGGGAGAAAGTTGGGCACCGGTAATCTCTGGGTCGGCAAAAAACAGCTCTCGCTGAATTAGCGGGGGCAGGGTTTGATTGTCAGCCGCCGCGCTGGCTGGCCCTGTCGCCAGCGGCAGCTGGGGACTGCTAAACCCAAAGAGACCAGCGGACATTACCAGCAAACCAGCACCAAGTCGAAGTGGTTTCATTACAAACAGTATCCTCTAGGGGAGATATTATTCAACATTACATTGACTACTTCAGCCCCGTCATAGCGGCAGGTCATGGGGATAAATGACGTTTGTCATGGAAATTCACCCGTAAATCCCACAGGGCGTTTTTGCAGCGGGATAAAAATTGTCCAAGACCAAAAATCATACTGGAGAGACGTTACACACACCGTTTCTCAGCAGTCGAGCCCAATAAGTCTTGCTTCCCTAGCTATACTGATGCAGGAGTTCATGCAGATTGTCAAGCGGGCTAGGCTCCAAACAGGAAGAGAGCTGCCACCAATTGTCCATGTGTTCTAGGGCTGCAACAAAAAGAGTTGTAACACCCTGCCACTGGGGGTTAAACAAAGACTGATGGAGCAAAACCTGTTGGCTAGAACTATCCAGCAGACGCCAAAAGGCGTTTTGGGTCTGACTAAAATCTTGTTGTTGCTCGCTTCCACAGTTGATATTAACAACAAACAGCAATTTTGTGATGTCGTTAGATAGTTTTGATAGCCTGATCAGCAGCCGTTCGTCATCGCCTTCACCTTCACCGGTTATGCTGTCATTGAGTAGCTGGAGCCCACCCGACTGGTGACGAGGATGCCCCGCATAGACAAATCCCTCCTTTCCAGCTGCCAATTTTCCATCGGTGGTAAGGGCTAGCACAGCCATATCCAAATCTAGCTCTGCTGCAGGCTGGGCATCCCACCCCAGACCACACCGCAGTTGAGAAGCATGCTCAGGTAAGCATTGGGCAACAGAATTAGAATTCATAACGCAGGGTAATACATGTACAACTTGAGCGGATACTGACGTTTGGCGTTGCTGCTCCTCGGGATGATTTTATCTGCAAGATGCGGGTGTTTGGCATCTCCAACAGACCGATGTATACCCTAACTCAGCAACGGCAACGCTTCGTCCGATTCTGCGCGGTAGACCAATTTAGGAAAATTTTACCTTAGGGACTTGCTGGTAAATAAGGTACTCGCCAATAGCTCCTTTCCCCTTCCCCCTTTCCCCTTTCCCTTTAACCCTTCCCCACTCTACTCCGGGAATTTTACTTTTTAGCAGATCCCCTAGGGCCAGCCTCGCCAATAGTCGCTCGATTATCCATCTGCTAGTCCAAAACCCACATACGTTACTTCAACCATCCATCTACTCCAACTATTGAATCAGGCATGTTCAATAAACCTATCCCCAGCGTATAATCAGGTTCGTTAATGCTCAGCATAGCCGCATGAAAGACCTTGATACCTCACAAACCATTGAGCTACTCAATCAGATTATGGAATTTGAGCTAGCTGGTGTGGTGCGTTACACCCACTGCTCTTTAATGGTGACCGGACCTAATCGTATTCCGATTGTGGATTTTTTCAAGGCCCAGGCCAGCGAGTCCTTACTCCATGCCCAAGAAGCCGGTGAGATTATTACCGGGTTAGAGGGGCATCCCAGCCAGCGGATCTCCACTATCAAGGAAAATAATCGTCACTCGGTTAAAGACTTGCTATCGGAAAGTCTTAACCATGAACAAAAAGCGTTGGATATGTACAAAAAACTGCTAAACGTAGTTCAAGATGCCAGCATTTATTTGGAGGAGTATACCCGTACAAAAATAGGGCAGGAAGAAATGCACACGCTTGAGATTAAAAAAATGTTGCGTGATTATAGCTAGGGACTTGCTGGTAAATAAGGTACCCGCCAATAGCTCTTTTCCCCTTTACCTTTAACCCTTCCCCACTCTAATCCAGAGATTTTATTTTTTGGCAGCTCCCCTAAATCCCTTCCCAACAGACCTATCCACATTTGCTGCCCTCAGTATTGCCCGAGCCAGACCAAACCTGAAGAGGGTCGATGCCCCCTTCAAGCTGCCTCAACAAATTCAAAAACGCGTCCGATATTGGACACCAAACGTGGCTGGTGCTCCATAGGTAGCCGTGATTAATGTGCCATCAAAAAACGAAGCTTTGGTGGTCAGGGGTCTAAAATCAAAAATGTTATCCGCAAACAGATAAATACCCTGATTGTCAAATTCATAGCCTAGACGGGCGTTAATTAAGACGTAGGGCCTCTGTCGAAAAGAGTTGTCATCGTTAAAAAATGTAGTCCCAAACCCCTGCGCTTCAAGTCTGCCAAATAGACCGTCCGGTGAGCGATACTGGGCCGCTAGATTAAAGGTATATTCAGGAGAATAGGGCAGATTGTTACCGCTAAAATCTCCCAGGTTAGGGTCTGCATAATCTGTGTACTCAGCATCTAGCCAACCAAATCCAGCGGTCAAGTCAAGACCGTCAAGCGGTCTTGCCCGCAGCTCAGCCTCAATACCGTTAATTGTCACCTCGGCATTATCCACAAAGCCAAACAGCCCCGACACTGGGTCCGTAGACGGCACCTGATAGTCGTTGATGGGATTATGAAAAACTGTGAGATTTGCCGTCAGCCGGTTATCCAACCAGGACGTACGCACTCCTGCCTCATAGTTCCAAGACTTTTCTGCATCAAACGGGATCTGTTCTGGCACCGTGGCGCGGAAATTCACCCCCTGGGCGCGATAACCTCGGGCAATTGAACCATAGACCATGATGTCTGGATTGATGGCATACTCCACCGCAAATCGGGGGATCAGTTCTTCCCCGTTGTTGCTGACGTCGTTAAATGTGGCCGTACCCAAAACCGATGACGCCTCAGAGTTATCCAGCTGGCTGTCAAAGATTTCGTAACGTAGCCCGGCTGTTAGCGTCAGCGGCTCAATCGGGCGGTAGCTGGCCTGACCAAACACAGCATAGGTCTGCTCGTCAATCTCTGCCTTGGTCACACTCTCTGAGGGACCTCCAAGGTCAACACCAAAGAGAAAGCCCTCTTGATTGACATTAAAATCACGATCTTCAAGATAAGCGCCCACCAGCCAGGAAAAGGGGCCATCGTTCTCAACAGATTGTAACCGTAGCTCCTGGCTCAGAACAGTAGAGTCAATGTCTACAAATTGTTCTAGGGCATCCAGCTGAGTTCCGTCCGAATCGTTTTCAAAGACCTGATCAGAAAACCGTCGGGCTGAAATCGATGTTAATCGCCAATCAGGACTGTCGTAGGTGACCTTTAGAGACTGGGAGTTGGTATCTAAATCGTTAAAGCCAATGGCATTAATATCGGTATCAGACGGATCTTGGTCTAAGTCGGGGCGACTAATCGGGGGCGTGCCATCACGATAGCTTTCGATAGAGGCATTAAACGACACCTCCCAGTTTTCTGATGGGGTCCACAGCAGCTGCGCCCGCCCGCCACCGCCCGATTCAAAATCGGTATCCTCACCCGTGGTGACATTGGTGGCATAGCCGTCCCGCTGCATAAAGTTACCCGATAGTCGGTAAAACAGCCGATCGGGAACAAGGGGGCCACTGGCACTGGCTCTGAGATCGGGGGTACTAAAGTTACCGAGACCAGCCGTAAGGCTATACTCCGGTGTATTAGTCGGTTTGCGGGTAACAACATTCACGACGCCCGCCTCAGCATTACGACCGTAGAGGGTTGCCTGGGGACCACGCAATACCTCCACCCGCTCTAGATCTGTGAGGTCGAGATCGAGAAAGCCTGTGTAGTCGTAGGGAACATCGTCGATATAAAACGCGACTGGGTCCCTAGAAAGAAAATTAAAGTTGCTCAGACCGCGCACGCTGTAAAGCAAAAAGTTGCGTCCAGGGGTATAGGCGGTAAAGTTGGGCGTTGCCCCGGCGATATCTTCAAAAGAGGTAATATCTGCATCTTCAATCTCCTCGGCTGTAAATGCAGTGATACTGATGGGGATATCTTGAATATTATCGGGTCGCTTTTCAGCCGTTACTACAATACGCAGAGTCTCTGGGTCATCTGTTTCAACTTCTACACCATACACAGCTGGGGGGGCTGCCAATGGCAACAGCCCAGCGACCGCCAGGCAAACGAACATTTTTATTAGCACAGCTTTTTTCTGACACACCTGACGTTTAACCTTGATCTCGGATCCTGGGTGACCCTCAGTTTTGATCAAGTTTCCAATTATTTTTGGTAGTAAGAAAAAATGTCAAAAGACACAGCGTCACAGTTGATCATTCTCAAAACCTGATGTGCTTAATTGGCGCAGACCTATGGAAAGTATTGACGCGCAGGGAAAGACAACGGTGGGCAGCCCTTCCTACAATGGTTGTGTCCCCTCAATGTGTCATCCACTTTGGTGGTGGGCATTTCGGTCTACTCAGCCAGCCATTCACCTCCGCTACGACCATGCGACTGCTCTCCATTGAAACCACCCCTAGCCCCAACTGTATCAAGCTCAATTTAGACGAGACCATTAGCTCTAAGGCTCTGACGCTGCAAAAAGGTAGCCGTTTGCCCAATATCCCTGAGGTGGCTCAACACCTG
>JBCDJC010000228.1:0-7914 GCA_038748225.1 Cyanobacteria bacterium P01_H01_bin.26 | reverse complement strand
GCGGCGCGCATTGCCCTGTCAGAACGGGAACGCGAGCTGGCCACCCTGCGGATCATTGGCTTTACCAAAGGAGAAATCGCCTTCATTCTGCTGGGGGAACAAGCGGTGCTGCTCACCCTGGCGATTCCCATCGGATTTTCCCTGGGCTTTGGTTTGGCCGCTTTAATCACCAAGATTTACGACTGGGAGTTGTTTCGTTTTCCCCTGGTCGTCACCCAGGCTACCTATGCGTTTGCCTTTGTGGTGATTATGGCAGCGGCGTTGGCGTCTGGTCTGATGATTCGTCATCAGCTCAACCAGCTTGATTTAATCGCTGTGCTCAAAACTCGCGAGTAAGGAGATTGCACCATGGCTCAGGTCCAGAAAAATACCGCCAAGAGCTGGTTTCGGCCTAAAAATACTCCAACTCAGGCGGTGAGACGTCTTCGCCTACCCCACTGGCTGCCCTATGGTCTCGCCGGTTTGGGCATCACCATTCTAGTCGCCCTAGCCTTTCGACCAACGCCGATTCCGGTGGATGTTGGCACCGTGACGATGGGGCCGCTCCAAGTGACCGTCGATGCTGAGGGACAAACTCGGGTGAAAGATCGCTATGTGGTCTCGGCTCCAGTGGATGGTCGGTTGTTGCGGATTGACTTGGACGCAGGGGATATGGTGCAGACAGATGCTGTGGTCGCTCAGATTGATCCGCTACCCCTTGATACTCGGGTGCGGGCAGCCCAAGCGCGGTTGCAGCAGCTGCGAGCTGAGCTGACGGGTGTGGATACTCAGCGACCCAAACCAGAGGCATTGGCCCAAGCAAATGCGCGTCTGCAGGCGACCCAGGCCACCCAGCAAGCAACAGCGGCAGAAGTAGAGGAGACTCGGGTGGCCCTGGAGCAGGCCCGGCGCGATCGCAACCGAGCCCAGGATCTAGAGTCTCGTGGTGCCATCTCTCGACAGGCCAGGGAAACAGCGGAACTGGATGTGGAGCGGCTGGAGCAGGCGCTAGCGGCGGATGAGAAGCGGTTGGGAAGTGCGATCTCAAATGTTGCTGCTGCCCAAGAAGCCCTATCTTTATTACGAGAAGAACAACGCGACCCCGATTATCTAGAGGATGCCTATCGGGCTCAAATTTCAGGTGTGGAGGCGGAACTGGCTAACTTAGTCGATGAAGCTCGCCGGACGACGATTGTGGCTCCCATTAGCGGGACAGTGTTGCGGGTACCGGATGAGAGTGCTCGCTTTGTCCAAGCAGGAGATCCATTGATAGAGTTGGGAAATCCGGGTGAGCTGGAGCTAGTGATTGATGTCCTATCAACCGATGCGGTTCAAATTAAACCGGGTGATCAAATTATTGTTGAGCAGTGGGGGGGCGCAGATCCATTAGCCGCAACTATCAGCTATATCGAACCAGCCGCCTTTACAGAAGTCTCTGCATTGGGGGTGGAGGAACAACGGGTCAATGTGATTGGCACCTTGACAGAATCAGCAGCCGATTCTTTAGGAGACCGCTATCGCATTGAGGCTCGCATTTTTATTTGGGCGGATGACAATGCGTTGCAAGTGCCCGTTAGTGCCCTGTATCGCTGTGATCAAGACTGGTGTGTGTTTGTGGTAGAAGACGATCGTGTCCAACCGCGTAAGATTTCTATTGACCACCGCAGCACCATGGCCGCTGAAGTAACAAGCGGTTTAGCGGCTGCAGAACATGTGGTCTTGCATCCCAGTGAGCAACTCCAGGCGGGGCGTCAAGTTAAACCAAGATAGTGCTATATCGAAGTCACTGGTGATCTCTAGAGTACCAACAATCACTTAAACTTGTATGACAACAACTGTTATTCATGCCATTGGAGGGCTAGGACTTTTTCTATTGGGCATGATTGTGATGACAGACGGGCTGCGGGCGTTAGCAGGGAATGCCATGCGCAAGGTGCTGATGCGCTTTACTCACAGTCCTCTATCGGGGGTGTTGGCAGGAGCTACCACTACGGCCATTTTGCAATCATCCAGTGCCACAACAGTTGCGACGGTAGGGTTTGTTAGTGCTGGCTTAATTAGCTTTTCAGGGGCGCTAGGGATTATTTTTGGGGCTAATATTGGGACGACATTTACAGGCTGGCTAGTTGCTATTTTGGGCTTCAAACTCAAATTGAGTACGGCGGTGTTGCCGCTCCTTTTTATAGGTGCCAGTTTGAATTTGTTTGCCAAGGGACGATGGGCAAGCTTGGGGTATGCGATCGCAGGCTTCGGCCTAATTTTTGTCGGCATTACCTCGATGCAGGATGCCATGGGTAGTCTAAATGAACTGATCACACCCGAGCAACTCCCTGCAGATACACTGGTTGGTCGTTTACAGCTGGTAGCTTTGGGGATAATTACAACAGTCATTACCCAATCTTCTAGTGCTGGTGTAGCGACCACCTTATATCAAGTCAGGAGGCGGGTTAGTACAACTCTCCACTGCTGTAGACCATATAGAAGTTCGCGATCGCAAAGTTCAGTTTGTCAATGTTGGAGGTGTTTCTTACTGTGCTAAAAAGGCCTATATTAGTGATATAGATCCCAAAAAGACCGTTACACTGATGCATGGAACGCAATCACTGAGTGCTCAAGAACGGCATCGTCTGACAAATTATCAATACTCCAAAAAATAAAATCCCCGGAGTAGAGTGGAAAAGGGTTAAAGGGAAAGGAGCTATTGGCGGGCACCTTATTTACCAGCAAGTCCCTTAGGTAATTTCAATTGGAGAAAGCTGAACTGCAATTGCCTGGATCTTCTCTCCTATATCGGTGCTGGTATCGAGATAAGTGGCTAAGGATTTCTCTCCATTGGTCAATGTCTCTGCAGTTGCCTGTTGGCTGGTAAGTAATTCGGCTGTGGCATCAGCAATGTCACCTGTACGCTGTTGTAGTCGCTGACGGAGTATAGCAAGGGGGGCTTCACATACTAGAATAGAAACTGGAATGTCGGCAGCTTTAGCCTGATTCAATACTGCTTTTCGGATGGTAATGCGGTCGTATTTCGCATCAAGAATGAGAGTATATCCAAATTTTGCGAGTTGGATACCTAAACTGCACAGGCGCTCGTAGGTTTTCTGAGTCATCGCTGGAGTATAAAGACTAGCATCCCCTCGCTGCTGCAGAGGGATACCGCCAAGATGCTTTCGCACGGCATCGGAACGGATGTGGATCGCGCCGATAAGACGAGCTAATTTTTGGGCCACGGTGCTTTTGCCCGAGCCAGACAGACCAGACATTAAAATCAACCGTCCTGACTGTCGTTGAGTATAGAGCCATGCAAGGGTGTAGTAGGCCTTAGCCTGGGTTTGGATTTTCTGAGCCTGGTCGGTGACAATGGTAGGATTATCTAGTAGAAATGACGTAACTTTAGCTCTAACATAGGCCTGACGACTAAGGTACAGAGGTAAAACCTCCAAGCCTTCCCAGTCTCCGGTATCTTCCAAGTAGGTATTGAGAAAGGTGCTGCCTAAGTCACTACGCCCCCGAGCGTCGCAGTCCATCACGGTAAAGGCCACATCGTACATCGTATCGACATATCGAAAGGTTTCATTGAACTCGATGCAGTCAAATAAAAAGATACGGTGCTGCCATAGACAAATATTTCTCAGATGTAGATCGCCGTGGCATTCACGAATTTTGTTATTTTCGATACGGTTTTGAAAGCACTTTTTCCATTCAGTGAAGGCTTGATCTGTGTAGGCTTGGGTCTCTTGTAACTGCTGTTGAGTTTGTCCATGACCGATATAGGCTTGACTTTGGGCATAGTTTTCGTCAAAAGCCTGGCGAAGCCGAGCAATCGTTCCGAAGGATTGAATGCGCTCATTAGTTGCGGTGCGACGGTGAAAATCCGCCACTTGATGAGCAAGAGACTGCATCAATTCTGGGGTCAGCTGCCCTTGGTCTAATAAGTCGGAAAATAGAGAGCCAGTGGGGAACTGATTCATTTTTACCGCATATTCAACCGGCTCTTTGTTACCCGAGAGACTGAACGTCTCCCCCTCTTTATAAATGGGAACTGCTTCTAAATAAATGTCCTGGGCAGTACGTTGGTTCAATCGCAATTCTTCTTCCACACAGTGTTTACGCTTTGCTAGGGTAGAGTAGTTGAGAAACCCATAGTTGACTGGCTTTTTTATTTTGTAGGCATAGTCTCCTGTGAGTAAGACATAGGCGGTATGGGTTTGGACGAGTTCAATGGTGTCTATGGTCCAGTGGGGATAAAAACTTGACCACAACATTTGCTGAATGAGGGGAGGCAGAGTTTGGGAGACCATCGCATACCTGCTTATTAGCGAAATGTGCATAGGCTAAATTTTATTAGTTGTTCCAATGGCCAGCCCTCTATATGTCTCCATGGGCATTAACCTTAAGTCTGGGGCATAATCTGTGGAGGAACATCCAAAATTTCTGGGGTATGTTGTCTTGGTACATACCATGGATCATTAAAAGGAGATAGCAACTGGTCATCTTCTGGAATAAAGATAGGTATCTCGCCGTTGTCCTCCACTGGCTCTATGCCACCACCAATACTGATGGGAGTACCTACTACAATAGCATTGACCAAGTTTAGGTTCTCCATGGATGCTCCTGTAACATCAACATAGTAGAGTTGGGCCTGAGCAAAATTAACATGGTCCAAGTCGGCGTTGACTAAACTAGCATTGGTTAGAAATACTCCGGTTAGGTTCGCTCCGGCTAGATTTGCGTTAGTCAAGTCAGCCCCTTCCAGGTTACTCCAGGAGAGGTCTGCGCCTGCAAGGTTTGCACCCCTCAGGTCGGCCCCAATGAGATGGGTGTTACTGAGATCTGCATCAACCAAATAACAGTCTTTACATTGGTTGGTGATGACCAGACGTTGTCCGTTTGAACTAACCAATTCCTCCATCACTGAATCGATGGGAAATTCTGCTAGAACCGGTGATCCTAAGGTCAAAATCGATATTAGGGGGAGTATAGGCTAAATAACATCTTTTCATAATCTCCTCCTTTCAACATAGCGGCTGTAGCGGAAGCTCGCTAATAGAAAAGTCGCCCTGGAGTGGATAAGAATAGAGGATATGGAAACTCTCATCTAATCTACTTCAATCTTCCCATGGATTATGGGAACTCCTCCGATAATTTTCCAGATTTAATGAAACGATACGTAGAATAAAATCCTCACAAATTCCTCAAACTATTGGTTTATAACCCAAATTGGAAACGTTTAAAGCCGTTTCTAACTGTTGTTTCTTGGATTGGGTTTTATGGTGCAAACGACACGTATGAATTTGGCCCCTGTCAATACTCAGACTGACTTTATCCTTGAATTTGAGCATATTAATATTCATGATATTCCACGGGTAGGGGGTAAAAATGCATCCCTAGGAGAGATGATTCAACAGCTCACTCCCCAAGGTGTCCGTGTACCCACGGGGTTTGCCACCACCTCTTACGCCTATCGCTACTTTATTCAGCAGGCGGGTTTAGAGGAGCAGTTGCGATCGCACTTCGCTTCTCTAGACACCGAAGACATCACGGCGCTACGGCACTGCGGTCGCACCGTACGGGCATTAATTCTTGATACCCCGTTTCCCCCCGAACTAGAAGCCGCCATTGCCCAAGCCTATCTCAAGCTTACCGGTCGAGACAATGCTGCCCTTGACGTGGCCGTGCGATCCAGCGCCACCGCTGAAGATCTCCCTGATGCCAGTTTTGCTGGACAACAAGAAACCTATCTCAATGTCCATGGCGTTAAGGGTGTCCTAGAGTCCTGTCATAAATGCTTTGCCTCTCTGTTTACCGATCGGGCCATCTCATACCGTACCCTTAAGGGCTTTGATCACTTTACTGTCGCTCTCTCGGTCGGTGTGCAGTGTATGGTGCGCTCAGATCTCGCCACCTCCGGCGTGATGTTCTCCATCGACACCGAAACTGGATTTAAAAATGCGGCCCTCGTTACGGCAGCCTATGGTCTTGGTGAGAATGTTGTTCAGGGGGCCGTAAACCCCGATGAGTATTTGGTATTTAAGCCCACGCTCCAACAGGGTTGCCGACCTATTTTGAAGAAACGCTTGGGCAGTAAAGAAATCAAAATGGTTTATGACATAGGTGGCAGTAAGCTGACCAAAAATGTTCCAGTTTCTCTTGCTGATCGTCAGCACTATGCCATCACCGATAATGAGATTTTGACCCTAGCCCGCTGGGCCTGCATCATTGAAGATCACTATTCCCAGGTGCGAGGGACTTATACCCCCATGGATATTGAATGGGCCAAAGATGGCCTCAGTGGCGAACTTTTTATCGTTCAAGCTCGGCCAGAAACAGTTCAATCTCAAACATCAGAGTCGGTGCTGCGTAGCCATGTGCTGCAAGTTGATACCACCACGCTAACTCCTCTTGTTACCGGTCAAGCTGTGGGAGAAATGATTGGCCAGGGACCGGCTCGGATCATTCAGTCGGTACAAAACATTGCTGAGTTTCAACCCGGAGATGTGTTGATTACTCAGCGCACCGACCCAGATTGGGAGCCCATAATGAAACGGGCTAGCGCCATTGTCACCGATCAGGGTGGGCGCACCTGTCATGCAGCAATTATTGCCAGAGAGTTAGGTATTCCAGCCATTGTGGGCTGTGGTAACGCGACCCAGCGCTTAAAAACAGGTCAGGTAGTGACAATCACCTGTGCGGCTGGAGAGGTGGGCAAAGTCTATGGTGGGCAACTTCCTTTTACCATTGAAGAAACGACCATTGACGAACTACCGCGTACACGCACCCAAATTCTAATGAATGTGGGTAATCCGGAAGAAGCGTTTCGGCTGGCAAAGATCCCCTGTGATGGTGTAGGTCTGGCACGGATGGAATTTATTATTGCCAATCACATCAAAGTACATCCTCTAGCGCTGCTGAACTTTGACCAGCTTGAGCCAGACCAAACTAAACATGAGATTGTTCAGCTTACGGCCCTCTATCCCCACAAACCTGATTACTTTGTCGAAAACCTGGCCCACGGTCTGGGCATGATTGCAGCGGCCTTCTATCCTAATCCCGTGGTGATTCGTCTGTCTGATCTCAAGAGTAACGAATATGCAAATTTGTTGGGTGGGGCCACATTTGAGCCCCAGGAAGAGAATCCGATGATTGGCTGGCGTGGTGCATCGCGCTATACCGATCCGCGCTATCGAGATGCGTTTGCGCTTGAGTGTCAGGCTCTACAGCGGGTCCGTCAGGACATGGGATTAACCAATGTGATTCCCATGGTGCCCTTCTGTCGTACCCCTGAGGAGGGACAACAGGTACTTGAAGAGATGGCCCGTCACGGATTACAACGGGGTCAAAATGGGTTGCAGGTGTATGTAATGTGTGAGATTCCCAATAATGTAATTCTGGCGAACGAATTTAGCCAAATCTTTGATGATTTTCCATTGGCTCTAACGACCTCACACAGCTTACCTTGGGGCTAGATCGTGATTCTGCTCTAGTTTCTCATCTTTTTGACGAGCGTAGCACTGGCGTCAAGGCTATGGTGCGCCAGGTGATTACTGAGGCTCAAAAGAATCAGCGAAAAATTGGTATTTGTGGTCAGGCCCCCAGCGATTATCCTGAATTCGCCCAGTTTTTAGTCCAACAAGGAATTGACTCCATTAGTCTCAATCCAGACTCTGTAGTGAAAACCACATTGGCCGTGGCCGCTATGGAGAGCGATCTAACTTGATTTCCACAGCCATGGACTTGTCCTAATTTAGGAGGATGTGATGAATGGATGTATAACATTTAGTCAAAACTCAGTCGAGTCCAATCAGATCAATACTAGAATATAAATAGGGCTTGCTGAAAAAATAACTACGTAAGCATCATAAGGGTTACAGGCTGTAACGACCTGATTAGGTGCAAAGGAAATTGGCTAAAATGCTCAAACCCCTTGCACTTAACCAG
>JBCDJC010000227.1:0-7940 GCA_038748225.1 Cyanobacteria bacterium P01_H01_bin.26 | reverse complement strand
TAGTCCTCTATTTGAACTTTTATCCAGTACGCCTCGGTTTTATCCGAGGGGGGGTAAGCGGCCTCACGGGCCAGCTCAATGGCTTTTTTATCCAGCACGCCGTAGCCGCTACTCCCTAGCGGGGCCGGGTCATTCACCAGGCTGCCATCGGCCGCCACCACCACCCCGATGCCAATGTCCTTGGGCTTATGATCCAAACACTGGGTCACAGGGACCGGCAACTTGAGCGACGGGTCGAGATCTAGCTCCTGGGGCGCATGGGCCAGGTTTTGATTAAACCAGTCGCTAAATTTGCCGTTGGCGTAGGCATCCCCCGCCTGGGTGTCGTCATAGTCGCCATAGCTGTCAATATTGGCCAGCTGCTGGTCGAGGGTGGGTGATGCCGTCGACCCATCCTCCATCTCTCCCAGGTCACCCTCGGAGGAGTGATTTTCAACCGCTGGGGTATCGTCCCATTCATCTAGCTCCCCAGGCTCAATTTCATCCAATAGCTCGGGCTCTAGCAGCACCAGCTCATCGGGTTCTTCAAGCGGCGGTGGCTCGGTGGGCGGTTCCGGCAGGGAGGGTTCTAGCGACTCCGATCCCCTGGCCAGTTTGGGCAGCGTCACCACCTGAATCACCTCTGGATCGGCCATCTCCAGTGGCTCCGGTGGCGGGTCAGCCAAATCCGGCACGGGCAGCGCCAGCACCAGACCGTGTAAACCAATAGAGGCTAAGACCAGAGACGTCACCCAGCTATTTAGTTGTGGCAGGTGGAATTTGGCCATGGGGGCAGGGTACTACTAACCGTAAAGTGTCCTAAAGGGTGTGCAAACCTATCATTCCTTGCAAAACTTAAAAGTAGATAGCGTTCCAGACAATTTTTTAACCGGGGATCCAGCGGCGCAATCAACGGCAGCTGTTTCAGGATAAACGGGCCGCCAACCACCGGCGCTGACCCTGGTCACTCAAATGTGGGTAACGAATTGGCTACTATCTAGACGTGAATGGGACAATCCCCATAATCAGGAACCCCCATGGCCCCAGCCAGATTAGGAAAAACTAAAACAGGTAGCTTAGTAACCCTGGGACTATTGTTTTGCCTGGGTGTAGTGCTATATGTGCAGCTGACCACTGCTCCCCTACGGCAAACCCCACCGGTATCCATGACTTCCCAGCCCACCCTCTTAAGTGATCCCTTTTTACAAGCGCCCACCGCTTCATCCGTACGAGTTGTGTGGTTTACAGAATTTGAAGGCCGCGACCACAGCGTAGTCTACGGCCCCACCAACCAGACGGTCGCCGCAACCACAACCCGGCTCAGCCGCACCCGTGAGGATGCTAAATCCCACACCGTGCAGCCCTACGAACAGGTCACCGAACGCCCGATCTGGCGACACGAGGCCGAAGTGGGCGGTCTGCGCCCCGGTGAGCGCCTGGCCTACTCAGTCAGCAGTACGGCGGCGGATGGCACCGTCGTGGACAGCAGCCAGTTTTCCCTGAGCGCCACACCGCCAGCGGGGCAGCCCCTGAAAATACTGCTAACGTCAGATCACCAGATGATGCCGATGACGGCGGCTAACCTGCAAAAAGTGCAGGATACCATCGGTCGGGTGGATGGTGTTTTCCTGGCGGGGGACCTGGTTAATATACCGGACCGGGCCTCGGAATGGTTTGATGATACGCGCGGTGGGGCGTTTTTTCCCTGTTTGCAGGGGCGCGGCCGCTACACCCTAGAAAAAAACGGCAGCCGTACCGTGTACAAAGGTGGCCAGCTAATCCAGCATGCCCCCCTATTTCCAGCCATCGGTAACCATGAGGTGATGGGGCGCTATGGCACCGCCCTGGATTTGGGGGATCAGTTTAACGATCCGGTACCGTGGGCGGCGGCCAAAACCCTATACGACTCCTATGAAGGGATTTTTAACCCAACCAGCGACATCCGGGTCCAACGCCGCTGGTTGGAAAATCACTCATTTAATATAGATACTTACAATGAGATTTTTTCGCTGCCAAAAGCACCGCGCGATCGCGGCCAAACCCAGCGCTACTATGCCACCACCTTTGGCGATGTGCGACTGGTTTCCCTCTATGTGACTCAGATTTGGCGCATCCCCGCCCTCAACGATAAAAGACGGGGTCGCTACCAAGAAAGCGCCGCCGACATCGACAACCCCGTTGGCTGGGGGCACGGTCAGTTTATTTTTGAGGGAATCGAACCCGGCAGTCCCCAATATGAGTGGCTGCGAACCGAGCTAGCCAGCGATGCCTTTCAGCAGGCCAGGTATAAAATCGTGATGATGCACCACCCGGCCCACACCCTCGGTGGCAATGTGGTGCCCGCATTTACCACCCCTGTCCCCGTCTACGATCGAGACGATGCTGGCAATCTCACCGGGATTCGCTACGAGTACCCCAAGGACGACGACCACATTGTCAAACATCTGCTCCCACTGTTAGAAGATGCTGGGGTCCAGCTGGTGTTCTACGGTCACTCCCACATTTGGAACCGATTTGAAAGCGACAGCGGTATGCATTTTTTAGAATCATCCAACGTAGGTAACAGCTATGGCGCCCACCTGGCCGACAACCCCCGCCAGGTGCCCAACGATCCGCGCTATACAGAAACCTATACCGCCACCGGCGACCCCAACGGCCTGTCGCCCATTATGCCCACCCTAGAGCCCCTGGTGGACGACGACAGCGGCCAGCCGCTGCCCTACATTGCCAGCAACGACGTGACCGCCTTTAGCGTCCTGGATACGGAGTCAGGAACGGTGAGCAGCTACTATTTTGATACGCGAGAGCCAGAGTCAGAGGCGGTTTGGTTTGATGTATTTCGACTAGGCAGATAGAAAAAGAAAATAGCGCCCCCGGTACAAACCCCAGAAAAACCGTCCCAGCATAGACAGGCCGTAAGGAGAATCATGGAGAATCATCATGACCCTACCCTTTGACATAGAGGCCACCCAGCAGCGGGTGGATCGATTTTGGCAGCTAGGCGCTAGCTTTGGCATGGAGCGTAACGCCTACCATAACTATCTCAATGAGATTGTTAGCGATCGCTACGCCTTGATTAAAGGTCTCCAGATTTTGCGGGATGAGCTCCAGTTTGCGGCCGCTAGCCCCACGGACATCAAAGCCTGCGGTGCCGATATGAGCCTGCCCAGCGTGGTCACCACCCTGGCCTATACCAACTGCGGCGATCGCATCCACCAGGGGGAGGCCACCAAACGCTACCGGGATGTGGTCGCCTCGCGGTTTGCCACCCTATCAGAAATCGGTGAACTTAAACTAGAAGCGTTTTTCCCAGCCGGTGGCGGCACCGACAACGGTGCAACCCTGGCCCATGTCACCGTGGCCCACGAGCTAGACGAGCAGCTCAAACAGCGGGTGTACGCCGGTAACCCCAAGTCCATATCGCTGGTGGCCATCGACCTAAAAACCCACGTGGGTCGTCTGCGGGACGGGGCCAATCAGGTCTATGGCCAAACCCGCGAGTCACCCTGGCGCGAACCCCGGGCCGCCTGCGGTGCCATTGTCGGTGCGCTCAGGAATTACAACCCGCAAAATTTGATCCATCGCCGCATTCGAGACGATCTGAGGGAGCGAAATTTTCAATATTTATCGAACAATAAGATTTTGACCGATGATGGGGTGGATATCACCATGGCGATCGCATCAGTGATTGTCGCCATTCGCGGGATTCGAAACACCGCCATGGCCCTGCCCCAGGAAATGGACGAGCGGGGTGTGGCCCACCTAACAGCCAGCACCACCGTCAATCGCCCCTCGCGGGATGACCTGGTGATTTATCTGGCGCGGGCCACGGTATTTAATGGCAAGGTTCGCATTCAGGGACTGGGAACCGAGGCGGAACGCTACAGCGGTAGGCTCGTGCAGTATGCCAAGGAGCGGCGGCTGCAGCTGCAGTATGGGGACTGGGATTGTGAGAATGTGTCGGTGGAAGAGATTGATTATAAGGTGCGGGGTTCGGGGCTATAGGTGGGGTGATACCTGAATAATGGCAATAAACGACAACCTACTTTTAGGGAAACCCACTGTGCCTGGTTAGAATAACTTGAGTACCTCCGAAAAGGAGAAATATCTTTTTTGGGGGGTTGGAGGGGAGGTGAAACCGGTTGATTGGGGTCCCTCCGAGTTCCCTTTCCGGAAGTAGTCAAACTATCCCAAATTGCCTATGGGGCTTCCCCATGGCTAGGGCGGGCCGCCGCCCTAGAACCCTCGGACTAGAGAGTTACGGTTCATAGCTAAATAGGTTGGGGAGTGTCGGCGAAGCGGTTTAGAAATTTGTGCGCGGCGCACAAATTTCTAAAAAGGGTTTTCCCATTAGGTCTTTCACTGGTTAGCTAGTAAAAAGATAAATTTTGGGAGGAAAAAGCTTTAGAACGGCCTAATGCTTTTGAACTAAAATGCGATAACCACCCTTTTACGGTGTGGAGCGAATGCGGAACAGCGTAACCCCCCACCAACCGCAGTGCAATTCCCTTTAGACACTATCTTACAAACCTCCTATGCGAGGGGCGTGGGGACGTTGAGGTCCCCACAAACAAGGGGTTTCAGGGGGGCAGGCCCTGAGCAACCCACCCCGCCATTGACCGATCGTCAAAAGCACTCTGACTTCGCCCAAAAGAGAGTATTAGGACAAAGTCTTTAACCCTTCAACAACAGAAAATGAGTTTCATAGGGACAACTTAAAGTTAGCCCAGAATCCTCAACTGCAGGAGGGTAAGCATTTTTTTGGGTTAGAGTGTTGCTGGTTATTTGCAAAACCGGTTGATTGGGGTCCCTCCGAGTTCCCCAAACCCCCTGGGCAGGGCGGACCGCCGCCCTACAACCCTCGGACTAGAGGGTGACGGCTAATGGCTAAATAAATTGGGGAGTGTCGGCGAGGCAGTTTAGAAATTTGTGCGCCGCGCACAAATTTCTAAAAAGGGTTTTCCCATCAGGTCTTTGACCGTTTAGCTAGGAAGGAGATAGATCTTGGGAAAAAAGTTTTCAAGCGGCTTAATATTTTTAACCCCGAGCGAGACACACACCCTTTTACGGTGTGGAGCGAATGCGGAACAGCGTAACCCCCCACCAACCGCAGTGCAACCCCCTTTAGACACTATCCTACAAACCTCCTATGCGAGGGGCGTGGGGACGTTGAGGTCCCCACATCAGGAGGGTTTCAGGGAGGAAAGCCCTGAGCAACCCTGCTTGCTACCTAGCAGTTGCCAGAAGCACCCAGCCTAAAAAAGTATTAGAACAAAATCTTACAGATGAGACAAAATAACCGTTGTCAAACCATGAGCCTAGACTGTTTTAAAAACAACCGTTGTGATTGTTCCAGTGGCGGCTGATGACTCGATAGTCAAACTGCCCTGGTGAGCTTCAACAATTCGTTTAACAATGGCTAGGCCTAACCCTGTACCACTGGATTTGGTGGTAAAAAATGGTTTAGTGAGCTGGGGCAGCACCTCTGGGGGAATCGGATCGCCGCCATTGTGGATCCGTAGCTGCACCTGGTTGGGACCGGTTTCGAGGTAGCAGGTGACAGCATCGCCTGGCAGAATGGCCTCAGAGGCATTGCTAACCAGGTTGATCAGCACCTGTTTGAGTTTGTCGGTGTCGCCTTGGATGGGGATGGCCCCGGCGGTATTTTTGAGAACAATCAGCCGATCGGCCATAGAGGGCTGGGTCCTGAGAGTGTCTAGCACCTCAGTGGTGAGGGCGGCAAGGTCCACCTGGTGGGTCTGTAATTTTTGGGGTTTGGCATAGAGCAAAATCTCATTGAGGAGAGATTCTAGGCGTTCGGCTTCGCTGGCGGCGAGATCTAAACGCAGGGTATCTCGTTTGGATAGCTGGGAGTTGCGCAGGGCACCTAATCCCATCATCACGGTGGTGAGGGGGTTGCGCACTTCGTGAACAATCATGGAGGCCAGCTCCCCCACCTCGGCTAGGGCGGCCTGGGCCTGCTCGGCGCGTTTGCGATCGCTAATGTCGCGCACAATCGCCACCAGACATAGCCGCCCACCAAACTCCAGGGTGGAGGCGGAGATTTCCGCTGGCAGCCGATTGCCGGATTTGGTTAGACAGGTAAGCTGGTCGGTCCAGCCCTGCCCCTTGGCCAGGACGGATTTGGAAAAGGCGAGGAGCTGGGGCATTTCCTGCGGATGGACGGTGGAAATTCGCACACTTTGCAGCAGTTCCTCCCGGCTGTACCCCAGCAGTCTGGACGCCTGGGGGTTGGCCTCTAGGATGCGATCGCTACTGGGATCGATTACAAAGATGGCATCATTAGAAGCATTAAAAATGCGGCGCAGGCGTTCTTCACTCTTTTGTAGCTGGGCGTTGAGCCGGGTAAGCTCGTCGGTGCGCTGGGCTACCCGCTGCTCTAGTTCTGTATTCACTGTTACCAGTTCAGCTTGGGCGGCGCGCAGCTCCTGGGTTTGTTTGATGACTTCGGCCTCCAGGGCGGCGTTAAATTTCTGTTGTTGTTGCCAGAGCTGGTGGTTGTCAATGGCGGTGGCGGCCCGTTCGGCAAACAGCTCGGCCAGACTGATCGAGTCGGGGGAAAACTGTCGCGTCTGTTGATAAAAGGTGCAGATGGTGCCAATACTGTCGCCGGAAAAAGTGCGCAGGGGAACGCCCAAATAGGCCCGATAGCCCTCCGGTCCCTGGCCATGGCTAGGATCTGCAACAAAGTCTTCCACCGTGAGGGGACAGCCCGTTTGCACAACGGTGCCGGTCAGGGTGCCGTGCAGCTCGTAGATATCATCTGCGTTGGCACCAAGATCAACGGTGCTAGCCAGAATCTGCTCTGAGTTGTCCCAGCAGAGGGTAACAACGGCCCAGTCTGTTCCCAGGATAGTTTGCACCCCCTGGGCCAGGTTTTTGAGATAGCTGCTGAGGTCGCGATCGCGATAGCTGAGGGTGGCTAGGACGCTGAGGGTTTGCTGGGCTAAGGGGGACTCGGGCAGGAACATAGCGATTGAGGCTAGAGGCTAGATCATTGTATTATCTGGGGACCGTGGCAGGGGCTAATGCACGGTATCTAAAATGGTGCCATCCAGAAGGGTTTTTTCTCTGGGGCGCATTAAAATCACATCGCCCATGGCCAATGATTTGGGGTTGACGGGGTAGCTCTCACCACGGACTAGCCGGTTGGCTGTGGCTGGGCGCACCGCCAGCAGGGTCTGAATGGATTGGTGCAAGGGACCTATTGCGATCGCAACTGGCCCCATCTCTTGCCATAGATGAAACTCACTGGTGTGGCTGCAGCAGACCCCTGCATGGCTATGGCTATGGTAATTATCCATAAAATATGCCTACAACTATTCCCATGCCCACATAGTACAGCACTTAATTTGGCGCGGTTTACCCGGCAATTGCCGGGATAATAGCAGCGGAGCCAAAGCCCTGGCTCCGGTCTGTAAAATACTGGCAGGGACGTGCTTTAGAGGCTCAGGTAGGATGGCGCAATTACAGGATTTTCTCGAAAAGCTGCATCAGCTGTATGCCCCGACGGAGGCAGGGCAGGTGGCTTCCTACATTCCGGAGCTGTCAAAGGCAAACCCCGACTGGTTTGGGATTAGCGTTGTCACCACCGATGGGCAGATATTTAATGTGGGCGACACGGCTCAAATATTTACCATCCAATCAATCTCAAAAATCTTCTCCTATGGTCTGGCCCTAGAAGACCATGGCCGCGAGATTTTATTAGAAAAAGTAGGTGTAGAACCAACGGGCGATCCGTTTAACTCAATAATTCGGCTAGATGAGGGTTCCCACAGACCCTACAACCCCATGATCAATGCCGGGGCCATTGCCACCACCAGCCTGATCAATGGAGACGGCCCCACCGACAAACTCAATCGCCTGCTCACCATGTTTCGGGGCTACACCGGACACGATGTTGTCATCGACATGCCCACCTTTATGTCCGAACGGGCCAC
>JBCDJC010000226.1:0-8005 GCA_038748225.1 Cyanobacteria bacterium P01_H01_bin.26 | reverse complement strand
ACCTACCACTGGGGACGGTTTGAAATTACCTTTATCGATCCAGACTTTCCGTCCCGTTGGGAAGCGATGATTGGACTTTGCGATCGCAAAACAACCATCCCCCTAACCGGCACCCCCATTACCCCACTGACAGACCGCTGACAGACCGCTGACTTAAGGATCCGCCCAGATACTGGGCTGGTGGGAAATAGCCCTATTTTGGGTGCAGATATCTTAACAACAGACCGTTAATTTATCCGTTAGACTATGGTGCCTTAAGACGCAACCACATCAGCAACGGAGCTAACCCGATGAGCCCTGAAAACACAGCCCCCATCGAGCATCAGGATATCCCCCAGGCTCATCGGGGTCTTCACGATTTTTTGTACAGCTCAGCCGATGAGCATGCTAAGCCAGCAGCTGTAGCCACAGCCGCACAAACGGTTGACACACCTGTCGCCGTCAGGGTTTGGTGCGATCAGGCTCAAAATACAAAAGTAGCAGGCGTTTACGCCGTTCTCAGCAGCGATGGTCAGACCCAGTTTGTGAGCTACTCCCGTAATGTAGCGCTCTCATTACGCAGCCATTTAACCCAGAAGGGAGGCGATATGTGTGCCCTGGTCACCGTGACACTATTTAAGTTTCCAAAACGGGATGCGATGGAAAAACTGCGTGATGAATGGATCGCAGCGCTGCCCAGTCCACCGCCTGGAAATTTGGATGGCACCTGGGCCAAAACGATTAGGGAGGCCGCCACCCAGGTAATGTCAGCAACGGAGCGAGCAGCCTATGAAGAGAAAAAGCTAAAACTCCGTCATGCTATGGCCGATGGTTCATTACAGGGAGAGACCATCGCTCCAACCGAGCCGCGCACAGATCCGCGCACAGACCTGGCAGCCGCCATGGAGGATGACAACTGGAGCGCCATGATTCAAGAGCAAACTCAGGAAACACAGTCCTAAGATTAGCGACTCAAACGCCGCCATTTTTCCATATAAGGTCCGATAAAGCTTTCGGCTCCCAAAACAGTAGCAATACCTAAGCTGTAGGCGATGAAATCTTCCCAAACAAAGGTGGTGCCAATAACAGTTCTTGCTAATTGAGAAGACCCCAAACCCAGCACCTCTACAATATTGAAATATTGCAAAATCTCCACAAGAAAAGAAAACAGCAGCACACCAATAGCCGTATTGAGAATTGGATATTTAAAGAACGCTCGAACAAAGGTGTAAATCAGAATGACAACTAGAAAATCACCCATGTAGGGACGAACAAAGTCATCCTTTACAAAAACGGCAATATAAACTTCGGTGATAAATAATAGAACAGTCCAATAAAAGTAATAGGCGTTAAATCTCATGGATATTTGAAACCCTTGAAGAACTCACAGTATACATACGTGCAGGAGGGTGACTATTCCAGAAGTGTCATCCCATGGCAACGGAACCTTCTGTGGGGATTACGTAAATTTTTCTTCTCTATGGTCTCTTAGGATATGCGATCGCGCCATGACATTCTCCCACTATTCTTTTTGGCTCGTCCCCCAAGAGCCCGATCTCAGCATCTATCAGGGGCTAATCAACCAGCTGGCCGACTGCTTTGGTACGGTGCCCTTTTGCCCCCACGTAACGCTGTATAGTGGCCCAGCGGACTTGGGCATGGCGCTGCCCATCGCCTCGCCCATGGAGCTTGATGTCATCAAGCTTGCCCACACCGCTCACTTTACCAAAACCCTATACATTCAGCTGGCCCTTTCCTCAGCCTTAGAGGAGCTGGTTGAGCGTTTGGTAGCAACCTTCCTGCCCAAAGGTCAGCCGCCTTCCCTAGATCCCCACCTCAGCTTGCTCTACCACCGGCTTGAGCCCGCAACCCAACACCGGCTGAGCGACACCCTGGTGCTGCCGGGTTCTGTCATCCGCTTTGATCAAATCCAGGTAATCGCCGCGCCTGAGAACTTTGAGACCCAAGCACACGTCGCTAGCTTACGCTGTGTCCATCGCCAGTTGCTAACCACACCATGAGCCCACAAAAAATTATTGGCCTTGTGCCCGCTGCTGGCCAGGGCAGCCGTATTAGCCCCCTACCCATGAGCAAAGAACTCTTTCCCATTGGGTTTCAGGATTTGGCCCACCGGGGGTTGCGACCCAAGGTAGCCTGCCAGTATCTGTTGGAGGCCATGGGACAGGCTGGCGTAGAAGAATCTTTTTTAATTTTACGTCCAGGGAAATGGGACATTCCCGCCTATTTAGGGGATGGGTCACAGTTGAATATGCGGCTGGCCTATCTGACGGTGCATGTCCCCTTTGGCGTACCGTTTAGCCTGAACCAGGCCTATCCCTTTGTTAAAGACGCTATGGTTGCCATGGGCTTTCCCGATATTCTGTTTCGCCCGGCTGATGCTTACGAGCAGCTCGTGGAGCGTTTGCAAACCAGTCGGGCCGATGTGGTGCTGGGGCTTTTCCCCACCGACCAGCCAGAAAAAGTGGGACTGGTGGATGTTGACCCAGACGGTGTGGTCGCCGGAATCTATGAAAAATCACAGCTGACCCATCTGCGCTATATGTGGGCCATTGCGGTGTGGCGACCCAGTTTTACGGAATTTTTGTATCACCATGTCGAAGCTAGGCGCACGGCCCTGATTGGGAATCAGTCGCCTGTGTTAATGCAGGAGATGCCCGCCTATACAGAGACGCCCATTGGGGATGTGATGGTGGATGCGATCGCAAACAGCCTACGTGTCGAAGCCATCCCCTTTGAAACCGGTCAATACCTAGACATCGGTACTCCCGAAAACCTGATCAACGCCGTCTATCATTACGGTAACCCCCAAGAGCCTTTAACCAAAGGTATTTAGCCCATCGTGGCTAGCGCGGTATTCAATGTCTTACTGGGTCGCATGGCCTGCTCGGTCTTCTGTGCATCGGTAAAATAGTAGCCGCCAATATCCAGAGGGCTCCCCTGGGCCGCATTGAGCTCACTCACAATAGTCGCTTCATGGTCGCTCAGGTACTGGGCTAATTTTGAAAACTTAGCTTTTAGCGCCATGTTTTTATCTTGTTCAGCCAATGCCTGAGCCCAGTACATCGCCAGATAAAAGTGACTGCCGCGATTGTCTAGCTCATTTACCTTACGGGACGGAGCCTTGGCGTGCTCTAAATATTGGCTGTTCGCCTGGCTCAGGGCAGTCGCCAAAATCAGCGCATTTTCGTTGTTTGTCTTGTGCCCCAACTCTTCTAATGTCACCGCCAAGGCCAAAAATTCACCCAGGGAGTCCCAGCGCAGATGTCCCTCACGGACAAACTGTTGTACATGCTTGGGTGCAGACCCGCCCGCCCCAGTTTCAAACAGTCCACCACCGGCCAATAATGGCACGATGGAGAGCATTTTAGCGCTAGTACCCAGTTCTAGAATTGGAAAGAGATCGGTCAAATAGTCTCGCAACACGTTGCCCGTAACTGAGATCACATTTTTGCCGATCTTAATCTGTTCACAGGTAAAGCGCATAGCGTCCGCAGGAGACAAAACCTGGATATCCAGCCCGGTGGTGTCATGGTGGGGCAGATATCGCTCGATTTTTTTGATCAAATTGGCATCATGGGCGCGATTTTGATCCAACCAGAAAACGGTGGGGGAACCGGTAGCCCTAGCCCGACTGACCGCCAGTTTTACCCAGTCTTGAATAGGCACATCCTTTGTTTGGCACATCCGCCAGATATCACCCTGGTCTACGCTGTGGGCCATTAGGACCTGTCCAGCTGCATCTACCACTCGCACGGTGCCATCAGCTGGAATCTCAAAGGTTTTATCATGGGAGCCATACTCTTCAGCCTTTTGGGCCATAAGCCCCACATTGGCAACATTTCCCATGGTGGTCACATCAAAAGCGCCATTTTCCTGGCAAAAGCCAATGATTGCCTGGTACATAGTGGCATAGCACCGATCGGGGATCATGGCCTTGGTATCGTGGGGTTTGCCATCGCCCCCCCACATTTTGCCAGAGGTGCGAATAGCGGCGGCCATGGAGGCATCAATAATCACATCGCTAGGAACGTGAAAATTGGTAATACCGTTATCGGAGTCGACCATGGCTAACCGGGGCTGCCTTTCGTAGGTGGCTTGCAGGTCCGCCTCAATGGCGGCTCGCTGGGGGCCAGGTAGCGTCTGGATCTTCGAGTAAATATCACCCAGGCCATTATTGGGATTAACCCCAAGACCTGCAAAGGTATCGACATATTTTTCAAAAACATCCTCAAAATAAACAGTGACCGCATGCCCAAACAGAATTGGGTCAGACACTTTCATCATGGTTGCTTTTACATGGAGAGAAAGCAGAATGTCTTCTTTTTTAGCGTTGCTGATCTCTTTTTTATAGAAGTCTCGCAGAGCCTTGACGCTCATAACAGCCGCGTCAATGACTTCTTCTGCCAATACGGCTGTTTTCTCTTTTAAGACTGTAACCGAACCGTTGTTGTCGACTAGTTCAATTTTGACACTGCCCGCCTTTTCAAGGACAACCGATTGCTCACTTCCATAGAAGTCCCCACTATGCATATGGGCAACATGGGATTTGGAGTCGTTGGCCCATGCCCCAACTCTATGGGGATTCTTTTGGGCGTATTGTTTAACGGCAGCGGCCACCCGACGATCTGAGTTTCCTTCACGCAAAACAGGGTTAACGGCGCTTCCTAGTACCCTGGCATACCGGGATTTGATTTCAGCTTCGGCCTCAGTTTTGGGCTCGGCAGGATAGTCAGGAACGTTGTACCCTTTTTTCTGCAGCTCCTTGATGGCAGCCAGCAACTGTGGTACAGACGCACTAATATTAGGAAGCTTGATGATATTGGCTGCTGGTGTTTGGGTGAGTTCTCCAAGTTGGGTCAGGGCGTCAGGTACCCGCTGCTCTGTTGTCAGGAAATCTGGAAAATTGGCAACAATACGCCCTGCCAAAGAAATATCGCTAGTTTCTATAACGACATCAGCTGCTTGGGAAAATACCTGGATGATAGGTAGTAAGGAGTAGGTGGCCAGGGCAGGTGCTTCATCCGTCAGCGTGTAGATGATTTTGGATGGTTGAGGGGTCATGTAATTTCCTTACCTTCATTTTCCATAGCGTCTAGGCAACTAGAGTAAAACACCTAGGGGCGGATATCTAGATACACCGAAGATTTCATCAGACTTTATTGCCCTCTTTGTTGCCAACGTTTTGGATCTTGTTTGGCATGAAAGCAAGCAATTACGACAATCTTTTCGTATTCAACGAGATAGAAAATACCGTATGGAAATTTGCGAATCAATGCCCGACGTATTTTGCGATAAACCGTCGGATAAGCCATTGGATTTCGCCCAATGCTAGAAAAACAGGCATCAATGGAACGGACAAATTCAGAGCCTAAACCTTGACTACGTTCTTCGTAAAATTGATAGGCATCTTGAATATCAAGCTCTGCTTCTGGACGAATCAGAAGTGAATAGCTCATTACAGATTGCTTAACCGTTCTTTGACTATCTGCCAACTGGCACCAGCCTCTGGCTCCTGACCATAGGCTTCTAGCCGTGAATCTAGCTCTTGCTTTTGACTATCCGTTACAGGTAATGATTCGGGAATTGAGAGGATGCTATCCCATAGATCTTCTGCAAGCTGTATTCGTTCAGCAATACCAATTTGGTTGATTTCAACGTTGAGTAAAGGTTGCATTGTTTTTGCTTGCTAATGCTTCTAATGCCATATCCTTATTCTGTCCTACACACCCGTTCCAGCGGGTACCGCCATCCGCTGGGGATGTAGAGAACCTTCCACTTGGGTAGAGCCATACAGCCGGTTTAGGGCCTGCATATAGGCATTGGCCGAGGCCACGACGATGTCTGTGTTGGCCGCGTGGCCAGAGTAAATGCGCTGGCTATGGCGTAGCCGCACGGTGACATCTCCCATGGCATCAATACCGGCTGTGACCGACTGTACCGAATACTCGATTAGATCGTTGGGGATATCCACCACTCGGTTGATAGCCTTGTAGACCGCATCGACGGGACCCGTGCCAATGGCGGCATCCATTAGCTCTTCCCCAGCGGGGGTACGGATAGTAATGGTGGCTGTGGCCCGGGCGTTGCTGCCACAGGATACCTGCACTAGCTCCAGCCTAAAGTGCTCGGCCACCTGCTGAGTTTCATCGTTGACGATGGCTTCTAGGTCGCGATCGCTAATTTCCTTTTTCTTATCCGCTAGCTCCTTAAACCGCAGAAACGCTTTATTTAAGTCCTGGTCCGATAGCTCGTAGCCCAGCTCCTGCAGTCGGGTGCGAAAGGCATTGCGTCCCGAAAGTTTACCCAGGACAATCTGATTGTCAGTGAGGCCAATGGTCTGGGCGTCCATAATCTCGTAGGTGAGCTTATTTTTAAGGACGCCATCCTGGTGAATGCCGGACTCGTGGGCAAAGGCATTGGCACCGACAATGGCCTTGTTGGGCTGCACCAGCATGCCGGTAACGCTGGAAATCAGCCGTGAGGTTTTGTAAATTTCGGTGGTGTTGATATTAGTCAAGGGCGTTTCAGAATCCGCCGGACGCCCAAAGAAGGGGTTAAAGTACTGACGCCGCACGTGCATGGCCATCACCAACTCTTCGAGGGCGGCGTTACCGGCGCGCTCGCCGATGCCGTTGATGGTGCACTCTAGCTGCCGAGCGCCGTTCTTGACCGCTTCTAGAAAGTTGGCCACGGCCAAGCCAAGGTCGTTGTGGCCATGCACGGAGATCACGGCCCGGTCCACGTTGGGGACGTTTTCGGCAATCCCTTTAATCAGACCGCCAAATTCGCTGGGGGTGAGGTAACCCACGGTGTCGGGGATGTTGATGGTGGTGGCACCGGCTGCGATCGCAACCTCTAATACCTGATACAAAAACTCAGGTTGCGATCGCCCTGCGTCTTCGGGCGAAAACTCCACATCATCGGTAAAGCCCTTGGCAAATCGCACCATCTCATCGGTGATGGCCAGCACCTCATCCCGCGACTTTTTGAGCTTGTAGCGCATGTGAATATCAGAGGTCGCCAGAAAGGTGTGAATGCGGCCGCTAGCAGCGGGCTCAATGGCGCGGGCCGCCGCCTCAATATCCGGTTTGGTAGCCCGTGCCAGACCACAAATGGTCGGGCCGCTCGCGTTGCCAACCTCCTTGGCAATGCGCTGGACCGCGTCAAAGTCGCCAGGGCTAGCATAGGGAAACCCAGCTTCAATGATATCTACCCCGAGGCGAGCCAGCTGTTTTGCCACCGCCAGCTTTTCTTCAACATTCATCGTCGCACCGGGAGACTGCTCACCGTCACGTAGAGTGGTGTCAAAAATCAAAACTCGATCGGGCTGGGTAGTCATCAGGGGCGACCGCCTTTAAACAACATTTTAACCATTGTAGAGTGCCCCCTGCTCCTTGTTTAACCCAGCAATGATTTGGTTATCAACGCATAACAGGAAAGAAGGTTTTTGACATTTTTAGGAGCGTTGCTGGCGCGAGCATTTGAGTAGCATCCGATCGATGGCCTCAAGCATGGCATCGGGCTGATCGAGCCAGATAAAGTGGCTGCTCGGGTCAACCGGCAGGCTAAGACTTTGGTGAGACAGCCCCATCAGGTCATGGTGCATTTTGGCCCATAGCCGATCGGCGGTCTCCAGGGGCAGAAATTTGAGCAGCGGCGCCGGGGTAAAAAAGTGTCTGGCCCTGAGATTAATCACCGGCAGCGTTCCCAGATCGCCAGTTTTACGCAGCTGTTCGCTGCTGGTATTGAGGCTGATCATTTCACGGGCCATGGTAAACCAGTGTTTGGGACGGCTAAACGAGCGTAGCACTGGCGCTAGCTGGGTACGGCTATACTGTCTGAGTTTTGGGCTAATCACCTGAAACAGACCGAGCTGTTGCAAAATGCGCACCAACCCCAGGGCCGCCCCTAGCACAGATATAAAAAAGCCAGCGGTAAACACCCCTTTCATTAGCTGCAGGCTGGCGGGCAAACCACCCATGCCGTCCTCATGGAGGCCATCGGT
>JBCDJC010000225.1:0-8038 GCA_038748225.1 Cyanobacteria bacterium P01_H01_bin.26 | reverse complement strand
TGCAAACTCTTAATGCCGCCTTTTTAATCCTCCTGGCAGGGGATGCCCATCCCAGCTTTACCGAGGCCAAAACCTATCTAGATAAATTTTCCACCTCCCCCGACTGGGAAAAAACAGCTAAGTTTTACTTGCACAGTGCTCAACTGATTGCCCAGGAGCTAGACCACACCTGCCAGCAGGATGCTGCACTCAAGGCCAATCTGGACCAGGTGTCTGCAGCTCTAGCCAACGCCTCTGGGAATAACACCGACCAAACCGCATTTGCTATGGCTACCTCATCCCCAGCGGCGTTGGCTAGAGCTGCAGACACTTGGTCCAGATTGGCCTTGAGTGCAGAATCCTGCTGGCAGCTGTGGCCTAGCTCCTGGGCAATCAGTTGAGCACTGTGCAAGTAAAACTTGGCTGTTTTTTCCCAGTCGGGGGAGGTAGAAAATTTATCTAGATAGGTTTTGGCCTCGGTAAAGCTGGGATGGGCATCCCCTGCCAGGAGGATTAAAAAGGCGGCATTAAGAGTTCGCAATATTGAGGTTTCATTTTGTCCATCCGCCAGGTCAGATAGCGCCAGGGGCAAAATCGCTGCGGTCTCAGCCTTTGAAGGCTGGGTTAAAAAAGTAAGGATAGGATTGAGGGCTGTCATGAGTTTAGAAAAAAACGTCTAGGGGACAACTCAAAAAAAATGAATACACCACCCTACAGTTTTAGGCTAATCTGCCCAGGAGTATGGTGATGCGGACTTCAAATTCCCTCGAATTTCTTCTAAAGTTTTTTTCTACACTGGAAAATTTATCTACACAGCCTGGTGGGTAGATGCTATCCAGTAAGCCGGTCTTTAGTTAGCAGCGATCGCAAACCCCGTGTACCGTTATCTCGTAGTTATCCACCTTGAGGCCGGGGCGCAGCTGCTTGGTATCAATCGCCTGAAACTGCTCCCAGGGGATATCTTCGATGGCACCACACTCGGTACAGCGAAAGTGATGGTGCGCCGCTACGTTGGCATCGTAGCGGCGCACCCCTTCTTCTAGAAGCACTTCGCGCACCAGACCCACGGCTCGCAGGGCTTGCAGCGAGCTGTAAATAGTCGCTTGGGATGAGGTGGGAACGTCCTTATTGACATCGCTAAGAATTTGCTCAGCCGTCGGATGGTCGGTGCGAGCAAGCAGGTTGGCATAGACTGCAAATCGCTGAGGCGTTACTCTCAGACGTTTAGATTTGAGGAGCTTAACGATTTCTTCTGTCTGCTGCGACATTGCTGACATTCCAATACGACTGCCCAGGTGGCATCCGAGAATACAAGCGAACTTGCACGCTAGAGCCTATAGTACAAGCATAACACTATTAGTCTAGCGGTAATCCTATCTGATAACCATTCTGATATTAGACTTACTCTAGATGTTGATGTTTTTCCAAATAAGAACTATTCTAAGTTAACAGGACGAAGGATAAATCCAAACCGATGTCTGTAATGGGACTCAGCGAGCCTAGCGCAGCTGAGTACTTTACTGGTTTTATCCATCTAGCAATCAAACTAAAGGAAATTATCATGGCTGTTATCGAAAAAGTACCCAGCGTTGTTTTTAAGACCCGCGTTCGTGACGAGTCTGTGGAAGGACCTAATCCCTATCGCTGGCAAGACACCACCACTGAAGATGTTTTCGCTGGTAAAAAGGTTGTTGTCTTCTCTCTTCCTGGTGCTTTTACCCCCACCTGCTCTTCTAATCACCTGCCCCGCTACGAAGAGCTTTATGACGAAATGAAGGCCCTGGGTGTTGACGCTGTTTACTGTCTATCTGTCAACGATGCCTTTGTCATGTTCCAATGGGGTAAGCAACAGGGTGCCGAGAAAGTGAAACTGCTGCCCGATGGTAACGGTGAATTTAGCCGCAAGATGGGAATGCTGGTGGACAAGTCCAACCTGGGTTTTGGCATGCGTTCCTGGCGTTATTCCATGGTTGTCAATGACATGGCCATCGAAAAGCTATTTGCTGAGCCTGATTTTGGTGACAACTGCCCCACCGATCCTTTTGAGGTTTCGGATGCGGATACTATGCTGGCTTACCTCAAGGGTTCGGATGCTCCCGGTGTCTCTGCTCCTCGCAAAGAGTTTGTCGGTTAGGCCCATTTATAATGAGACTGGGGTACTAACCTTAGTCCAACTTACTTGGTCCAATTTACTGAGGCAAAGAAGGTTAGTCATCTAATCATCTTTGCCTTGTGCATCTATGGCTTAGATATTTCAACCGGTCAGCAGGCGTTGGCCCGCTTTGGACTTAATATCGCAAAGCTAACGGAATCTTGAAAAGCTAACAGAATCAAAACCCGGCCCTCAATGGGCGCTGGGTTTCACATCTGGCGTGGGTAAATGCCCTACAACCTATTCGTCGTCAATTATTCAAATAACCGTACCTAGACAGGTTAGCAACCCATGAAACTATCAAGCGCAAATATTGAAAATCATTTGGACATTGTATACGACGCCATTGTTGTCGGTGGCGGCATGGGAGGTTTGTCGGCCGCTATTTATCTAGCGCGCTATGGTCTTAAATGTCTGGTTATTGAAAAGGGTAGGGGGCGTTCAATATGGATGCAGGAAACCCGCAACTACCTTGGTTTAGATCCCCATACGCCGGGGCGCGATATTCTCTACCACGGTGCCAAACAGTCTCTTGAGTGGGGGGCCGATCACCTGCGTGCCTTTGTAGAAGGGGTAACCGATGAGGGCGATACATTTGCCGTCAATGTCAAAGTAGGGAAAAAAAGTGCTAAGCACTACACCCTGCGTAGTAAATATCTGATCGCAGCCTCGGGGGTAATTGACATGCTGCCCCAGCTGGAAAATATGCAAAACGTCTACGATTATGCAGGCTACACGCTCCACGTGTGCATGATCTGTGATGGCTTTGATATGTGGGACGAAAAGGCCGTACTGATGGTTAGCCGAGAATCTCAGATCAATGCGGCCTTTGTTTTAAACTGGTTTACCCCGTATATTTCCGTACTGACTAACGGGCTGGCTGTGGGTGAGGCGATGAAGCAAAAATTAGCAGACCATGGCTACCCTCTCTATGAAGCTCCCATCGCTCGGCTCTTGGGCGAGAACCATCAAATGAGCGGTGTAGAGCTAACGGACGGAACGGTTGTAGAGGCGACCACCGGTCTGATTAACATGGGTTCTATTTACCACAATCAGTATTTAAAGGGGATCGAGGGACTGACCTGGGAAGGAGAGAATCTGGTGACCAACACCATGGCCCAGACTACCCACGATCGTATCTTTGCGGTGGGCGATCTAAAACAGGGGTTAAACCAGGTAACTGTTGCGGTGGCGGATGGCACCCTGGCGGCAACTCAGATCTGGCGATACATTCGGCGTGCTAGCCAACCCCGTAAATGGGAGGAAAATCTGGTGTCAGCTCCGGTGTAAGTTTGGCCAGTGGATAGATCTACGGCAGACAAAGTGTAGGCTAGTGAATCGGTCTATGCTGACTAGTAGGCCATCTATATTATCTGCTTTATTTACTTATGCCGTGGATCCGTATTGCGAGTGGTGGAGTTGCGATCGCAGTTGCCCTACTGATGATTATATTGGGGGGATGGTATTTCACCATTGGATTCGGCATCATCGTCTATCTGGGGCAGCTCGAAGTTTTTGCCCTGACCCGTGCCAAGGGCATTAACGCTGCCGTCAAGACTACGCTGATTGTTAGCCAGGTGCTCCTGATTTCAGCCCATGTGGCCCCGCCCTTGACGGATGCCATTCTGTCTTTGGCGGGTACCTGTATTTGCTTTTACGTTCTATTTCAGCCCAAATTTGCCACCATTGCCGATGTGGCGGCGTCTATTTTGGGGCTGTTCTACGGCGGTTACCTGCCCAGCTACTGGATTCGTCTGCGGGGCTGGGAGAGCAATATGACAAATCTCCCCCTGGGGGGCTATTGGCCCACCGCCTGGAGGTTAGAGAGCTTGCCGATTGGGCTGCTGCTGACCCTGTTGGCCTTTGCCTGTATCTGGGCGGCCGATATTGGTGCCTACGCCGCTGGCCGTACCTTTGGCCGCACCCCCTTGACCAACATCAGCCCTAAAAAGACCGTGGAGGGGGCGCTCTGTGGCCTGGGCGGTAGTCTGCTCGTGGGTGGCAGTGGTGCCTGGCTCATGCAATGGCCCCTGTGGTGGCTGACGGGGTCCGCCTTTGGCACCATTATCGGTATCTCCAGCCTGCTCGGGGATCTTACCGAATCATTGATGAAACGCGACGCCGGCGTCAAGGATTCAGGTACCTTAATTCCTGGTCATGGGGGTATTTTAGACCGCACCGATAGCTACGTATTTACAGCGCCGCTGGTGTACTACTTTATTACGATGCTGCTGCCCAGCTTGCCAGGAACCTGGCCAGGGGGTTAGGGCTGCACCATAATTTTGCACTGGCAGGTGAGCTGCTCATTTTGCACAGTGAGCGATCGCAGCTCGGTCTGGTCCCCAAGGTCCCAACAAAAGTCCCCCAGCGCTGCACTATCCACATAGTTGCCAGAGGGCAGCCGCCATCGTGGTTTGCTCAGTCGCAGGTTATGGCCCTCCTCAATTTCTAGCCATCCCCGCAGGCCAATGTCCGCCTGTCCATCGCGCACCAGGCTAAGTAGCAGCTCGGTGTCAACAAGCTCTATGGCCCCTCGACACGAGGCCAGACTGGGCTCATTCCCATAGTGGACCACTATCTCTGCCGCCACTGTGTCATCGGCTAGCAACGCTTGCCAAACATCCATCAGACCGTCAGCCAAAATAGATGCTATCGACGATGTCTTGAGATCCTCAGCATTCCAAGCAACCTGCCCTTCAATTGGAAACGACTGCTTTAAACGCAGGGGCTTTCCCCGCAAAATCTGCCCAATGTTGATCTTGATATCGCGGGCTGTCACATTCACATCGGTGAGCCGGATACCCCGGTATACAGCCTGCTGTGCCCATAGGGCGATACCAGGGATATGACCGGATATTACCTGGCGGTCGGTGGCTTGGATTTCAAACGTCAACTCCCCAATCTCATCCAGCTGGGTTTGTAGCCATAGCTTTATGGCGACGGGCAACATGCGACTGATTACCCGGCTACCCTGGGCGGATGTTGACTTGGCGGTCATGGAAATGTGCTCAACGGCGTCAGCCCCAATCATTGCATAGCCGGTGCGACGGTGTTGTCCCGTCAGGCGATCTGGCTGGAACAGTGATCCCCAAATGTCATGACTTCATGGCCTAGTCGTGACTGTAAAGCCTTCGTAAATTGAAAAAGTCAAAATTTCATGACAATTTATTTGCTGAATGTCCTGAAAAATCGATGGCGAGGTGTTTTTGTGGGGATCATTTAGCTTGATCCCCACAGCGTTTCCTGGCAGTATGAATCCCAAGAGCGATCCCCAGAGGGTGGTCTTTGAAAGATTTGCAGTGCTGGCAGGTAAGAATATGGTCATGGGTAACGGTTCAAAGGTGCAGTTAGAGGAAATGACACTGCGGCAGCTCCGCTTGGTCGCCAGTGAGTATGAAGTGTCCCGCTACAGCCGGATGCGTAAGGTTGAGCTGGTGGCGGCGATTCGTTCGGCCCAGGCTGCTCGGGCCTCCGTTACGGCTGCTCCTGTTGCTGTGGCAACGCCAGCTGGTGAAACCACGACCGTCGCCGGCGCTCCCAGTGGCGGCAATGGTCTAGCGATGGCAGATTTGGCAACGGTGGATGATGGCTTTGGCGATTTACCCGGCGGCTATGGTGAAAGCCGCATTGTCCTGATGCCCCGTGACCCCCAGTGGGCCTATGCCTATTGGGACATCCCAGGCTCCCACAAGGAGGAAATGCGTCGCCAGGGCGGTGTTCGTCTGGCGCTCCGGTTTTACGACGTGACTGATGTGGACATTAACGCGGTGAGTCCCCACAGTCTGCAGCAGTACGAATGTGATGAGATGGCCCGGGAATGGATCTTGCCAATCCCCGTTAGCGATCGCGACTACATTGCAGAAATTGGCTACGTCAGCGCCGATGGCCGCTGGTTGCTGATGGCCCGTTCCGCACCTATCCACGTGCCACCGGTGTATCCCTCCGACTGGCTTGAGGATCATTTTGTTACCGTTAACTGGGATGACAACCTGCGTGGCCAAAGCGTTATGACCCTGGTGCCCCCTGAGAAAAAGGCGGCGGCAGCGGCCACCGATGCCAACGGCAATCCCATCTATGACCAGATCTTTGCCCAGGCCCAGTCGATGGAAGCTCAGCGGGTGGCTGGTTCCATCTTTGGGTCCATGCACCAAGTGCCTGAGCAGACCATTAGCTCCTTTGTATTCCCCTCTGGGATGGGCATGTGGTCTTTGCCAACGGCTTCTGGTTTGAATATGTCGGGTGCTGGTATGGCCGCCTCTATGCCCCCCATCCGTCCTCGCCAGTTTTGGCTGATTGCCGATGCTGAGCTGATTGTTTACGGTGCGACCGAGCCCGATGCGACCGTGACCATTGGCGATCGCAAAATTGATCTCAGACCCGATGGAACCTTCCGTTTCCAAATGTCCTTCCAGGACGGTCTGATTGACTATCCGATTAAGGCTGTTGCCGCCGATGGCGAGCAAACCCGCTCCATCCACATGAAGTTCACCCGCGAAACCCCTGAGCGCAACACCAATACAAAAGCGGAAGCCGTTCAAGAATGGTTTGCCTTTTAGCAACCTGGGCCGGCGGACGGATATGTCTAATCCGCTGACATCAAATTAAAGTGGGAGGTGTACAGGCTACACCTCCTTTTTTTTGCGGTTCGCCGTTTCTACCCAGTTGCCCCATGATCCCCCAAGACATTACCCAAACTCTCCAAGCTCGCTTTAGCGATGCCTGCGACGTCAATCCTCCCGATGCCTGGCAGGTAGAGACATCGGAACTGCGGCTGCTGGTGCTGCTGTCCGATGACCAGACCTGGCTCAGGGTGCTGATTCCCATCGTGCCCATTACAGAAGCCCAGCCTTTTTTGGGTGAAATTTTAGCCGCCAACTTTGATCAGACCCAGATGGCCCGTTACGCTAACTATGAAAATGTGCTTTGGGGCGTGTTTCAGCACGATCTGGCTAGTCTTGCGATCGCCCAGTTTTCCGCCGCCATCGATCAGCTACTGCTGATGAAACAAACGGGAATTGATCCATTTTTTAATACCCTAATTGAGGCTCGGGTACGCCAGATTATTCAAGCGGCCAAGCAGCAGGGGCAGTCCTTGGAAGCCACCCTGCAAACCATCAATCGGTTTTATGCCGAGGGCATGATGGGGGATATGCAGGACAGCAGCTACGGCGACCGCGCCCTCGCGGCCTGGCAGAGCCAGCTGGAGCGGCTGTGGCCAGAGGTAAACCCAGAGGTGACTCCCCCGGAGGTTGCCAATGGATAATCGTCCCCTAGAGCAAAAAGCGTTAGCTGTGATCGCCCAGGTCAAAGCGGACTACGCCCGGTTTCCCAAGGCCCAAAGCTACGACCTCTATGCCGAGGAGGTGTACTTCAAAGACCCGATGAATGAATTTCGTGGCGTCGGTCGCTATCGCCGCATGATTGGCTTTATTGACCAGTGGTTTCAAGATATTGATCTACAGCTGCAGGGGGTGGAGCAGCCCCAGGTAGACACCATTAAGACCCGTTGGATTCTCAACTTTACGGCTCCGATCCCATGGCAGCCCAGGGTGTCGATTCCGGGCTGGAGCGAGCTGACCCTCAATGCGGAGGGGTTGATTTGCTCTCACATAGACTATTGGGACTGTTCGCGATGGGCCGTGGTTAAACAGGTACTGGGGTTTGCGCCCGGCTAGATACTATGGAAAATGTAACGGAACGATTTTCAAGTCGGGTGGCTGATTATGTCAGCTATCGGCCTGGCTATCCATCGCCACTGCTGGCTTATTTAGTAGAGCGCTACGGCCTTAGGTCAGATCAGACGGTGGCCGATGTGGGCTCCGGGACAGGACTGCTGACCCAGCTGTTTCTTAAACATGGTAACGGTGTCTACGGGGTAGAGCCCAACGCCAAAATGCGGGCTGCGGC
>JBCDJC010000224.1:0-8095 GCA_038748225.1 Cyanobacteria bacterium P01_H01_bin.26 | reverse complement strand
TCTACCCAGGCTTGGGACGCGGTTGCGATCGCGCTGGTCGCTTCCCGGCTTTCCTCAACGGCCTGGGCGGCCTGATCCCGTTGCGTTTTTAGTCTGACTTGTGTGTCGCTGAGGGTGGCCAGCTGCTGCCCCAGGGTGTTTAGTTCTTGGGTCTGGCGCTGTAGCTCGAGCTGAGTAGCCTGTAGGTTGGCCGCCAGCTCACGGGTGGACTGCCCGAGGGCCGCCTCCTGCCGCTGCAGCTGTCGCAGTTCGGCCTCTTGGGTAGCCAGCTTTGCCTGGAGCGTCAGATGTTCATCTTCTCCGAGGGCCTTGACCTTTGTATTTAGCCCCTCCAGTTCGGTGGCGGTTTCACCAATCAGCGCTATGAGCGCTTCTCGCTGCTGGGCTAAGGTGGCAGCCTGCTGCTTACCCTGGGCAATTTGCCCCTCTAACTGCTCAGCCTGCTGCTGCTGCTGTCGCCATGCCAGCACGGCCTGCCACTGGGTCTTTTCCTGCAGTGTGGCCTTGAGTTGCTTATATTTCTCAGCTTTTTTTCGGTCTTGATCGAGGCGTTCCAGCTGGTCGATCAGCTCTCGTTCCACGATGCGAAAACGCTCTTCGCGCTCGTGCACCATATCTAGCTTGAGCTTGGCCTGGTCAATTTTGCGATCAAATGAGGCCACCCCCGCCAGCTCGTCAATAATTTCCCGACGTTCCCTGGCCTTCATGGAAATGATGCTGGTGACATCTCCCTGCAACACTACGTTGTAGCCTTCGGGATAAATCCGAAACCGCTGGAGCTGTTCGTGCAGCTCATTTAGGGTGCAGGGCTGACCATCAATAAAATAGTTAGATGTGTAAGTGCCCTGGGCCGTGACCCGCAGACGGCGAGTGACGCTCCACTCCCGCGGTAGGGACACCACATTGTCAGGGGCTGGGCTTTTCTCACCAGTACCTGGCTCGGTTGGATGGGGAGCCGACTCCGCTGGCGAGGATACATCCGCAGGAGGAGAGGCATCGTCCCCATTAGCGACGCTGTCTTGATCGAGGATTGCCTCGGTGTTTAAGGCCTCAGCCTCTAATTGGGGTTCGGTGTGCTGATCGGCCTCTCCATCGCTGTCTTCCCGCAACAGCTCTGCTGGCACATCACTGATATCAAAGGTGGCGGTGACGCTAGCTTCTGACGTAGAGCGTCGATTGGCGTGATTTTGATTAACTAAATCCGGCAGACGCTCAGCCCGCATGCCTTTGGAGCTAGCTAACCCCAGACAAAACAACAGGGCGTCAAGAATGTTCGACTTTCCTGAACCATTAGGGCCGGAAATAACGGTAAACCCTGGCAGCAGAGGAACTTGAGTTGTTCCTCCAAAAGACTTAAAGTGACATAGTTCAACTCGCTTTACATGCACAAAGCAGGCGCATCCGAACTAGTGTGTACACGTGTACTTAGACCATAGCATTTGCATTACGGTTACAGCCAGCCACTGCATGTGACTCCATAATTACGTTGCCAGCCTTAAGTCTGCCAGATTTTGCGAGAAGCGCAAGCTATCCTTAGCTAATCTGCTGAATTCGTGGCACCCCTGGGGTCACCTTTGGGATAGGCCTAAAATAGTGCTATGACGAAAAAGGCCCTATCTGCCTGACCACATCTGGGTTCAAACCCGGACTTTCTCTGTAAGTGCCTTTTCTGTAACGTCAGCTTCGTGACATCCACTGCTTTTTCCAAGCTATCGCAACCTGTCATTCTCGGATTTGACCCAGGCCGCCATAAATGTGGTCTAGCCATCGTGGGTTTAGATCGTTCGCTTTGTTACCACGAGGTGATTGCAGCTGAGACCGTGGTTGATCACATCGAATCCCTCCGCCAGACTTATCCAATTTCCCTGATCGTCATGGGCGATCAAACCGGGGCAAAGATCTGGAAACAGGAGCTATCGCGGCTCAAAGAAGGCCCCAATGTCATTTTGGTTGATGAGCGCTACAGCAGTTTGGAAGCCCGCGATCGCTATTGGGAAATGTTTCCCCCCAAAGGTCTTAACCGCATCCTGCCCCAAAGCATGCGCAGCATTCCGCGCCCCATTGATGACATCGTGGCTATTTTGCTCATTGAGCGCTATCTCAATAAGCTGACGGAATACTAGAGCGCTAAAAGTTCAAGACTGAACTCTGGAACATGAGCCACGAAAGAAAAAAATTGCTGATAAAAATGGCAAGCAGCGCCGTGACAACGGCAGTGGTCGTAGACTGACCCACTCCCTTTGCTCCGCCTGTTGTCGTTAGGCCCCAGCTAGAGCCAATGACAGCAATTAATGTCCCAAAAACTAGGGCTTTGACAATGGCGCTCACCAAATCTCCCACACTCAAAAACACCCGGGCTGAGTCTAGAAAAACGGCCTGGGAGATATTGAACATTGTCGTTGAAATCAGCAGGCCCCCGGTCATGCCTGTAATAAACGACAGGATCGTCAGCAGGGGAAGCATCAGAGCACAGGCCACCACCCTTGGCAACACCAGATAATCCACCGGATCGGTCTTTAACAATTGCAGCGCATCAATTTGCTCGGTGACCTGCATGGTGCCGATTTCAGCGGCAAAGGCCGACCCCACTCGACCGGCGATAATCACCGCTGTGAGCACCGGAGCCAGTTCCCTGGCTAGGGTTAACGCCAGTACTCCACCCACGGCGGTGCTGGCTCCAAAATTAATAAACTCTCGAGTGACTTGGATGGTAAACACCATGCCCACAAAACTGGCCGTCACCAGCGTGATTAGCAGGGACTCAGGGCCAACAGCCGCCATTTGCTCAACGGTGTTGCGCCGGTGCAGGGGACGTGTCACCAGATGAACAACGACTTGTCCCCCGAGGAGAATCGCCGCCAACAGGCGCTGTCCCCATTTAGCAAGACTGGATGTGGAAAATGCAGCGGACAAGGGTGGCAGCTCCTTAAACACAGGGGCGACACATAGCTAGGTGCAGCCATAGCCAACTATTTTAATGGGTTAAGGATAAACTCTAAATGCTCTGTAGTTTTATGAAAATTTAAGATTCCTCACGTTCCCGATTATTTCCATCAATTCCCCCTATGGTTGGGATGGTTGTTTACGCCTATTCGGTAACAACACGGCGGGAGGTAGAAGTGGGGCTACGATCATTTAATTCCTTGGTGCTGACATTGGCCATTTGCTTTGTGCTACCGGCCCTGGGCTTGGGGATAGCGTTGGGTACCCTGACCCTGGGGGTGTGCTCTCCTTTAGCCGCCATCAGTGCCGTAGGACGAGATGGCCTGCTGGATTTCTTGCTCACTTTTGGGGCGGGTAATGTGGGCTGGGGTATCGTCGTTATCTGTCTGACCCTGAGTATTGTCGGTGGGCTGTTTGAAGTTTTTGCGCTGTACAAGTGCCAGCATTTGAGCCGGTAGGACGACAGGTGCTCCCATGGCGGCGGTAGAAATATTCAGTTAAAAATATTCAGTGATTTTGCGGAATTGACGTTGGTCAATCGCCACAAGCCATAGAAAGTTTCCTATGCTGGTAAACGGTATTTAACGCTGAGGTGTTATGGGCGGGACTCCGTTAACCGTACGCTGGTCGAAGATCAAGTGGATATGGGCAGTTGTACTTGCGGGAGTACTTTGGCTAGCTCTGGCTGAGCCTGCCTGGGCGCAGTTTCAAGGTCATGATCCAGGGCAGATTCTGACAGAGAACTCGCCAGGGGATTCAATTCAGCCCTACATCAGTCGAGTCGCTGATGATATTAGCGAGTTTACCCTCGACAACGGTATGAAGTTTATCGTGCTGGAGCGTCACCAGGCGCCGGTGGTATCGATGATGCTCTACGCCAAAGTGGGGGCCGTCAATGAAGCGGATGGCCATACCGGTGTGGCCCACTACCTAGAGCATCTGGCCTTTAAAGGGACCACCCAAATTGGGACCACGGACCATGGGGCAGAAGCACCGCTGCTACAGGAAATGGACGTGGTGTTTGATCAGCTATTGCTGGCGGAAGAATCAGGGGATGAGCAAAAACTAGAGGAGCTGCGATCTCAATTTGCCACCCTCCAATCTCAGGCCGCTAGCTATGTCAAGCAAAACGAGTTTGGCCAAATTATTGAACAATCTGGCGGTCGGGGGCTGAACGCTACCACATCCGCCGATGCCACCCGCTACTTTTACAGCCTGCCCTCCAATAAGCTAGAGCTGTGGATGTCCCTAGAGTCCGAACGCTTTATCGATCCCGTCTTTCGCGAATTTTATAAGGAAAAAGAAGTCATCCTCGAAGAGCGCCGTATGCGCGTGGACAATTCCCCCATCGGCCAGATGATCGAAAAGTTTTTGGAGGTTTCCTTTGAGCAGCACCCCTACCGTCGTCCGGTAATCGGCTATCAAGAGGACCTGCGCACGGCCACCCGTGACGACATTGCCCAATTCTTTGACACCTACTACGGACCCAGCAATCTGATTGGTGCCGTTGTCGGGGATGTCGATCCTGACAATGTAAAGGCATTGGCAACCGCCTACTTTGATCGAAGCCAGACCCGCAGTCTGCCCCCCGAGGTCAGGGTGGACGAACCAACCCAAACACAGCCCAAGTCCTTTGAGCTAAGTCTACCTAGCCAACCCTGGTATCTAGAAGGCTTTCACCGTCCTGGCATCAACCACCCAGACCATGTGGTCTACTCCATGATTGAAAGCATTTTGGTGGGTGGTCGTACATCGCGTCTGTACCAGGATCTAGTCGAGCAGTCCCAGGTCGCCCTCAGTGTTGGCAGTGCTAACGGATTCCCTGGCGATCGCTATGACAATATTCTGCTGCTGTATGGTTTAACAGCCCCTGGGTTTACCCCTGAGCAGCTAGCCAGCCGTATGGACGATCAATTAACTCGACTCAAGCAGGATCCCGTCACTCCGGAAGAACTACAACGGGTCAAAACCCAGGCCAGGGCATCGCTGCTACGTAGTTTGGATTCCAATTCCGGAATGGCCAGTCTGCTGACGGAATACGAGGCCAAAACAGGCACCTGGCGTAACGTTTTTGAAGAGCTAAAGGGAATTGAGGCCGTCACGGCTGAGGATGTTCAGCGGGTTGCCCAAACAACCTTTGTGCCCAATAATCGCACCGTTGGCAAACTGCTATCGGTGGAGTAACAGACCATCGGAGCTGTCAGCGAGACCTTAGCTGGTCCTAATTTTTTGTTTTCTGTGGTCTAAATTTTCCGTTTCTTTTTTTACCCATTCGCCATACCCCCAATGATCTGGTTTTCCCAACGCCGTCTGCTTTCAAGTTTCCTATTGGCCATGGCTTCCTTGGGGATAGCGCTGACCCTAGGCTGGAGCCAGCCAGCCAACGCGGTGACGGCACGCCACTATACCGATCTGGAATTTGCCCCCCTAGGGGAGATTCAAATTCCTGACTTTGAGCGCTATGAGCTACCCAATGGCATGGTGGTGTACCTCATGGAAAAGCATGACCTGCCCTTGATTAGTGGTTCGGCCACCTTTAAGGCCGGGGAGTTTATGGAGCCTGAGGGGCAAGCCGGTTTAGCTGGCATTATGGGAGAGGCTATGCGGGTGGGGGGAACGGCTAACTATACCCCCGAGCAGCTCAACCAGTTTCTCGAACAGCGAGCGGCTTCTGTGGAAACTAGTCTGGGCGCCACCAGCGGTAGCGCCAGCTTTAATGCCCTTAGCGAAGACATGGCTGATGTATTGGCAATTTTTGCCGATGTGATTCGCCAACCTGCCTTTGCCCCAGACAAAATTGACTTGATTAAAAGTCAGTATCGTGGTGGTATTGCCCGACGCAACGACGATCCTGACGATGTCACCACCCGCGAGTTTCGCAAGCTGATCTACGGTGATGAAAGTCCGTTTGCCCGCATGGTCGAATACAGCGACATTGATAGTATTTCGAGGGATGACATTGTCGATTTTTACCAGACAGCGATCCAGCCCCAGGGGACAATTTTGGGCATTAGCGGTGACTTTGAGGCAGCCCAAATGAAAGGGCTGATCTCAGAGCTGTTTGCCGACTGGTCGCCCCCAGGGATGGCAAAGTCCAACATGGAGCTACCTGCGGTGCAACAGCGCACCAATGGTCTGTATGTGATTGATCAGCCCCAGCTCACCCAAAGCTATATCCATATCGGTCATTTGGGCGGACGCTTAGATAGTCCGGACCATGCACCCATGGTGGTGCTCAATGAGGTGCTCAATGGTTTTGGCGGTCGTCTATTTAATGATATTCGTTCACGACAGGGCCTAGCCTATGTGGTCTATGCCTTTTGGAGTCCTCGCTACGACTACCCAGGGTTATTTATTGGCGGTGGCCAGACCAGATCCGAGGCAACGGTGCCGTTTATTAAAACCATGTACCAGGAAATTCAGCAGGTGAGGCAAGAACCGATTACCGCTGAGGAACTCCAGTTTGCCAAAGACGCGGTGCTCAACAGTTTTGTGTTTAACTTTGCGACACCGGAGCAAACGCTCTCGCGGCTGATACGCTACGAGTACTATGACTACCCGTCAGATTTTGTCTTTCAATTTCAAAAGGCTGTGGAGTCTGCAACGGCTGAGCAGGTGTTAGCGGCGGCTCAGCGCAATCTGAAGCCCAGTGAGTTGGTGACTATTGTAGTCGGCAATATCGATGCAATTGAGCCATCCCTCGGGACCCTTGCAGAGGAAGTTAAAATCACTCCCATAGATATCACCATTCCAGAGCCAGCCGTGTAAAGGGATCGGACAACGCCCTGACGTTTGGCTGACCGCCGCCACCGTCGCAAGATTTTGGGCATGGTGGCTGGGATGTTTCGGCGGGTTGATGGTTGTTTATCCCACCAGTAGGTCCTCTTCGGGGTAGTGGATTGTGCTGGGTCTGGGGTCTCCCAAAAGAGCGGACATCAGCATTAGAATCCCGACTCGGCCAATGTACATGGTGACAATAATGACCAGCTGCCCCAGGGTAGATAGCTCCGGGGTGATACCGGTGGATAGACCTACGGTGGCAAAGGCAGATACCGTCTCAAATAGCAGAGCGATAAACTCAATGCCCGGGTCCGTCAGCGATAGCAAAATGGTTACCATGACCACCGTCATTGCAGAGGCAACGACAACGCCCACCGCTTTTAAGACCCGTTTATCCGGGATCTCCCGCTGGTAGGCGAGGACTTCATCTTCGCCCTTGAGCACGGTGCGCGTGCAGTTGAGCAAAATCCTGATGGTGGTGGTTTTGATGCCGCCGCCGGTGCTGCCGGGGCTAGCACCGATAAACATAAGCGCGATCGCAATAAACAATGAGCTGGTCTCCATCGCCCCAATGTCAATGGAGTTAAACCCGGCGGTGCGCATAATCACCGACTGAAATCCGGCCTCCATTAGCTTGATGTTGACCGGCGAGCCGCCCAGGGTGGCAGGGTTAGCAAACTCCACTGCAAAAAAGGCCAGGGTGCCCAGGGCCAGGAGCACCAGGGACGTACTGGTGACCACCTTAAAATGAAGGGAAAATACCTGGCAGTGACGCTTGCGACGGATGCGATCGCGAGCCCAAATAAATAGCTCCATAATCACCTGATAGCCAATGCCACCAATAATGACCAGGGCTGCAATCACCCCGTTGATCCAAGGGGAGCGAGCATACTGCATCAAGCTATCGGCAAACAGGCTAAACCCAGCATTATTAAAGGCACTAATGCTATGGAAAAGTGACAGCCACAGACTCCGACCCGCACTATAATCCTCCGCAAAGTGGGGCATTAACAAAAACGCCCCACTCAGCTCAAAAATCATGGTCATTGCAATAATTGATTTGATCAAAGATGCAGCGGACGACAGTTCAGCCGTATCCAACGATTGCTGAATTGCCAACCGATCTTTAAGCCCCAGCCGTTTTCCCAGTAACAGCAACAACAAGGTAGTGGCGGTCATATACCCCAGGCCGCCCAGCTGTATCAGCAGTAAAATAATCCCCTGGCCTACAGGAGAGAAATACGACCCCGTATCCACCACAATTAGACCCGTGACACAGACAGCCGATGTCGCTGTAAACAGAGCCACAATCGGGTTATTCCAATCACCGCTAGCCGTTGCAAAGGGCAGCAGCAGCAGCAGCGTACCGACG
>JBCDJC010000223.1:0-8128 GCA_038748225.1 Cyanobacteria bacterium P01_H01_bin.26 | reverse complement strand
GTTCAAATGCCATCGCTTGCTTTTGCTCCGCATCTTTGGCATTTGAATAAAAACGGACCATCGTATTCATAATTTGGCTATGATCTTCGCGGGTCACCTTGCCGATGACATGCTGTTTAAGCCGTGACAACGACCCAAACGGATCAATCACTCCATCATGGAGATAGAGTTGCCCCTCGGTGATATAACCAGTATTGTCTGGCACTGGATGGGTGACATCATCCCCAGGCATTGTAGTCACTGTCAGAATCGTCACTGACCCCCCTTGGGCATAGTCACAGGCCTTCTCATAACGGCGTGCCAGCTGGGAGTATAAATCACCCATGTAGCCCCGATTTGAGGGCACCTGATCCATGGCAATACCAATCTCCTTCAGAGCATCGGCATAGGCAGTCATATCTGTCAGCAAGACCAACACTCGCTTGCCCTGCTCCACCGCAAACCGCTCTGCCACCGCCAGGGCCATGTCGGGAATCAGGGTGCGTTCCACAATGGGATCAGAGGCCAAATTAACAAACATCACTGTGCGAGAGAACACACCGGCATCCTCAAATGTGGTGCGAAAAAAGTGGTAATCATCAAAAATAAGACCGAGCCCGCCAAAGACCACAATGTCTGCATCCGCCTGAATACCAATGCGAGCCAGAAAAGGGTTAAACGGTTCACCAGCGACGGAAAAAATTGGGATTTTCTGACTCTCGACCAGACAATTGAACACATCAATCATCGGTACATCGGTGCGGATCATCTTAGATGCCAGCACCCGCCGCATTGGATTCACCGACGGGCCGCCAATGGGCACCTTAGAATCCTGCGATAGATCGGGTCTGCCATCAATGGGCTTACCTGTGCCGCGAAATACCCGACCCAGAATATTGTCAGAATAGGTGGCCTCCATTGGGTGACCTAAAAAGCGAACGGACGAATTTGTCGCCACCCCTTTAGTACCACCAAATACCTGGAGAGCGACCACATCATGCTTAATATTAATGACCTGGGCCAGAGACAGATCATCGTCGTCATCACCTTCAACCACAGCTAAATCGCCATAACGTGGTCCGGTATCTTTCAGATAAGCACTCTCAGGCACTTGAACCCGCATGATATCGCCAACGATCTCAATTACTTTAGAATAGCGTACGAGAGTTTGTGGCATGGGAAACACTCTGGACTAAAAGACAAACACCCTAAGAACTCGGTCTTAACAAAAATGGTATTTTTGATTGCTTGAAGTAAAACAGAAAACTTAGAAAACTTAGTAATACTCAAGCCTAACTGGAGCACAATCTTGAACAGAGCATCTATGGGATCTTAAAACCATGATTTCAGTTCATTAAGCCATACACAAGCCAAATAACAAGCGATTAAGTAGGTAAGTTCAATCCTTTACAAGATATAAATAAGCTGTTTAACCTCTTAGAATCTGCCCCCAACCAACCAATTCTGGAGGTTTTAAATCCAGTCTCCCTGGGAATTGAGGGACGGAAGGGGGCCTCGATATCTAATAACTAATTGGGACTACCTACTTACATCAGCTCTGGCCTACTTGCTAAAAAAACAACAAATCGTTAGCAACGATTCAAACGTTTCTGAGATAAATAGACAACGGTCCACAAGGTATTATTTTACTCCTTCTGAACGATAGCAACATACCCAGTGTAAACAGGGATTCGCCAAACGAATGTACTAAATCAAGCAAATAAACTAATCTCAATGAACTCGTGCAATAACATTGCCTTATCACCAAGAGAATTTAAGGATTTCTAATAGATTCAACGACTTTTCCCTCATCTTTCTCATCAAAGTAGAACATTTTCTTTCATCCTTCCCACCCTCAAACACAAGAGACATAGCATAACAAGCTAGTACATCTATAGCAGGCATCAAAATCATCAATGATGAGGTGTTTCAGAGATTTTAGGCATAAATCGAATCTTTGAAATATCAAGGCATCTTAACTTCCTATGTCACATTTGGAGGCATCGGAAGCAGCATGGATTTCTGACATGAGATAGACACTGTTTAGGTAAAGATTCTGGGTGAAAATAACGTCTAGCTCCAGGTGTTTAAACTGTTCGCGCAACGCAGAGTAAATTTGATAACGTAGCTGATCTTGAGTGCTTAGCTTGCCGCAATATTCCTCTGGGTCGATGGCATAGACCTGAACGTATAAAAATCTGCCAATTTCAAGTGCCCTGACCTGCCAGGTAACGCTAGGCCAGGGAGCAAATGTTTGAGCAACGCTTTGATTGACAACCTGCAGTTTGTCTGGAGTGGGCCGGTAACCTACAATCTGTCGCCAGGCATCTCGAATAATTTGAAAAGGAACCATGATAGTCGCAGCCACCAGTACAATCACAATAGCTGGGTCTGCATAGGGTGCGAAGGCCGCAACAGGTGTTCCCTGGGTAAATTGAATCAATAGGAAAGCGAGCGCCACACCGGCACTGATAAAGCCATCAATTATCCAGTTGTGCACATCGACAGCTACGAGAGGAGAGTGGGCACGTTTTGCCAACACTCGAGTGCGCCCAGCTAATGCAAAACAACCTACAGCAGCAATGGTGGCATAGACAATGGCTACTCCCGCCCCAATGGGCCGTCCACCTGTTAACAGTGCTGATATAGCTGAGACTAAGGCAAATAAACTCACCAGCGCAATCAGCAACCCCTTACTGAGGTTCAAGATGGGCTCAAACATGGCATAGCCAAAGGGAAAATGCTCATCGCCCGGGCGTGTAACGAGGCGAAATACTTTTTGGGTAATTAGGGCGATCGCAAATCCAATCAGCGAGAAAAATCCATCTAGAAGAATAGCCTCTGATTTTGTAATTAGGGCAAACCCCAACCCCCAAAGGGCCATACCTAACGTTCCTAACATAGTCAATCGCAAGGCACGGGCTTCAAGAGCATCAGTGGTTTTTATCATGGCTTAGGAGTCTCTTTATTTTAAGTTACGGCTGATAGGCCACATCGCTAAATTGTTGATAGTGGAGAGAGAATGGTTAACCCATTGGGAATGCAAGTAAATTCGATCGAATTGGCTTCTAGGATTTCACCATCTACCACTAATGTCTGAGGTGGATCGGTGGTTAGGGTAAGGCGGTTGGTCCGCAGGCAGACTAAATTAGCCCCTTCAATTTGAGATTTTGACAAAGCAGAAACCAATAGGTTTGCCGATGTAGTGATGTCCTCAAGCAGGGTATTGGAAACGGGAATTGTAACGTCTAACAAACCATCATTGGGAATGACTTCACCAAATCCCTGGGCCATGATCGATGTGGGCGGGGCGGCATTAGCAACGGTTACGGCTCCTGTCTTAAACTCTAAGACTTGGTCGTCTAGCTCAATTTTGGCGTTGAAATCTTCCTGGGCAAAAAACTGTTGCGCGGCGGAGAAAATATAGGCAAGGGCTCCAAAGCGGTCTTTAAATTCTCGATTGGCGTTACTCACCATCCCGGCTTCAAATCCCACACCAGCCAACAGCACCATGGGAATCTCGTTACAATAAGCAGCGTCCACCATGCGTGTATTCCCAGCGACAATCGTTTCACACGCTTGTTTGAGATCGGTCGGTAAGCCTAGGGCGACAGCAAAAGCGTTGGCAGTTCCTCGGGGAATGATTCCTAAGGGAATACCGGTTTCTATCGTGACACCTGCGATCGCAGACACCGTACCATCTCCCCCCGAGGCAATAATACAGCCAGGCTCGTCGTCATTTTGGAGGGCGGCAACGGCCTCTTTAGCCTGATCCACAGGATCAATATCAGGCTGGGTAAAAATGGTGTGGAGATTAACCTGGGGCTCCAGAATTTGACGAATCATGGCTAGATCGCGATCGGGGTTGCCCTGACCCGCCACTGGATTAAAGATTAGGTAAGCCTCGCGTCGCTTAGCGACACCCTGAATGGATAGCTCAGCGGTGGCAACATTGGTGGCGAGGGGAACCTCGTAAAGGTTACAAACCCGCAGCAAAGCCTGGTGATCCGGGTCATGGAGTTGGGGTCTGAGGGAATCCATTAGGAAGATGACACCCGCAACTTCACCAGAGACAACCCGAGCAGCAATTTGCAGTTCACCCCCTTGGGCACCGGAGGCAAGTCGTTCGATGGTGAGTCCGGTGGCTGCTTCAATACGCTGCCCAGTGTCATCAGTGGCGATCAGGTGATAGCGAGCGAGGATGGAGCGATATTTTTGAGCCAGGGCAACGATATCGTCTTTTTTACTGTCATGGGCGATCAGAGCCACGCATATAGACATAGTTGTTTACCTTTGTTTTATGCTGTTGCCTATTTGCTGCTAGCGTAATTAAACAATCAGTCCTTTAACATACCATTTGGAGCAATAATGTCGGTATTTTGATTACTTGCAAACGATGTAATAATCATTCACAACATCATGGGGCAATTGTTTAATCTCGATGTCAGTAAAGCCAGCCTGTCGAAGTAACTCAGAAGCTTTCTCTCGGCCGGTGACTAACTCTAGGTTGTCTGCTGTTGGCGATTTGGTCGCTGCTGCGGTCGCTACTGGCGATACAGTCATACAGTGCATACAAGAGACGGTGTAGAGCAATGGGGCCAGGGGATGATTGAGATTGCCACTCACATCAGAAGCCGCATGGATTTCTTGCATAAGATAAACACCGTCTGGACGTAGGGCATTGTAAATGTTCCTAAGCAATTGAGTAGGAGCGGCCTGATCCTGCATAGCATCAAAGCTGGTAATGAGATTATAGGTTTCAATCTCTTCTAAACGGGCCGTATCTCTGACCTGAAAGTGAACGTTATGCAACTGTTGGGATTGGGCTCTATGGATGGCGGTTGCGATCGCATCCTCATTCAGGTCATAGCCTGTAAATTGGCTATTGGGAAAAAGCAGGGCCAGCTTATTCAAGACATAGCCTCGACCACAGCCAATATCCAGCACATCAATCCCCAACCTCAAGTCTTCTAACAAATTGGGTACAAGCGGTAATATGTGGTCTTCCAATGCAGCAACAGCTCTCTGGGCATTATCTTCTGCCACTACTTCATAAAAGCGATGGAGTTCGCTAACGGGAACACCATTACCCTCAGCAAAGCATCTGACAATCTGATCTTCAGCTGAGGCTATCACCGGAATATATTGAGCAATAGCCGCCATGTTAGTGGGAGATGCAGCAGCCCGAGTTAGTAATACGGCATGTTCAGGGGGCAAAGAATAGGTCTTATCACTAGCGGAATAGTCAAGGATTCTGCCCACCACCATGACGTTTAACCATTCCCGCACATAGCGTTCCTGTAGGCCAGCCGCATGGGCCACTTGATCACTCCTAGCCGGGGGCAACAGTGATAATACATCAAACAGACGGGTGCGATGGCCAATGGAAACCATCAGGGATAGAGCACTGCTATTAAAAATAGTAGTGAGCTGTTGAGAGAGAGCATCAACCCTAGAATCATCAAACAAGGGCGCAAGCGATTGAGTCGTCATAGTTTTAACTGAAAAGAGTGATAGGCAAACAATCCATTGCAAACATGATGTAAACGCCACTAGGCAATAGTGACAACCTTAGGCTGGTTGTTTTCGCTCAAACTATAGGGCAACAAATGTTGGCAAGGCTGAGCGCTAATGTTGAGCTGGCGAGGAGCGTCGAACCGACGCCTAAGGAACGTACCCGTGAAGTCAGTGTCTTGCAAATTAGCATCATCAAATATGGCCCCATCACAATCAGCTCCCATTAGGCTGGCTCCACTTAAATCAGCCCCCGAAAAATTTGCCCCCCGCAGGTTGGCTGCACTCAGATCGGCTCCGCTAAGGTTAGCACCAGTAAAATCAGCTCCATGAAGGTTTGCTTTAATCAAGATTGCCTGGGTGAAATCTGATTTAATTAAGGTTGCCTGCATGAGCTTGGTAGCAACAAACTGTGCCTGGGTAAAATTTGCCTTAATTAGCACAGCTTGAGTCAGATCTGCATGACTGAAATCAGCTTGTCGGGAATCTGTCTGCATGAGGTTTGCACGTTGCGCCCAGGCTCCATTTAGATTGGTCTTTCGCAAGGAGGCGTTACTCAAATTAGCCTGCTCCAGGTGAGCGCCACTGAGGTTGGCTTTGAGTAAATCATTGCCATGGAAGTCGCTGTTACTGAGTTGAGCCCCGGCTAGCTGATAACCGCGACAATAGCCATGGTTAAAATCGGGACGAACGGTTGATGTCTTTTGCCGCCACTGATTCCAAGCTAGAGTTCCTTGTTTTAGCCGTTGAATATGTTTAGGATTAGCCATTGCTATGTGCTCCTGAATTTCCTAGTGTGGAGAAAACCACTACATTATTTTTGGTCTGTTAGGGATTTCGCTTCATTGTCCAGAAGGGGGGCGCATCGGGGGCTGTTTTCTGGCTTTGTACGATCTCAAAGCCATGTTTTTGATAAAAGCGTACGGCTTGTTCCGTAAATGTCACCAAATAGCAGACGATGCCTTCACTACTTGCCCGGTGCAAGATTGGCTGGAGTAACCGACCGCCTACGCCTCTCCCCTGGGATGATGGGTCCACCACCATTATCCCCAAATACCAATGGGGGCAATTTCCCATGTCTTGCTGATGGGCCTGTTCAATTGCTGACAACACCGTCAAACATCTTCCCCATCGGCTCCAGGGAACTTTTGTGGGTAAGGCGTATAACTGAAGATTCCAGGCCATCTTTAATAACTCAAGTGGATCGCTAACGCTTTGTCCCGGCGGTAACCAGGCGGCAATCCCTTCTAAGTTATGGGTTGTATAAATATGATTGTGCTGGGTGAAATATGCGATCGCTTTACTCATTAACCAAGTTAAAGACCGCAGTCGAAATTCTCGATCGTCAGAGATTATATACGTAAAAACTGGATCGTCTATAAATGCGTTAGCAGCGACTATGCCAGCATCTAAAACCTGTGATTGCTGTAGCTGTATGACATCAGATGATTGTTGCGGTTGTTCGATATCAGAGGTTTTCATGATTCGGGCTCCTTGGTTATGGTTCGACGTGGGCTGTTGCCGTTATGCGATGGTTTAACTCTAATCAAACCGGTGCCTCCAATGCGTCTCTAAAACGTCTAACCTTTGTCAGTCATGGGTTCGAGCCAGCGCTATTTTTTAGCACCCCGAGTGTCTAAGCAAACACAGTGGCAACGACCTGAGCAAATGCAGCCGGGTGGGTTCTACGCTAACGGCCTCCACATAGGCAGCAGTGAGGTAGGGACTGTAGGTTTCATCCCCCACTAAAGAGACCTGACCATGGGCGATCAACAGTGTCACCATCAGGTTAAACAACCATTGTTCACTGGCGTTAAAGCTTTCTATAATGTCACTTCTGGGATACGCTAGGTCGAGAATAGCTCGCGTCAGGGCAGAGGTGTGGGAGAGATTTTGGGCCAGGTAAAAATACTTTTCAGAGATGGTGAGTCCCTGGAAAGCGGCTAGCTGCTCTTGCACAATGGGGGTGGCAATATCGTATGCCCCGCCCACAATCACCACTGGAACTTGAATTTTTTCCATGCTCTTTTCTCCAAATAAATTGCTTAAAGGGGATAGGGCAAACACCGAGCCAATGCGGTCATCGGCCAAGCTACCGTCGGTCAGCTGTTGCAGCACCTGGGGGGAAGATTGTAGCTCTAGCAATCGACATTGAATCAGCAGGGCAATATTGACATTGTCCGGCACAAAGTCGGCCTCTAAATCACATTGTTGCTCTAGAAGTCCTACATCAACGGTTGCCCCAGCGGCTGCTAATACGGTGTACCCCCCAAACGAATACCCAACCAAACCGACACGATCCAGATTTAAGCGTCCCTGAAATTCAGTGTTGTTTTTCTCTTCTAGGGTGTCAAGGAGAAATCGAATATCCAGGGGACGATTGATAAACTCCATGACATCAAAGGATTCACGGTTTAGTCCCAGAGCTAAATCATCTTGATAGGCTGCGTTACTACCAATGTGTTCTGGTACAGCGACCACAAAGCCATTGGCGGCTAGGCTGCGGGCAGCGGCTACTGAATCAGGGTTGGTATGAGTTTCGCCGTATCCATGGGAAAACACCATTACAGGAACCGGGCCAGGAACAGCACTAAGGTCGGCAGGTAGATAGAGGTCGGTGGGGTATGTGCGGTTG